>BNVF01000010.1 GCA_025997895.1 Spirochaetia bacterium
CCACCGCAACCGGCGCTTCCACCGCAACCGGCGCAGTCGGCGAAGCCGCTGCAGACCGGGCCGCGCCTGTGGCGGAAGGATCACCGGAGGAGCCAATAGCGGATGCTGTGGCACCAGGTGTTGAATCCGTTCATCAGGAACTGGAAGAACCATTTATCGAAGAAGAAGTGCTCATGGGCTTTGCAAAAAAGCTCGGCATTTCGCTGGCAGTAGTGGCCGGCCAGGCGCTGCTAATCTGGCTTGTGTGGCTGCTGTTCAAGCGTCTCGCCAAAAAAGTGGCCGATACCGGCGGGGAAAAGATCAAACCCCTGACCATAAAAAAACTCAGGCTCCTTACTACCAGGCAGATTATCGACGTCATTCAAATTTTTCTGCGTATCCTGAAATATGTGATTACCGTTTTTCAGCTTTTCCTTACCGTACCCATAGTGTTCAGCCTTTTCCCCGCTACGGAAAAACTGGCTTCAACTCTCTTTGGCTATATACTCACTCCGTTACGTGTCATTGCTATTGATGTTATAAAATTTATTCCCAATATTTTTACAATCGCCATTATCATCATCATTGCCCGTTATGTGCTCAGGGTGCTCAAATTTTTCTCCGTTCAGATTGCCAGGGGCAAACTGGTGCTGCACGGTTTTTACGCCGACTGGGCGGACCCTACTTACAAAATGCTACAGGTATTGATATGGGCTTTTACCGTGGCGATTGTGTATCCCTATCTTCCCGGTTCTGACTCAAAGGTCTTTCAGGGCGTGTCGGTTTTTGTAGGCGTCATTTTTTCTTTGGGTTCCAGCAGCGCCATTGGGAACCTGGTGGCCGGCCTGGTTATCACCTATATGCGTCCTTTTAAAATCGGCGACCGGGTTCAAATTAAAGAGATCACCGGCTTTGTGGTGGAAAAAAACCTGATGGTAGTGCGCCTGAAAACCCACAAGAACGAGTACGTTACCTTTCCCAATATGTTAATCCTCAATTCGGGGATCATCAATTACAATACCTCGTCAGATGAAGACGCCGAAGGGCTTATCCTTAATACGGAAGTTTCCTTTGGCTACGCTACGCCCTGGCAGACGGTTCACGAAATTTTGATTAACGCCGCCCTTGCCACCGACCACATCCAAAAGAAGCCCAAACCCTTTGTGCTCCAGACTGCTATAGACGATTTTTACGCCCGCTACCAGATCAACTGTTACACGAAAGAAGTTGACAAGGTGCCCGCTATCTACGCCCAGCTTTACGAAAATATTCAGAATGGTTTCCACGAGGCCGGTATCGACATGACCGCCGCCCATTACCGGGTTGTTACAAGCAGAAAAATGGATAGTATAAATTAGTATGGATTTACCAGAGACTAAAGAAGAATTACTTGGTTGGAATATGGTATTGCTTTAGGTTGGGCGTTTTAGTAAAAACAAACAAAACCCCTTAATGCTGCGTAAGCAGACTCCACAAGGTTTTTCAGCCCCCGCAGCGCCGCCTGCCCCTCCCTGCTGGCAATAGTGGATAAATTCCCTATTTTGAAATTTGTTCAAAACCTATTGACATAATATCTTATTTAACATACTATAATACTAGGAAATAGAAAGGAGAACCTATGCTGGCAGAATTAAGACCGGTATGGAAAAAGACTGGCGCAAAGGATTACCTGTTTTGTGCCCTGGAAACTGCCCAATGGCTTCGTTCAATCGAGGTGCGGGAGGCGGATTGGGGTTATTGGCTCCGTAATGCGACCGGGGGTGCTAGTGAGGGACAAATCGATCTATACCACGGATCCTCGGGAATTATGCTGTTTTTTCTCCAATTGGCGGGTGCTACAGGGGATCCGTCCTTTCTGGAAGACGCAAAACGGGGCGGAAATTACATCCTCAAGCAATTTAAGGAAAAATCCTGGGAGGCTGCGGCGAGCAGCCTGGGGGGAAACCACTATAAAAGCGGAACCCGGTGGACTCTGTATGCCGGCGGCTGGGCGGGGATTGGTTTTGCCCTGATCGAGCTGTTTAAGGCTACGGGAGAGCAAAAATACCGGGATGCGGCCCTTGCCATAAGTGA
Source organism: Spirochaetia bacterium (assembly GCA_025997895.1). Lineage (GTDB taxonomy): Bacteria > Spirochaetota > Spirochaetia > Treponematales > Breznakiellaceae > WQXQ01. The sequence goes on from BNVF01000010.1 coordinate 2,053, forward strand.
GGCGATCCTGGCCAATGCCCGGGAAGAGTACGGCGCCCTTGTCTGGAGCGGAAAACCGGGGATCAACTTTGATTCCGGTACCATTCTCTACCTGATTTATGCGGCGGAATTTTTTAACCGTCCTGAATGGCTTGAGACGGCTGCCCGGGTGGGAAAGGGCATTCTTTCTACCGGTAAGCCCGTGGGGAAAGGTGTCCGTTATGACGGTTTTGAACGCATGGTGAAGATCATGTTCAACGATGACAGCGAGGAAGCCCATATGCCGGGCTTTGCCTACGGGACTGCGGGGATTTCCTATGCCCTGGCGCGGCTCTATCAGGCCACCGGAGACAAGGCCTTTCTTGAAGGAGCCCGGGCAGGGGCCGAATACGTTGTCGGAGTTGCCTATACCGAAGGGGATTGCGCGCTGGTGCCCCACCGGATCCCTGAGTGGAACAACCTCTTTTATCTGGGACATTGTCACGGGGTTGTGGGCACCTCAAAGCTCTTTTATCTACTGCATGAAATTACGGGGGAATCTTTTTATGCCGAATGGCATGAAAAACTGATTCAGGGTCTCCTTGGAACCGGTGCGCCGGAAATTCATTCGCCGGGATACTGGCATTGTTTTTCATGGTGCTGCGGGACTGCGGGGTTCATCAACCTCTTTGCCGGAACGTATCTGAAAAAAAAGGAGGAACGTTACCTGGACTATGCCCGCCGCAGCGGGGATGTGATCCTCAGCGAGGCCACTGTGGACTCGGATGGGGCGCGATGGTACCAGATGTTCAAACGGATAGTTCCCGATGAGGTAACGGTAGAGCCGGGCTATGGCAGCGGCGCTGCGGGGATTGCCGCCGCCATGACCCAGCTCTACCTTGCGGAACAGGGCCGTGCCCCGCTCATCCGTTTCCCCGATGAGCCATACTGTATTAGGGCTGCCGTTCGCTCTTAAGGGGCGGCAGCCTGTCCGCGTAAACCGGGAACATTGCCCTGTGGGGCGATTAAATATCAAGTGTTAAAGATGAAAGGAGAAAAGAAAATGAAAAAGATGAATTCAAAAAAGCTGGTAACATTCCTGCTTGGAATGATCCTGCTTTTGGGTTTCAGTGCAGGAGAGGCCGTTGCGGGCGGTAAGTCCGACAGCGGAACGGCTAACGTACAGGTCCGCAAGATCAAGTACGCTTTTACCAACACCATCCGTCCGCTTTCATACCTAGACGAGAACGGAAAGCCCGCAGGCTATGACATTGAGGTTATCAAACTGATCGATGAACGGCTTCCCCAGTATGAAATCGAGTTTATCGGTACCACTTCGGAGGATGCCTGGCTGGGCGTCGATACCGGCAAGTATCAACTGTGCACCACCAATTCCTTCAGAACCAAGGCACGGGAAGAAAAGTACCTCTTTGCCAACCAGAATTCCGGGGGTGGTCTTGAGTTTCTGCTGCTGAATAAAAAATTTACCAATATCAAATCTTTGCAGGATGTGTCGGATAACAAACTCACCATGGTTCCCTTCCGTCCCGCAGACGCAGCGATAAACGTGATCAAAACCTATAATGACAAAAACCCGGGCAAGCAGATCAAAATCGACACCATCGATCAATTTGAAAATGCCGATGGGGTAAAGTGGGTCGCTTCCGGCCGTTACGATTCCTGGGTTATTTACGAGTCCATCTACAACGGACTGGTGAACAGCCCCGGCGCTCCCCTGGCGGATCTCAAGGAGCAATTGATCACCGTTCCCTTTACGGCCATTGCCACCTGGGCGCTAATCAACCGGAACGAGACTGAATTCAGGGACGCTTATCAGGAAGTTTTGATTCAGTTGAAGAACGAGGGCAAACTCAGCGAACTTTCCAAAAAGTATCTGGGAACCGATGTGTTCCAGTTTGAGTTTGTTCCGCTGAATTAGGAACACGCTGAAAATTCAATTTTAACCACGAGGGCTCCCTGCGCAAACGGGGACCCTGTGGTTGATTCTATTGTTTTTCAGCATATCCCTGGTATAATTTTAATATTATGAAATTCAGCTTGGCGTATGTCTTTACCGCTATTCCCCGTTTGCTGCCCTATCTGGGGATTACCCTCTTTATCGCCCTGTGTACCCTGATTCTGGGCCTGTTTTTCGGGGCTCTGCTGGCATGGGCAAAACTGGGGCGCATCACCATTCTGCGAAAAATAGCCTACGGGTATACCTCGGTGATACGCTGCACACCGCCGCTGATTCTGCTTTTTATGAGTTACTACGGTCTGCCGAAGCTCTTTGCCCTGTTTGGCGCGGACATTAATGATATCGACAAAATCTACTTTGTACTGGTAGCATTTACCCTGCTCTACGCCGCAGTCCTGTCGGAACTTATCCGCTCCACTTATGAGGCCATAGACCGGGGACAGTTTGAGGCTGCCGCCTCGGTGGGTATGACCAACTGGCAGGCCCTGCGGCGGATTATTTTTCCCCAGGGGTTTTTTATCGCTATTCCTAACCTGGGTAATACGGTGATTTCTCTTTTAAAAGAAGGTTCCCTGGCTTTTACCATCGGGCTGATTGATGTGATGGGCCGGGCAAAGATGATCATCTCCCTGAATTACGGCGCCCGCTCTCTGGAAATTTACCTTGCCCTGGCAATTGTGTATTGGGTCTTAACCTTCCTGGTGGTCAGAGGAACCCGGCTGTTGGAAGATACCTTTAATTTCCGGGGGCAAAAGATTCGGGAGGGTTCCAGTGGGCTTTAACCTTGCCTATATCACCGGCTCCATAGGGCAGGTGCTCCGGGGGCTTCCCATTACCCTGACGGTGGTGCTCTTTTCAACTGCCGCAGCCTTTCCCCTGGGTTTCCTTCTGGCCCTGCTGATCAGAAAACGCAGCCGCATTGGTTCCCGGCTGGGAGCCCTTTTTGTTTCCTTCATGCGGGGTACCCCCATGATCGTGCAGATATATGTGGTCTATTTCAGTCTGCCTCCCGGCCTGGTCTTTATCGCAGAGCAGCTTAAGCTGCCGGTGGATGTGTATAAAATCAACCCCCTGGCGTTTTGCCTGGTGGTCTTTGCCCTGAATACCAGCGCGGTATTCTGCGAGATATTCCGCTCCGCTCTGCATACCGTGGGGCCCGCCCAGATGGAGGCGGCGCTGAGCAACGGGCTGACCGAACCCCAGGCTTACCGGCGGATCATCATTCCCCAGATGATGGAAGCGGCCTGTGCGCCCCTTGCCAACGCCTCAATAGAATTGATGAAAAATTCTTCTCTGGTATTTTACATGACCGTTATGGATATTATGGGAATTATCAAAACCACTGCCGCCGAAGGCTATAATTATCTTGAAGGCTATACTCTGGCCTGGGTGATTTATTTGGTGTTATGCTATGGGGTGGAATTTATCTGGTTCCTGATAGAAAAACGGCTTAAAAACCGAAAGGCCGGAGGAAACTTAATGGAGAAACGCTATGCTTGAAGTACGGGGTATAAAAAAATCTTTTGACAAAAACCTCATCCTCAACGGCCTGGGGTTCAGGGTTAACAAGGGTGATGTGGTAACCATTATCGGTCCCAGCGGTTCAGGCAAGACAACCCTGCTGCGGTGTATCGACTTTTTGGAACGGGCTGACGAGGGAAGATTGGTATTTGATGATGAGGAATTCGATTTTGCCCATGTGTCAAAAAAACAGATATACGAAATCCGTCGGCGCATTGGTTTTGTGTTTCAGAGTCATCATCTGTTCAACAACAAGACCGCTCTGGGCAATGTGACGGAGGGCCTGATTACCGCCCGGAAAATCCCCAAAGCGGAAGCGGAGCGGATAGGCAAAGAGGTTCTGGACAAGGTAGGGCTTTCTGACCGGTATCATTATTTCCCCAGCCAGCTTTCCGGCGGGCAGCAGCAGCGGGTAGGCATAGCGCGGGCTATGGCGGCAAAACCGGATGTTATTCTTTTTGACGAGCCTACTTCCGCCCTGGACCCGGAGCTTATCGGCGAAGTGTTGGGAGTAATGAAGATGCTGGCCAAAGAGGGCGTTACCATGGTGGTGGTTACTCATGAGATGAGCTTTGCCAGGGATGTGGCGAACCGGGTTATCTTCATGGAGAAGGGCGTCATTGTGGAAGAGGCTTCCTCAAGTGATTTTTTCAACCGGCCCAGGGAAGAGCGGACCCGCCAGTTTTTGAACAGGGTCTTTCCCACGGTGGAATATGCTATTTAAAGATTAAGGAGCGGATCGTGTACTACGGCGGCAGGACAAACTACGGACAGGCAATGGGAATCCTCATGCTCAATACCACTTTTCCCCGGATTCCCGGAGATATCGGCAACGCGACTACTTTTTCTTTTCCGGTGGTCTACAAAATTATCGAAAACGCCAACGCCTTTACCGTGGTGGATCAGGGGGGAAAGGATCTGCTGGAACCTTTTATTGAGGGAGCCCGGGAACTTGCAAAGCTGGGAGTCAGGGCAATTACCACAAGCTGCGGTTTTCTCGCAACTTTGCAGAAAGAGCTGGCGGCTGCGGTGAATGTTCCGGTGTTTACTTCCAGCCTTATTCAGGCCCGGCTGGTGTACCCCATGCTGGCGCCCGGTCAGAAGGTGGGCATTATTACAGCTAACGCGGCGGCTTTGGGAGAACGGCATTTTGCCGGCGTTGGTATCGCCGATATTCCCAGAGCGGTGATCGGGGTGGAAAAAAGCCATTTTGCGGAAATGTTTTTTTCAGGCTCCAATAAATTAGACGAAAAAAAAGCGGAAACGGAACTGGTTGCTGCGGCGGAAAAACTCGTTGCGGATCATGGGGACATCGGGGCCATTGTGCTGGAATGTACCAATATGCCCCCATACGCGGCGGCCATTCACGAAGCTACCGGGCTTCCGGTCTTTGATATAGTAACCCTGACCAACTATGTGTACGCCGCGCTGGAGCCCCGCCGCTACAGCGGGTATATGTGAGAATGTTATGCGGGTAATGTCTCATCCCATACTGGGCGATTTACAGGATCAAAAGGAAATCACCATCTACTTTGACGGAAAGCCCCTTCAGGTCCGGGAAGATGAACCAATCGCGGCGGCCCTCCTTGGCGCCGGCATCCGGGTTTTTCGCAAAACCAAAAAACGCGGCGAAAGCCGGGGCCTGTTCTGCGCCATCGGCCGCTGTACCGACTGCATGATGACCGTGGACGGCGTTCCCAATGTGCGGACCTGCGTTACTCCGGCGCGGGAAGGCATGGATGTGCGGACCCAGATTGGGCTGGGGGAATGGAGGAATCCATGCGGCAAATGAAGGCGGATATCGTGATTATCGGCGCCGGTTCCGCGGGACTCTGCGCGGCGTATCAGGCCGCTTCCGCCGGGGCGGATGTGTTGGTAGCGGATGAAAACAAGCTGCCCGGCGGCCAGCTTTTTAAACAGATACATAAATTTTTTGGTTCAGAAGAACACAGGGCAGGGGTACGGGGCTATAGGATCGGCGAGCAGCTCCTTGAACAGGTGGAGCACAGCGGCGCCAGGGTGCTGCTGGATAGCCTGGTGTACGGTGTATTTCCGTCAGAAGGCCAAACCGCACCGCCGCCTATGGGGCTTATTCATCAGGGGCGGAATTATGCTCTTGAGGCAAAAAAGATAATCATTGCCGCAGGGGCCAGGGAAAATTACCTTCCCTTTCCGGGCAGCACCCTGCCGGGGGTTATGGGGGCAGGTGCGGCCCAAACCCTGGTAAATCTGCACCGGGTACTGCCGGGCAGACGGGTGCTGATGGTCGGTTCCGGCAATGTGGGGCTCATTGTTTCCTATCAGCTTTTACAGGCCGGCGCGGAGGTGGCTGCGGTACTGGAAGCCGCTCCCCGGATAGGCGGCTACGGGGTGCACGCGGCAAAACTGCGCCGGGCAGGGGTTCCCATTTTGGTTTCCCATACCATCACCAGGGCCATAGGCGAAAACGAGGTACAGGAAGTTGAAATCGCCGCCCTGGGAGAGCAAGGCGCGGTCATTCCCGACTCAAAGCAAACCATTGCGGCTGATACAGTATGCCTTGCGGTGGGACTGAGCCCCATGACGGAACTGGCCTGGATGTGCGGCTGCCGTTTTGCCTATATCCCCGCCTTTGGCGGGCATGTGCCCCTTCATTCTGAAGACATGGAAACTACCGTAAACGGAGTCTATGTGGCCGGGGATATTACTGGGGTGGAGGAAGCCTCCACTGCTATGGAAGAGGGCAACCTGGCGGGCATTGCCGCAGCCCGTTCCCTGGGTTTCCTTTCTGATGCAGAAGCGGCCCGGAAAAAACACGAAGTCCTTGAGCGTCTGGAAAAGCTCCGTTCCGGCAGCTTTGGCCAGCTTCGCCGGGAGTCCAAAACGGAGCAGCTTGCGGCCATGTGCGCGTATCTGGAGGAAGCGGCAAATGGCGCATAACAAAATTAAAGAGGAAAATCTGATGACGCAAACGGAAGGGCTTCTGTCTACCGGGATTCCCTCGATAGAGGAACTTGTTTCTTGCAAGGGCATTCCCGGTGCGGAGCGGATAGCAAAGGGCAGGGTGGCGGTAATCGAATGTATTCAGCCCATTCCCTGTAACCCCTGCGTCAAGGCCTGTCCCTTTGGGGCCATATCAATTAACGGTGACATCACCGAGCCGCCGGTTCTTGACGGGGAACGATGTACCGGCTGCGGAAACTGCGTTCCCCGCTGTCCGGGGCTTGCCATTTTTCTGGTCGATCTGAACTACAGCGAAACCGAAGCAACAGTCGATTTTCCCTATGAGTACCTTCCGCTCCCCCAAAAAGACGCGGAGGTCGAAGCGGTGGACCGGAGCGGAAGAATCGTATGCCCAGGCAGGGTATTACAGGTGCTCTCCCCGCCATCTTATGAAGGCACAACGGTGATCCGCCTGGCAATTCCCAAAGAATTTGCCGGTATTGTGAGAAGTATGAGGCATATATCATGAGTGATGAAGATGATGTGATAATCTGCCGCTGCCAGGAAATTACCAGGGCGGAAATTGAAAAGGCCATAGCAGGCGGCGCCCGCACGGTGGATGGGGTAAAAAAACGTACCAGAGCGGGAATGGGTCTCTGCCAGGGGAAAAGCTGCCAGCGTCTGGTAGCCCAGATCCTTTCCCGGGAGACCGGCCGGGACATGGCCGATTTACTGCCCCCCAATTTCCGCGTCCCGGTACGCCCGGTAAAAATTGGTATTCTGACCCGGGGAGACGGGGATGCGTAAATACGACGTGATTGTAGTCGGGGGTGGGATCATTGGGACTGCCCTTACCTGGTATCTTTCCAGAATGGGAAAGCGGGTGGCGCTGCTGGAAAAGGTTGATCTCTGCAACGGTTCTGCCGGGGCCACCGACGGCTATATCACCCCCCACACCAAGCAGCCCGGCTATCATCTGGAACTGGCCCTGGAAAGCTGCAAGCTCTACGAGACCCTGAGGGCTGAAATTGAATCGGACATAGATATTGAACTGGATCTCCACTGCGGCGGGCTGCAGGTCTGTGAAGACGAAATGCAGTGGGATCTGCTCTGCGATAACAAGGAAAAACTTGCCGCCAGTGGGTTGGAACTCTATATGCTGGAAATTGAAGAAGCCCGGAAAATTGAGCCCGCCATTTCACCCAAAATGCGGGGGGCCATGTACAGCCCCATTGCCGGCAGTGTGAATCCCTTCCGGCTTGCCCAGGCGTTTGTAGATAACGCAAAAAAACTGGGCGCCCGAATCCAAATAGAGGCCGGAGTGGATTCCCTTATTTTTGACGGTGAACGTCTTGTGGGTGTCCGGGCTGCGGGGGAAAACTGGTACGGTGATTATGTGGCCAACTGCTGCGGTTCCTGGGGCGGCGTCCTGGCAAAGATGGCCGGTCTGGACATTCCCATTACGCCCAAACGGGGGCAGATTGTGGTCTCTGAACCGGCGCCGCCGCTACTCAACACGGTGATGCAGACAGGCCTGTATACCATCATCAAATTCCACCCGGAACGTATCACCGACGAGCGAATCTTCCGGCTTGGGCTTGGCTTCGGTATTGAACAAACCAGGGACGGCTCATTGCTCATCGGAGGCACCAGGGAACTGGTGGGTTTTGACCGGGGGAATACCCTTGAATGTATTGAGGGAGTAGTGCAGACCGCTCAAGTGTATATTCCCGCCATCGCGGACCTGCATTTCATCCGCTGTTTTTCCGGCCTGCGTCCCCATACTCCGGACGGCCTGCCTGTGCTGGGCCGCGTTCCCCAGGTTCCCGGCCTTGTTATGTGCTGCGGCCACGAGGGGGACGGCATAGCTCTGGCCCCCGTCTCGGGCAAACTGACGGCGGAAGAAATCGTTTATGGGAAAACCAGTTTTCCCATTGAGCCCTGTTCCGCCGGCCGGTTCGGAAAAAACAAGTAATTAAACCTCGTACACTTCCCGTGCAATGGGCATACGCCGCCCCATGCCGAAGGCCCTGGGGCTTACCTTAAGCACCGGCGGCGCCTGGCGGCGTTTGAATTCCGCCCTTGCCACGGCTTTGACTATTCTGCCTGCCAGTTCAGCGTCCCAGCCCCGCGCCGTTATTTCGTCTTTTGAAAGATTGCCGAAAAGGTAGAGCTTGAGGATTTCGTCTAACACTTCATAAGGCGGCAGGCTGTCCTGATCCTTCTGATTGGGACGCAGTTCCGCCGATGGCGGCTTGTCGATGATGGCCTGGGGAATGGGCGGCCTGGTGCCTGTCCGTTCATTGATTCGTCTGCACAGGGCAAAAACTTCGGTTTTAAAAAGATCGCCGATGGGCCCCAGTGCGCCATTCATGTCACCGTACAGGGTGCAGTAACCCATAGCAAGCTCGCTTTTGTTTCCCGTGGTTAAAAGCATGGAATTGAATTTGTTGGAAAAGGCCATGAGCAGGGTACCCCGTATGCGGGCCTGCAAATTTTCTTCCGCAATGTCAAATGGCCGTTTTTCAAAAACCCCTTCAAGAGTGGCAAGAAAGCTCTCAAAAGCAGGCTCTATGGGTAAAATCTCGTAACGGCAGCCCAAATTTTCCGCCAGCTCTTTTGCGTCATCTTTTGAGCCCTGGGAAGAAAAACGGGAAGGCATACTAAAGCAGACGATGTTCTCTTTGCCCACCGCCTGTACGCCGAGGTAAGCCACCAGCGCCGAGTCGATTCCGCCTGAGAGACCGAGGTGAGCCCGCTTAAAGCCGCACTTGCGCATATAGTCCTGAATACCGGTGATAAGACCCAGTTCAAGGACATCAAGTTCCTGGGGGGTAAGATTTACGGAAGGAATAAAGGGTGAGGACTGAGGGATAAGAGGAGAGAGAGTAGTACTATGCGGAGGAGCGGCGCTGTGCGGGAGAGCGGCGTCTTGCAGGTGTTGTGCGTTTTGCGAAGGGGAACTTTCCCAGCAGATTAGATCCTCTGCAAAGGTTTTGGCCATAAGCGGCAAGGCGGCTGCGCTATCGCTTGCTGCGGCACTGCCGTTAGCTGCAACGGGATTTACCACAAAGGAGCGTCCGTCGAAAAGTATTTGGTCATTCGCGCCCACGGCGTTGATGTAGATCAGGGGGACATTGCCCCGCCGGCTGATGCGCTCCGCAAGGGCGCGGCGCACTTTGAGTTTGCCCGCAACATAGGGCGAGGCCGAGGGCACACAGAGCAGGCTCAGGCCCTGGCTGAGGAGTTCCCGCACCGGATCATGAACGTAGTTCGTACCGGGGATGTCTGTTTCGCGCCACACGTCTTCGCAGATGGCAAAACCGATGCGCTCCCCCTTGAACTCAAAAGCGGACCATTCCCGGGCGGGCTCAAAATTTCTCGCCTCGTCAAACACGTCGTAGGTGGGCAGCAGGGTTTTGATCTGCTCAAAGACAATTTTGCCGCCCAGCAGTACCCCGTATTCGTTCACCAGGGATTTGCCCCCTGAATAGGGATTGCGGTTCACAAAACCCAGGCACACCGCAATTTCCGGCGGCAGTTTCTGCTGCAGTATGTGCACACTGCGGATGTTGAGTTCCACAAAGTGGTCTTGATCCAGCAGATCCATAGGCGGATACCCGCAGACCGCCAGTTCGGGAAAGAGAACCATATCGGCTTTTTGTTCTCTGGCCTGCCGGGCAAAACTCAAAATCTTTTCCCGGTTGCCGGAAAAATCGCCGATGGTAGAATTGATTTGCGCAATAGCTATTTTCATGATGGTTCAGTATAGCATAAAATGGGAAAATTACCCAGCCGCCGGCTTCCCCATTTTTGCTTTCACTTTTCTGCTTAAAATAATCAGCGCGCAAATTAAAAGTACCGTATAACCCAGGCTGCTGCGGTAACCCCAGGCGGGGCCGAAGGAACGGTTGGTTATGCCTACCAGAAACTGCACGCCGGCGTTCAGGGCGCCGCCTATGGCTATCATGGCGCTGGAATACACCGGGGCGTCTTCGCCAAAACAGCCAATGGCAAGCGCCATTATTGTGGGCCAGAGCAGAGCGATAAAAAATCCCAGCGCCGGCAGTATGTAGATTCCCTTGGCGCCCAAACAGAATCCAGTAACAAAAATAGCCAGAATGATAAACGCAACGCCCATCAGCGAGCGCATATAACCGATCCGTTCCACCAGGATACCGCAGGTCAGACGGGAAACCGTAAAGCTCATAAAAAAAGCCGAAAGAAAAGCGGCGCCGCTGGTACGGGGGTCAAGGCCGTACACATCCTGAAAATACAGCCCACCCCAGTTGGCGCTGCTCATCTCGATAACTACGGCCAGCCCCAGGGTGATTGACATGAGCCATACGAGGGGATCTTGCAGGGCATCAAAAAAATTCTTTCGCTTTGCGAGAACTTTGCCGGCCGCTGCGGCTTTCTGCCGGAGACTGCGGTGACTTTCGGGGAACTTTGTGAAGATAGCCGGGATAAACAACACCAGCGCCAGAGGCAGGGCAAGCAGGTAGATATACCTCCAGCCAAATCCGTCGTTATTCGCTAAAAGACCCGCCGCTTTTGGCCCGATGATAGCGCCTATACCATAAAAGGCGTGTAACATATTCATCAATAGCGCGGCTTTGGCCGTAAAGACCCTGGACGCCAGCGCGTTAATTCCAACCTCAAAAAAGCCGAAGCCCGCAAAAACCATAAACAGCGAAGCGGATGCGGCAAAAAAGCTCGGCATAAAAAATACCGAAAAAAGGCCGGTGGAGAGAGCGGCAAAACCAAAAAGAAAAGACGGCTTTATGCCAAAATGCCCCAGAAAAATTCCGGCTATTATACTGAATCCCACATAACTCATCGAGAGCATGGACACCATAAACCCCTGCTGTTCCCAGGAAGCGTTAAACTCTGCCTTGATCAAGGGATATGAAACGCCCTTTATGTTTTCAATCAGGCCGAAAATCAGCATAGTGCCGAACAGCAAAAAGAAAAGCAGAACCCGTTGTAATTTTGTCACCTAACATTCCTTTAAATATCTGTATCCTAACGGAGCTTTTTAAGTTTTTCCGTTATTCGCTTTTTTAATTCTTCCAAACCGGTTCCGTCTTTGACCGAAATAGCAATGCTTTCCGGAAAACGCGCAAGCAGTTCCGGGATCCGCAAATCAGCCTCCGCTGTCTGGCCCCCCCCGGCAAGGCGGTCAATCTTGTTCAATACGGTGATCATGGGAATCTCCGCCGCTCCCAATTCCCCAAGTACCGAGAGGGTGGTTTTGTAAAAACTTTCAACATCCGGCTCCGAGGCATCCAGTACGTGAATCAGGAGATTCGCAAGAGTAGCCTCTTCCAGAGTAGACCGGAATGCGTTGATGAGGGAATGGGGAAGCTGGCGGATAAAACCGACCGTATCGGTGAGCAACGCCGGCAAACCGGCCTCACTTTCAAAGCGGCGGGTTGTGGCGTCCAGGGTGGCAAAGAGTTTGTCTTCTACCAGTACGCCGGCGCCGGTAAGGGCGTTGAGCAGGCTGGACTTTCCCGCGTTGGTATAGCCTACAATGGCGCAGACCGGCAGCCCCTGACGCTCGCGCTGCCGCCGCTGCACCTGGCGCTGCTTGCGCACCACTTCAAGTTCTTTCTCCAGCTTCTGAATCTGCTGCTCCACTTTGCGGCGGTCAGTCTCCAGTTTGGTCTCGCCGGAACCCCTGGTACCATAGCGGCCGCCCCGCTGGCGGGAAAGGTCGATGTATTTATGACTCAGCCGGGGCAAAAAATATGAAAGCTCCGCAAGTTTTACCTGGAGCTCCGCCTCTTTGGTACTGGCACGGCCGGCAAAAATGCGTATGATCAGTTCCTGGCGGTCCACCACGGGGATACCCGCCAACTCTTCCCAGTTGCGCTGCTGGGAGGGGCTGGGATTCCAGTCAAAAACAAGACAATCCGCTTCAATTTGAGCCGCTTTTTCCGCCAATTCGGCGGCTTTTCCGCTTCCCATACCAAATTTTGGCTGCCGGTCCCGTACATGTACTGTTTCGTGGGCGGCAATCTCAAGCTCCAGGCTTTCCGCAAGGCCCCGCAGCTCCCTGCCAAGGGATTCAGCCTCGGCTTTGTCCCGGCGCGCTGCTGCGGAATTGCCCAAAATGCTTACCAAAAAGGCGCGTTTCGGCTTTTCTTCGGTTTCATACAATTTTTGCATATTCAGTTTATAGCACAAAAACCGGATTTCTTATAGAATGATCTCTTATAGATTAGATATAGAATATAGAACAAAATGCCGATAAATATATTGGATAGGAATTTTTAGTGACAGTATCTCAAAAGGCGGCCTTGAGCCTATTAATAACTGTTTTTCTCTTTGCCGGCATTGCGGTTTTGGCCTATACGGGCTTGTTCGATCTGGTGGAGACCCGGTTTTACAACCCTTCCATTGCCAGATCGTTGACCCGGGAAACCGCCGGTGACGCCGAACTTGTCCAGTCTTTCCTGTCCGAGCTGCAGATCCGTTTTTCAAGCTCCCTTAACACACCGGCAGTCCGCCGCAGTTTTCTTCCCAACCAGAGTGCCGAGGATATTTTTGAGCGATCCAGAATTTACGGAGTGCTGGTGGAAACAATCGGGGGTCTCCAGTCCGTGCGGTTTGTGGATTACGCCGGTACACGGATCCATTTTTCAACGTATGTCCCTGACACAATCAGTCAGGATCGCCTTTCAGCGGCCTATCGCAATTACACTGACGATTCCAACAATCCGCCCTTTGACACAGTACAGGTAAATTCCGGCGACAGTGCCAAACTGACTTTGGATAACACCCATGACCGGATAATTTTTTCATTCCCATTTAATGACTCTATGGACGTGTATCGCGGAACTGCGCTCTTTACAGTTTCCGTCAGGGCAGTAGCCGAGCGGCTTATCAGCACAGGCCGGATAAAAGTTGGCGAAGATGTTTCGGTTATAACCGAGCCGCCGGGAATTATTGCAGGCAGTCCCGGAACTTCCAAGACCGAAATTTTTTCCCGGGTTTCATCGATATGGAGCGGCGGAATCCTTGGCCTTACTCCCTTTGAATCCGCCGGTTCAGAAAACACACTGGCGTTGATTTCCGCAAAAACCGAGCAGGGCATTTTTTATGGCCGCCTTATAAATGAAGCAATTTTTTCCTTTCCCCAGCCCATGAAGGTGATCCTTCTGATATCAATTTTCCTGACTATATATCTCACCGTCTTCTTCTTCTTCAATCTGCAGCAGGACACCATGACCATAGTCCAGAATCGTCTCAAGGGTCTGCAGATTTCGCTGATTGAACAATTCTATGAACGCAAAGGCGACATGGACTGGAACCACTGGACCAGAGAGCTTGAACAGCGGCGCGAAGAAATCCGTACCGAAGTAAAGCAGGGAATCAGATTAGGCCAGGGCAGGCGTTCCGAAGAAAACGTTGATACCCTTATCGACAAATCCTGGGATGAACTGTTAGCTGTCATCGGCGCCCGCAGAAAAACCGAATCCGGCATTGATGAAGAAAAACTCCAAAGCATCCTGAACCGTATTTTGCAGAAACTCCCCACAGGCGCGGCTCCCGCAGCCCCGGTCGGGTATGCCGATGCTGCCAGCCTTCCCGCCCAGAGCGAAGAAGAAGTGCTTGAGGAACTTGAAGAAGAAGTCCCTGAAGATGAAGAAGTCCTTGAGGAGCTTGGGGAAGAAGAAATCAGCGTAGCCGGGGAACTTGCCGGGATTGATCAGGAAACTCCCGAAGCGGAAGAACTTGAGGAGCTTGAAGAACTTGAGGAAATCGATCCCGTTGAAACTGTGCAAGGCGCAGACGAAGCGCTGTCCGCCGACGGGGTAGAAAAAACAGGTGGCCTGTTTGCTGCGGCTGTGGCGCATCAAAAGCAAAACGACAGTCAGCCTGCCCCCACAGAAGCCCTGGTGGAAATTGAAGAACTGGAAGAGCTTGAGGAATTGGAAGAGTTGGAAGAAGATGCCGCTCCTGTTTTCAGTTCTCCTGAACATGCTACTGCGGATATGGCAAGTGAAATAGAGTTCAGCCCTGACCCCGTTACCGATACCGAAGAAACCGAAGATCTCCTTGACGCCGAACTGGAAATAGTTTCTCCCTTTTCGTCCATGCTTTCATCCCTGGAAGGCGATGAGATAGAATTTCTTGAAGAAGACAACATCGCAGATGATAGCGGTACAGATGATAACATCGAAGATGATAACAGCGCAGATGATAACAGCGCAGATGATAACAGCGATCCTACCCCTTTGGATGGTGAAGAATTGGCGGAAAATGCCGATCTGCCGGAAAGTTCCGATCCTGAAAAAAAAAATTCTATAGAGTAGAACCACTTTTAGAAAAAAATTTTATTGATACTGGCATCTCAATTATACGTCCCTTCCTTGTTGAATCGAACCGTGAACCCGAGTTACTGCCTCTGGTAAGCGATGATGACGGTATTTCCGCTCCCGAAGAAGTTATCCTTGAACGTGATGGCGTTCATTTTATTAATGCCGGTGTTTTTAACCCTGACAAAGAAACTGAGACGAGTCTGGATGGAGATTTCAGGGAACTGGTGGATTCAGTGGTGAAGGCTACTTGAGCCAGTTTCAAAATAAGGGGATATACTCGCTATTACCAGCAGGGAGGGGCGGGGGCGGCGGGGCAGCGCCGGGCATTCCGTTTGCTCCTGAACATTGGTTACACGCCTTCGTACACGCGCCGCCTGCGGCGTCTCGGATACGAAGGTCGGGGTCGGTTACCCCATTTTCTCGATGTCGCAAAAAGTCATGCCCGGCGCTGCCCCGCCGCCCCCGCCCCCCCCTGCTGGCATTTGTGGATAAATTCCCTTTATGTTGAGACTGTTTTAAAAAAGAGGGGGCATTAGCCGGCTATGCAGCCGCAGGGCTGGGGTTGGCCGGCGGCTGCGGGGTGCTGAAAGTTTTCCGGCGCTCCCCGCTGGAGCAGACCAGCGATCCAACGCAGCCCACAGGGCTGAACATAGCTGTTTCCATTGCCACCCGGTTCTCTGACCCTGACATCCGCTCTGAATTACATATCTCTCAATGATTAGTAAAAATCGCTCGTCCGGGTGGAGGCTGCGTAGGCGGATTCATCCGGCACTTTCAGCGCCCCGCAGCCGCCGGCCAGCCCCAGCCCTGCGGCTGAAGAGCGAGTAACTCCCCTTATTTTGAAACCGTCTCATTTCATCAAACTTCTTGGATTAACCGTTATTCCGTTTTTGTAAACCGTAAAGTGTAAATGAGGGCCGGTGCTAAGGCCGGTACTGCCTATATCGCCGATGCGTTCGCCGGTGCCAACATAAGCGCCGGCTTTAACACGGGCTACGCTCATGTGGCCGTAGAGGGTACGATAGCCTGAGTGATGGCTGATAACAACGTAGTTGCCAAGCACATCGTCCCAGCCAACGGCGCTGACACGGCCGGACATGGCGGCTCTGATGGGGCTGCCCATAGGGGAGCCTATATCAAGGCCGGAATGGAATTGACGGATACTGGTGAAAGGACTTTTTCGATAGCCGTAAGGAGAAGTGATGTAACCAGGTACAGGCCAAATAAATAAATCGCCATTAATTTCCTGAAGGTTGACCCAATCAAGACGCGCACCGGGGATAAAGAGTACCGTATTATCGTGAATGTCTTCCGAGAAAAGTTCGTTTGCAATTTGAATGGCTTCGGCTTCGGATTTGTATTTTTCGGCAATGGAACTTAAGGTGTCGCCGTTTTTTACCGTATAAAAGATACCGTCCTGGTTGGGGATTCTCAGAATCTGGCCGATTTGAATGAGCCTGGTATTCTTGATATTGTTTGCCGAAATCAGGGTATCCTGGTTCAGACCGAATTCGGCGGCAAGGTCGCCTATAATATCACCTTTTTGAATTGTGTAGGAATTCTGGAGGAGCATTCTGGGCTTGGAAAAAGATTCAGGCTCAAGAACGCCGGACTCCAGGCCATTGACCAGAGCTAAATCGGCCTCAACATCGGAAACCACCTTGTCCAGCCGACTGCCCCCGCCAACGCCATTCCGGGCTATTTCCCGCTTTTCCGTGCCCGGGGGAATGTGTATGACAAAGGATAACAAAAATTGGGTGAGACACAAAACAAGCGCCAGTCTCAGGAGAATTTTGCCGTTGTTCTTGACAAATTGCGTTACCAAACCCACAATTACCTGCTTCACAAGGAATTTCTTAACATTATACCGGAAATTCAGGTTTTGGCAATACGAAAAAAAGGGGCGGAAAGTTGTTTGTACTCTATTCGTTTGACAATCAAGTCCTGATATGGTATTTTTAAAAACT
Organism: Spirochaetia bacterium; assembly: GCA_025997895.1. Taxonomy (GTDB): domain Bacteria; phylum Spirochaetota; class Spirochaetia; order Treponematales; family Breznakiellaceae; genus WQXQ01. The sequence goes on from BNVF01000010.1 coordinate 18,729, forward strand.
GAGAGACAATATGACTATAAATTTAGCGGAGACGATGTGCGAAAAAGAAGGGAAAACAATTCTAGCGATCGATGATGACCCTACCATCTTGACCGCAATCAGAAAAATTCTGGAAACTTCGTATGATGTCTACCTGGCGAAATCAGCCGATATGGCTTGGGATATTTTGAACACTACCGGGATAGACATGATCCTGCTTGATGTTGAAATGCCGGGTATGTCCGGCCTGGCCTTTATGGAGCACCTGAAAGAAAACAGCGCCTCTTACTATTATTATATACCGGTCATATTTGTAACTTCGCATGGAACCTCTGATGTAATAACAAAGGCAATAACATCCGGCGCCAAGGATTTTATCGTTAAGCCTTTTTCTGCGGCGGTTTTGCTGGAAAAAGTAGCAGTCCTGTTCAAAAGAAGCGGGCAGAATCCGGTCCGCTTTGAGCTTCTGAGAAAACTCCACTTTCTTGACGTTGCCTGCAAGGGTGGCAAGGGCATTCAGGTTGAACAGCTGGTCGAAGAATTAAGCCATTTTCGCTACAATATTGGCACAGACACCCAAATCAATGATATCCGCACATACGCCCGTAAATCCGAATTCGCCGCCATCAGCGAAAAAATAAATGTTCTGATCAAAAACAATTTATTTGACAAGAAGTAATTTGAATATCATGGTGTATGATTTCTAATACCGGCCTTAAGCGACAGCCAATACAGAATCCCGACCATTCCTGAGCCGCCTGTAATGTTCCCCAATGTTACGGGTATTAAATTATTTGTTATGAATGTCTGCCAGTTTAGTGCTTTTAATTGTTCAGCACTTATATGCGCCGCTTCTACCCATACCGGATTCCCCTTTGCCAGAATACCGGCAGGGATATAGTACATATTGGCGATGGAATGTTCAAATCCTGATGTGATAAACAAGCCGATTATGAAAAAACAGGCGAACATTTTTCCCACTATGTCTTTTGACGCATAAGAAACCCAGACTGCAAGACAGACAAGCCAATTACACATCAGCCCAAGGAAAAATGCCGCTGTAAATGACAAGCCGGTTTTATAGGATGCTATCTTGATTGTTTGCCCGCCAAGCATTCCGTTGCCGCTGTTAAACAGCCCCGATTTGTTCATCATATACGCTATGAATATGCTGCCAATAAAATTGCCAATATAAACGACAAGCCAGTTTGAGAGCATCTGCCGGATTTTTACTTTTCTGTCCAACACGCCGACAATAATCAGCGTGTTGCCGGTAAATAATTCTCCGCCGGCTATTAAAACCAGCATAAGCCCTGTGCCAAATACCGCTCCGGCCAGAACTTTTCCAAGGCCATAGGTATTGGGATTTGCGAATAAATTGAATGCGGCCATGTTTGAGCCTTCTGACGCAAACGCAATAAATACGCCTGCCATAAAAGCCAAAATGAACTGACTGATGACAGGTTTTTGAACTTTTGCCGCACCTGCATCGCTGGTGTATTCCAAAATCTGTAACGGTGATCTGGTCTCCATAATTTAATCCTGCTTCTTTTCCATTTGCTTGAGCATATCCCGAATCTTTGCGGCTTGCTCATATTCTTCGGCGGCTACTGCCTGGTCGAGTTGATCCTGCAGGGTGAACTGTTTGGCGGCACTGGTTCCGCCGGTTTCTCCCTCGTCCTGCAAAAAGCCCGGATCGGTTATATAGGCCGCCGAGTTTTCATCGGCTTCTTCCATAGCTTCCATGAAAAAATCCAGCGGTATGCCGGCCTGCTCCACAACAGTGGCGGCGATGTAAATGGGGTACCTTCTGCGGACTGCCAGGGCAAAGGCGTCTGAAGGGCGGCTGTCCAGGACAAGGGGGTTTTGCGGGGTGTACTCACCGCCGGTGATGATGAGCCGGGCGTGAAAAGTGTTGTTCCGCAGTTCATACACCTCTACCCGCTTGATAGTGAGGTTGAGACGGCTGAGCATATTGAGAAACAGATCGTGGGTTAAGGGCCGGGGCAGGGTTACGCCCTCCTTCCCGATTAAAATGGATTGCATTTCGAGCTGGCCGATAAAAATGGGCACGGCGATTTCCAGTCCCTGGGGGCGCAGTAAAACGGCGTTACCCTGATTGGTTGAGGCTATTGACCAAATTTCGGCGTTTAACATTTCCCGCATTTTCTCTCCGTTAGCTGATGAGTTCCGTAAGCCCCGCAAGCAGCGAGCGGCCTTCCCCTGTCATGGGGAGACCGGCACATTCCGGGGCGGCAAAAACCTGCCGGGCTTCGGCAATGAGCGCCATGCCCCGCTCCTGCGCTTCTTTAAGCACGCCGGCAGCCGCAAGGGCGGTAATAAGTTCCTCCACTTCGGCTGCGGCGGCGCCTTTTGCACGGGCGGCGGTGAAACAGCGGGAAACCATGTCCTGCTGTTCCGGGCGGCTGTGCAGGTAGAGGAGCACCGGCAGGCTTTTTTTCCCTTCTACCACATCATCGCCCCGCTTTTTGCCGGGAATACCGACGGTCAGATTTTTGACATCATCGAGTATCTGAAAACCAACGCCCAATTTTTCAGCCGCTTCGCCCAGTGTTTGGGCCGCTTTGTTATGAGCAATACGGCTGTTTGTTACACTTGCCGCTTCTGCCGCGCACACACCCAATACGGCGGCAAAACGGGCGAGACAGCCGGTTTTTAATCCACACATGGTGTAATATTCGTCAATGCTTGGGATGAGGGAAAAATCCCGGTGCCAGCTTATGTCCATAGCCTGTCCCAGATGCAGCTTCCGCATATATTCAGCCCAAAGGCCGTAGATTCGGTTTTTATAATCTGTTACCGAAGGAAGACCGGCTTTTGCTTCAAGCTCCGCAGCCCAGGGCTCAATGCAGCTTAAAGGCAGAAAGTATAAAAAGCTGCCGCTGTTAATTGCGGTGTCCGCGCCGTAGATAAGATGCACTGCGGGCTTACCCCGGCGCTCATCGGAATTGTCTTCGATATCGTCATGGATAAGGCTTGCGTTATGACAAAATTCAACCAGTGGGGAAAGGGGCAGGGCAGCGTCGCCGCCGCCAAGACTTTCGCAGATCAGGGTCATCAGCAGGGGGCGCCAGCGCTTGCCCCCCCGGGACAGCAGATCCCTGTCCGGCACGGTAAGGGAGCGCAGCGGCCAGTTGCCCAGCTTTTTCCCCAGGCCGGGAAAAACTTCCTCCGCCCAGGCGGCGCTGGGATTTTCCGGCAGCCAGCGCTCAAGCGCCGCTTCAATGTTTTCAAGCTGCCGGGTATACTGTTGATCCATACGCAATTATATAGGATACCAATGGCGGATTACAAGAAACCGGATTACTGGCAGCTCAAGGCGCGAAAAGAGGGCTATCCTGCCCGCTCGGTGTATAAACTGCAAGAGATGGATGAAAAATTCGGTCTGATTAAAATAACGCGCTCCGGGGCGGGCGGCCAAGGCACGAGGGGCATTGATTGCGGCGCAAGGGGTATGGATTGCGGCGCAAGGGGTATGGATTGCGGCGCGGCCTTTCGTGCACTGGATCTGGGAGCTGCGCCGGGGAGCTGGAGTCTGTACGCACTGCGGAAAATGGCCGGTGGCGGGTTTCTCACTGCCGCAGACCTGAGCCCCCTTTCCCGTCAATACGACAAGGGCCTTTTTAGCGGTGAAAATTTTTTCTTTATCCAGGGCGACATCACCGAACCCGCAGTCCGCGAGGCCATTCTTTCCCGTGGGCCTTACTCGCTCATCATCAGCGACGCCGCGCCTGCCACCACCGGCAATCATTCGATAGATTCCACCCGCTCGCTGGAATTGGCCGAGGCAGTCCTTGCATACGCCGAAAGCGGTCTGGCAAAGGGCGGCAATCTGGCGATCAAGGTGTTTCAGGGCGGCGATACTGCGGAACTGCTCAAGCGGATCAAGGCGCTGTTTAACACGGCGAAAAGTTTTAAGCCCCAGGCTTGCCGCAGCGAATCCGTTGAGACTTATTATATCGGGCTGGGGAAACTCACTCCGCCTTTTTGAGCTGGCTTCAAACTCAAATTCCCTCTCTTTTCCGCCGATAATGAATTGGAGGATTGCGCACCTTGCAGCTTAAAGACCGTTTTACCCGCTTCCGGGGCATTAAAGACCTGAAACTCAAGCTTTCCACTGATATGCACTTCAAATTCCGCGCTGTGGCTATTGGCGGGGCGGCTGTTTTGGGGCTTTGCAGCCTTTTGATGGGACTGTCACTGGTGGGCGCTTTATTCGGACTTACGGCATTTCCTGCGGGGCTGGGGAACTTTTTTGCCAGGTCTTATGGGATTCTCGCGCTCCTCATTCCGGTTTTTCTGGGTTATGCCGCTTTTATACTGGCAGATCCCCAGTGGCGGCCTGACCGGATTTTTATTTTGAGCGCCGGTATTTTTCCCTTTCTTACCCTTGCCATTGGGTTTGCCTTTGTCCGGGATTTTGAGTTCCGTTCAAGCCAGTTCGCCTTTCTGGATTTTGCCGGAAAAACAGGCTTCAGTTTTGTCATTGTGTTGATTACGGTCTTTGAAGTGCTCGCCCTGCGGATGATGAAAAATGCGCTGTTCCCCCCTGATGATGATGTGCGCCGGAAAAAGAGCCATGACAAAAGACGCCACCCCGGCGGCAAGTTTGGAGTTTTCCTGCTTCCGTCGCCAAAGCCCAAGCTCAGGGAGATTTATGCTGAATCCGCCGCCGGTCTTAAAGGAAGGGACCGTAACGACAGCCCTGCGGTAGATCGCCTTGAAGCGGAAAAAGCCGAAACCGAAAGTCCCGGCCATGATAACTTAATCGAAGACTTAAGCGATTTTCAACTGCCCGAGGTGCAGCCCCTTAACAGCGTCATCGCTTTTCAGCGGCTCAACAACGGAATGGCCCAGGACGCCGATGTAGTGGATGCAGAAATTGAAGAATTGCAGGAAGTCGAGGAAATCGAAGAAATTGATGCTGATGAGGAAGACGGCACTGCGTTAGGTGAAACTGAGGACAGCGTTGAGCGGGCTCTTGAAGAAGCGGAAGCGGTAGCAGCGGCGCATAGCGAACAGGTCCGCAAAAAAGCGACGGTCTCACGCACACTGATAAAAAAATACAAAGTTCCGGTGGAGATTCTCAACCAGTACCCGGATGGCGAATACTGGATTATCGATCAGGCAACCAGGGACGCGGCGATAACCCTCAGGGAGACCCTTGAGGAATTCAAGATACAGGCGGAAGTAACCGGAATCAGAAAAGGGCCGGTCATTACCATGTTCGAGATTCTTCCTGCGCCGGGAGTTAAACTTTCCCGCATCGTGAATTTGCAGGATAACATCGCCCTGCGCCTTGCGGCGTCATCGGTACGTATCGTTGCCCCCATTCCGGGGAAACACGCCGTGGGCATTGAAGTGCCCAACGCAAAGCGGAACATCGTTTCGTTCAGGGAAATTATAGAAGGGGAACTGCAGCGCCCGGGAAAGCGGCCGGAAATCCCCGTAGTTTTGGGAAAAGACATCACCGGCGAAGCCCAGACTATCGACCTGGTGCAGATGCCTCATCTGCTCATCGCCGGTTCAACCGGATCGGGAAAATCGGTCTGCGTCAATTCAATGATCCTTTCGATACTCTACCAACTGCACCCCGCCGAGTGCCGGCTCATCCTTATCGATCCTAAAATTGTCGAGCTGAAACTGTATAACGACATTCCCCACCTTTTGACACCGGTTATCACCGAGCCCAAGCGGGCATTCCAGGCCCTGCAATACTGCATTTACGAAATGGAGCGGCGTTACGCCTGCCTTGATTCTATGGGCGTGCGGGACATTCGCAATTACAACAAGCGTATTAAAGAAAAACACATTGCCCAGGAATTCATGCCCTACATCGTGGTAGTTATCGACGAGTTCGCCGACCTCATGGCCACTACCGGCAAGGAGCTTGAGTCCACCGTGGCCCGCCTTGCCGCCATGAGCCGCGCCGTGGGTATTCACCTGGTGCTGGCAACCCAGCGCCCTTCGATAGATGTTATCACCGGTCTCATCAAGGCCAATATCCCCAGCCGCATCGCCTTTATGGTAGCCAGCAAAATGGACAGCCGCATTATCATCGACATGGTAGGCGCCGAAAAACTGCTGGGCAAAGGTGATATGCTCTACGCCGGTACGGTGGATCCTTTTCCCATCCGTATGCAAGGCGCTTTTGTCTCCGAAGAAGAAGTGGAAGCCGTAGTAGCCCATGTAAAAACTTTTGGCGAGCCGGACTACATTGACGACGATATTTTTTACGATGAGGAAGAAGAAGACCTTGGCCCCTCCCTCTTTTCAGACGGCGACGATCCCCTCTATGACAAAGCCCTGGAAATCGTAATGCAGCAGGGAAAAGCTAGCGCCAGCTTCATCCAGCGCCGCCTCAAAATCGGCTACAACCGCGCCGCCCGGCTGGTGGAAGAAATGGAACGCAAAGGAATGGTAGGGCCGGCCCAAGGGTCGAAGCCGCGAGAGTTACTACGGGGATTTAATGCCTGAGCATATGGTGACTGGCACCATGGTCTGTGGTTGCATTTGAAATTGCTAAGGGTTCCATTTGCTATCTTGCCAAATTCCCTTTCAATGCTATATTATAACCTATGGTTGACAGAGTGCTCATAGATACCCTCAATTTGAAAGCTCGCGATTTCGCCCTCAAGTGGAAGGATTTAATCCGTAAGGCGCCGCAGCTTAAGCACTACAACACGATGGATGATGACGCCTTAATTGAGGCGGATAAGCTCTTTTACCCCCTGCTTGCCCGTACTTTGGACCGGGGGCTGGACCGTTCAATAATAGGGAATTTCTTTGTAAATTTGGGAAAAGAGCGGATGCGGGCCAGTTTTCCCATTTCCGAGGTGATTTATGGTATCAATCTGGCTCAAAAAGTAGTTATTGAGCACCTGATGACCGATTCCCTGGACAACTCGATGCGGATGTACCAGGCTATGGGGGCCCTTACCAAAGTGGCGGAATTTTTCCTCCTGGGAAGTTTCTACCTGACCAAGGGTTTTCTTGAGGAAACATATACCAGTATGAGCAGCAATGATGCAGTTTCGGACGAATTCCTGAAAAAGTATTTTAAGGACGATTTCTTCTTTAAGAAAGAATAACGAAGAAAGAATAACGACAGCGGGGAAACTATGGAAGCGCTGGAAATAAAAACCATTTTTACTCTGACTTTGTTTGGCCTGAAGATTCCCTTTACTGAAACAGTTATCATCTCCTGGGCGGTTATGCTGTTTCTCATCATCGCCGCGCTGCTCTTGACCCGCAATCTGAAAGAGGTGCCGTCGGGGCTCCAGGCGATTCTGGAAATGGCGGTGGACTTTCTCAACAACCTCACCAAAAAACAATTTGGTTCCTGGGCAAAGTTCCTTGGCCCGTATTTGGGGACACTGTTTCTGTTCCTGCTGGTTTCGAATCTCGCCGGGGTACTGACGCCTATCGGGTTTAAGGTCTTTGGTTTTGAGTTTACGGCGCCCTTTGAGATTACCCCCCCCACCAAAGACATCAGCGTTACCGTGGCTTTTGCGTGCATCTCGATATTTCTGGTTCTGCTCTGCGGGCTGGTGTCCCGGGGGCCGCTGGGCTGGCTCAAGCAGTTGTTGCATCCCCTGGCTTTTATGCTGCCCTTCAATCTGATGGATTACGCTACCCGGCTGCTTTCGCTGAGTCTGCGGCTCTTCGGCAATATTCTGGGCGGTTACGTGCTCATGAGCATGATCCAAAAGCTGATGCCCATCGGCCTTCCCACTATCCTTTCATTGTATTTTGATTTCTTTGACGGCCTGATTCAGGCGGCCATATTTGTGTTTTTAACCGGCATCTATATTTCAGAGGCTGTACCAAAAACTGAAGAACTGTAGGAGGTTCATAATGGATTCGCAATTTGTAATAGCGATAGGCGCGGGTATCGCGGTTATTGCCGGCATTGGCGCCGGTGTGGGTATCGGCATTGCTACTTCGGGGTTTCTGCAGGCAATTGCGCGGCAGCCGGAAGCGCAGAACAAACTGATGCCCTGGTTTTTTGTAGGCGCGGCGCTTGCGGAATCCACCGCCATCTACGGCCTGGTAGTTGCGCTGATTCTGATTGGCAAACTGGGCTAACCAGGGGTTAATATGCTTGAATCACTCGGTTTTTCCGCCGTTACCTTTGTTGTTACCATAATCAATATTTTCATTCTGTTCTTTATACTCAGGAAGATATTGTTCAAACCGGTAACAAAAATCATGGCGGAACGGGCAAAGCGGGTTCAGGATACCATTGGCCAGGCCGAAAAAGACAAAGCCCAGGCGAAGAAGCTGCTTGAGCAGTACGAGGCGCAGTTGCAAAACGCCGATGCCGAAGCCGAGACGATTATCAAGACCGCCAGGGAAACTGCGGAAGCCGAGGCGGCGCGGATCATTACCGAGGGAAAGGCGGCGGCGGATATTCTTGCGGCCAATTCCCGCAGGCAGCTTGAAACCGAACATCAGGCGGCGCTGGCAAAGTTTCGGGCGGAAGCCGCGGGTATGGTAGTGGCCGCTTCTTCCCGGCTGGTGGCACGGGAGCTTAACAGCGGCGATAATCATCGTTATGCGAATATGCTCCTGGATGAACTTGCCTCGCAGCAAGTTGTGGCACAACAAATTGTGCTGCAAAAAGGGAATAACTAGTGTTTCACGGGGATCGCTGGGTCAATGCGTTCATCAATGTGCTTGGTGAGAACGCCGATGCAGGTCTGGCCTGTCTCAAGGCGCTGACCCCGCCGGTAAAGACCATACCCGGCGAGCTCTTTGGCCGTAGCGCTGCGGCAAAACTTGAAAAGCTGTTACGTGAAAGTGTCAGCGCCGTCCCGGCGGCAGAAATCGGTAAAGAAATGGAATACGCGATACGGTTTATCTGCATGTTAGTCGAAAAGAATTTTTTCAGGCGTATTGATTCAGTTTTGCAAAAAATTGAAAATACGCTGGATGAAAAAAAGGGAATTTTGGATATTACCGCCGAAACAGCGTCTCCTATAGACAGCGGTTTTGAAGAGAATTTGCGGCGTATGATTAAAGAGCGGACAGGGGCGGCGGGGATCAAAATGGAAACCCGGCTGGTTCCCGAACTGCTGGGCGGTTATCGCCTGCACATAGGCGGGCTCTGTATTGATGCAAGCCTGAAAGGGCAATTGGAAAAAATGACGGCTGACCTTATGGCATCCGCGAAGATGTCTGTGGTGTCCGCCCCAGGGAGCTAAGATATGGCGAATTATGACGACCTTACCAAGGTCTTGCAGGAACGGATTGAACATTGGGAAGGCAGGGCCACTTCCGGCAACACGGGCTTTGTGGTGCAGGTGGGCGATTCAGTCGCCACTGCTTACGGCCTGGACAATGCCATATACGGAGAACTGGTTGAATTCGCTTCCGGGGCGACCGGGATCGTGCTCAATCTTGAAAATGAAAACGTGGGCTGTGTGCTCCTCTCCGGGGAATCCCGGGTCAAGGACGGCGAAGAGGTAAAAGGTACCGGCAAGGTGGTGTCCGTGCCATCAGGCGACGCCCTTTTCGGCAGGGTGGTAAATCCCCTGGGCGAACCGATAGACGGCAAGGGCTCCATCGCTGCCGAAGAATACCTGCCCGTGGAAACCCCTGCGGCGCCGGTAATCGACCGGGGCAGCGTGAACATCCCCCTGCAAACCGGCTCTATCGCAGTAGACGCCATGATCCCCATAGGCCGGGGGCAGCGGGAGCTTATCATCGGCGACCGGCAAACCGGCAAAACTGCCATTGCCATCGACACGATTATCAATCAAAAAGGGAAGAACGTTATTTGCGTGTACTGCGCCATAGGTCAGAAGTCCTCGTCGGTGGCAGCCATCATCAAAAATATGGAAAAGCACGGCGCTATGGGTTACACCTTTGTAGTGCTGGCATCGGCCTCGGATTCGGCGGCCCTGCAATACCTGGCGCCTTATTCGGCAGTGGCAATGGCGGAACATTTTATGCACCAGGGCAAGGACGTGCTGGTGGTCTACGACGATCTTTCCAAACACGCCGTGGCTTACCGTACTATCAGTCTCCTGCTGCGCCGCCCGCCAGGACGTGAAGCTTTTCCCGGCGACGTGTTCTACCTGCACTCAAGGCTGCTGGAACGGGCAGCGAAACTTTCGGATAACAGAGGCGGCGGCTCCATCACCGCACTGCCCATTGTGGAAACCCAGGCCGGGGACATTTCGTCTTACATCCCCACTAACGTTATTTCAATTACCGACGGACAGATCTTTCTGGATTCGGAATTGTTCAATTCAGGTTTCCGCCCCGCCATTGATGTGGGGCTGTCGGTAAGCCGGGTTGGCGGTGCGGCCCAGTCAAAGGCGATACGTAAAATTTCCGGCCGCCTGCGGCTGGATTTGGCACAGTACCGGGAGATGGCCGCATTCGCCCAGTTCGGCAGCGATCTTGACAAGGCCACCCAGGACAAACTGGCCCAGGGCGCGCGGCTTATGGAAGTGCTCAAGCAGCCCCAGTTCTCGCCCTATCCAATGGATGAGCAGGTGGCGATTCTCTTTCTGGCGATCAACGGTTATCTGATGGACGTGAAAGTTGAAAACATAGCGTCCTTTATCAAGTCTTATCTGGAATATCTCAGAATCCACAAGGCGCAGCTTATGCAGGGCATTGCGGATACCGGGGTAATATCGGCGGATCAGGAGGGGGAAATGCGTAACGCGGTGGAAGCTTTCAAGGAACTAAAGCAGTAGCATGAAACTTCGTTTCCTGTTCGATTTTACTGTGCAATTTTCAACTGCACAGAGTAGAGGTTAAGTATGGCAAATTTACGGGACGTACGCCTGCGTATGCGTGCCATTACGCAGACGCTTCAGGTAACCAAAGCGATGAATCTCATTTCTACCGCCAAGCTGCGCAAGGGCCGGCGGGTACTTGAGGACACCGAGCCCTACTTTAACCGGATTCAAAAATCAATGTTCGATATTCTCTCCGGCGTAGGTAAAGTGCAGAGCGATTTTTTCCGTGCGCCTGATCCGTCCAAATCTTCCCGCACGGCGGTTGTAGTGATCACCAGCGATAAGGGACTGGCCGGGGGCTACAACGCCAACATCTTCCGGCAAGTCAACGACCTGTGCGCAAGAGTCAAAAATCCCCTGCTCATACTTATCGGCTCAATCGGCTACCGATACTTTATACATTCGCCCCATATCATTCTGGAAAATTTTTCCTTCCGCTCGCAAATGCCAACGGTGGAAAACGCCAAAGAGATCGCCGATTATATCGTGTCACAATTTTTGTGGGGTATGTTTGACGAGGTGCATGTGGTGTATACCCGCATGTACAGTACTATCAAGCTGCTGCCAACGGAGCAGCAGATTTTGCCTTTGGATGTTGAAAAAATTCAGGATGAGCTTTCCAAAACGGGCAGCTCAAAGCGGGTGGAACTTCAGTTTGAATTTCTGCCTTCTACGGGCGAGGTTTTTGACGCTCTGGTTCCGCTGTATATCAAGGGTGTTGTGTACGGCGCTATGGTGGAGTCCTACGTGAGCGAGCAGAGTGCCCGCATGGCCGCTATGGACGAGGCCTCAAAAAGCGCCGAGGATATGCTTGACTCCCTGCAGATCAGTTACAACCGGGCGCGGCAGGCGGGCATCACCCAGGAAATGTCGGAGATTGTGGGCGGCTCTGCCGCTTTGAGCGATAGGTAACTTGGCTGCGCCAAGTTACTCGGAGTTTTGCCTCTGGCAAAACTCCACATAAGGAGAAATGTCGGATGGCAAATACAGGATACATAACCCAGATAGTCGGTCCCGTTGTGGACGTCCGCTTTGAGCAGGGGCAGATCCCCTCGATTTTGAACGCCCTGAAAGTGAACGCCCCCGCAGGAGGCGACGGCTCCGCAGGAGGCGACACTGGCGATAGCAGCCGGTCTGTGGTGCTGGAAGTGCTGCAGCACACCGGCGATAACCGGGTGCGCTGCGTGGCGATGTCCGCTACCGAGGGATTGGCCCGGGGTCTCGCAGTAGAAGACTCTGGCCGCCCCATCAGTGTACCCGTGGGCAAGGAAGTGCTGGGACGTATGTTCAACGTAACCGGCGATCCCATCGACGACAAGGGCACCTTTAGTGCAAAAGAGTACAGTTCCATTCACCGCTCTGCCCCCAGTTTTGAGGAACAACGCCCCGCTACGGAAGTGCTTGAAACGGGAATAAAGGTAATTGATTTAATCGCTCCATACGCCAAGGGCGGCAAGATTGGCCTGTTCGGCGGCGCCGGTGTGGGCAAGACCGTAGTCATTATGGAGCTCATCCGCAATATCGCCACCGAGCACTCAGGCTATTCGGTGTTTTCCGGCGTTGGCGAACGCTCCCGGGAAGGCGCCGATCTCTGGAAGGAAATGATCGAAAGCGGCGTTATCGACAAAACCGCCCTGGTCTTTGGCCAGATGAACGAGCCCCCGGGTGCGCGTATGCGGGTTGCCCTGGCGGGCCTTACTATGGCGGAACATTTCCGCGATCACGAAGGTCAGGACGTGCTGCTCTTTATCGACAACATCTTCCGCTTTATCCAGGCCGGCGCCGAAGTTTCCGCCCTGCTGGGACGTATCCCCAGCGCCGTCGGCTACCAGCCCACCCTTGCAAACGAGATGGGCGGTCTCCAGGAACGAATCGCCAGTACCTCCAAAGGTTCGATTACCAGCATACAGGCAGTCTACGTCCCCGCCGATGATCTTACCGACCCCGCGCCTGCCACTACATTTGCCCACCTGGACGCCACTACCACCCTCTCCCGCAAAATCGTAGAGCTTGGCATTTACCCCTCGGTGGATCCCCTGGACTCAAGTTCCCGTATTCTTGACGCCGCCATTGTCGGCGAGGAACACTACAACACCGCCCGCCGGACACAGCAGATACTGCAGCGTTACAAGGAATTGCAGGACATCATCGCCATTCTGGGCATGGACGAATTATCGCCCGAGGACAAACTTATTGTTGGAAGGGCGCGGAAAGTGCAGCGTTTTTTCAGCCAACCCTTCTTTGTGGCGGAAAAGTTCACCGGTATTTCCGGCCGTTATGTGCCGGTAAAAGAAACCATCAAAGGCTTCAGGATGATCCTTGACGGCGAATGTGACTCTATTCCGGAGCAGGCATTCTACATGGCCGGCAACATCGACGATGTGCTTGAAAAGGCAAAATAATGGCCACTCTGTTTAACTTTGAGGTGCATACCCCCTACCGGCCTTTTTATTCCGGCAAGGTAGAGGCGATCACCCTCACCCTGATAGACGGCGAAATAGGGGTATATGCAAATCATTCCCCCTTTACCGCCCCTGCCGTTACGTGCATACTCCGCATCAAAGATGCCCAGGGCTGGCGCCCCGCCTTTATCACCGACGGCATTCTTGAAGTAAAGGATCGCAAAACCGTGCTTATAGTGGACACCGCCGAGTGGCCCGAAGAAATCGACTACGACCGCGCCCTTGCCGCCCAAGAGCAGGCAAAAGAAGCGCTTGGTACAGGGATGCTGAAATTCGAAATTGACAACGCTATGGCAAAACTGCGTCGGGCGGACTACCGGTTGAAGGTGTGGGATCTGCGGGGGAAGATATAGATGATTGGGTTGAGGCGATCGGTGTCTTAAAGACCTATGAGGAAGACGGTTACTCCTATTTGTCCTCCGTAATTTCAAATGCGCCTTTGGGGCAGAATTTGACACACTTTCCGCACACAATGCACTTTTCGGCGTCAATTTGCGGCAACGCGTAGATGTTCGTCTGTGAAATCGCGCTTTGCGGACAGACCGCCATTGCCGGGCATTTGTGATTTTGCGGGCATTTCGCCGCGTTGATTGTCAGTTTCATATGTATCAGTCTCCTTCTCCGCTAACCGTGCCATACGGCGGACACCGGCTTCTTCATATTTGTACCTCGTCGCAGTAGTATTTTTTCAGCGTTGCAATAACTTCCGTAACCCTGTCGTCGGCGATAAAATAAGTGACGTTTTGCGCCTGTTTGTCCGATTCGAGAATCCCCGCCGTTTTCAGCAGGGTAAGGTGCTGCGATAGCGCCGACGCGGTGATGTTGGGCACGAACTCCGCTGTTTTGCCCACTGTCATCGGCTCTTTTATCAACGCGCACAGAATCAGCAAGCGGTTTTCATTCGCCAGCAGCTTCAGCAATTCCGCAATCTTCTTCGCTTTTTCCTGCATTTGTAACGTTCTCCTTTCCGTGCTTCAACTTGCAAATCCCCTGCGTCATCGTCCCCATTGGGCAGTATGCGCACCAACTGCGCGGCCGTAACAGCATCATCGTAACCAGTCCAAGAATCGTAGAAGTCAGCATAACGCTAAAGAACCCGAACGCGAACTGCGCGATTCCCGGCTGCGTGAATCCGACTTCCGCCCACCGCCACGGCAGCTTGAATAACCACAGCAGCGTGACTGTCTGCGACAGCGGCGCGCCGGTGAAAACCCTGACCGTGCCGTAAATCATAAGGGCGAACATCGTCATGAAGAACGCCAGAAAGCCATACCGAAACCAGGCTGAGCTAAGAAATTTAGGAGGCGCGGCTCTGCGCGAAAGTTTCAGTTTTTCGCCGAGCAAACCCAGTAGCTGCCCTCGTCCGCAATAGCGATTGCAATACGCCTTGTCGCCACCGGCAATAGCTATTCCAAGCGGCGTTATGAAGAAAATCATACCGAGCCACGCAAACAGAATGTTAAATATGCCGAGCGTCAAGTACAGTAGTTCGGCAATCCAAAGGTAATTATACCACTTTTTCATACCGCCGCCCTCCGCTCTGCAATCGAGATTACGGCAGCGGCGCATGAACGTTCGCACTTGCCGCAGCCAACGCATTTTTCGACATCGACCACAGCGCGAACGCCTTTTTCAACCTGCAAAGCAGACTTTGGGCAGACAGGAACACAGACCCCGCAAGCGACACAGGATTTTCCTATATATGCAATTTTTGTTTTCATAACACGTCCTACAGTAGTTAAGATATTACTAATATACTGTATTAAATGGCGCTTGTCAATAGGGTAAATGTAAAACTTTTCACTCGTTGCTAAAAATATCCGTATTTTCCTTAATTCTACGCATTAGCCAGGTGTTCAAAATTATCACTTTAATAAATATTCTAACCGGGTAGTTATAAATGCGGTTTTATTTCTTGCCGATATATCATATGATCCTTCATAACTATAATTATCAGTGGATGAATTTTCTGGCGTTATTTGAAAAACACCCAGACTTGCGGATCTTAATTTTGCAATTTTTGCACCAGATTCTTTTACGATAGTTTCAGCTCTTATTTTTGTATTTTCCGCTGACTTTGCAATTAAATCCAATTTTAATTCATCCAATTTTGTATAATAATACTCAGGCGGCATTGAAAAAAAACCAACACCCAATTCAATTAATTCGGTTATATCACGGGATATTTTTTCGATTTTTTCTATTTCGGTAGATTCTATTGTAACTCTTTGAGTAAGAGTATATCCGGCAAATATGGTTTTTGTAATTCTTCCGTCCTGATTATATTCATAGTCATAGTTTTCATTTGTTTCTATCGAAGAAAAAACTATCTCATTATCATTAACCCCATTAGTGATAAGATAATCTTTTACCGCCGCCGTACCATTTTTTAATTTAGCAAATGCTTCTTTAGGTGTTTGTGCCTTTTCTGAGAAAGAACCACGCCAAACAATAAGATCCGAAACAAATGATTTTGTTGCCGATCCTGTTACAACAATATAATCATTTTGAGCTGTTTTTAATGCTACAATGCTTCCGGAAAATATGCTCACACATATTATTACCGATACGCACACAATGACTGTATTTATATGATTTTTCATACAAAATTTCTCCTTAATCCACAACTTCATAATCGGGCTGGGGAATTATACCATGGCTGAGGAAAAAACGAATCAATTTGTAAAGGACATCCGCATACCGTTAGTTCTCAGGACAACCCAGTTGCCTTTGAGGGGCAGATCCCTTCGGTTCAGATTCAGCACGTAGTATGACGATTCATCAGTGGGATCATAGACATGGATTTCGCCAGTAATGCCATCGGCGATAATTTTAAAATGTACCGGGCTTGCGAGATTTTCATCAGTCAATAGCTCCGTGTATCTGTTGAGATCGAAGCTCTGCACCAGTTCCATCCGGGAATTGGTATAGCTGCGGTAAACCTGAGCGCTTAAACCCCGGGGAATATCCCTGCTTAATGGCTTCTCATCGTAGTTGAGCCACAACAGGTACGAAACACCGGCGCCCCAGGAAAGGCTATTGTACGGGGAATCTACAAAAATATGCAGACCAAAGCCGCCGTGGCCGTCCTCGGCGCCGCCTTCGTAACGGGCGTCGAATTCATAGGCCATAGCGCCATCTTGTAGAACCCTGATGTTCATCTTGGCAAGCCGGGCATTGGCGTCATTCTGATACAACCGCTGCCCGGTAATGGCCCAGTTTCCCGAGGCAAAACGGTATTCCGGCAAATTGACCTGGGCGTACAGGATCGCCCCCGCAGCAAGCAGCAACAGAACCAACATGATTTTTTTCATAAAAACCTCCTTATACATTTCCGTTCAGGAATACTTTTATTATATCACAGTTTTAAATAATAGGGAAAAAAATTTTCAATTTTAACAGAATCCATTCAGATCATAATTTTCCGCCCCAAAATCCCCCCCAATGGTTGTTTACGCCCGTTCCAGGCGAAGCGCGGAATGGCGTAAACAACTTCGATAAACGCCGTTGCATCGGAACGCAGTTCCGTGCAATGGCGTTTACTCGGGTAAGTTGGCGCCGTTTTAATGGCGCAAACTTACACCGTATACGTTGACGCGCTCGTCATCCCCCCATGGCCGGTCCAGTTGGTGTGAAAAAACTCGCCGCGCTTCTTGTCCACACGCTCGTAGGTATGGGCACCAAAGTAATCACGCTGGGCCTGGAGCAGATTCGCCGGAAGGCGCTCGCTGCGGTAGCCATCAAAATAGGCAAGGGCGCTGGTAAGGGCAGGGGCGGGGATGCCGTTCTGTACCGCGGCGGCCACAACCCGGCGCCAGGAAGCCTGGGCATCTTCGATGATTCCGGTAAAGAAAGGGTCAAGGAGCAGATTTTCAAGGTCTGGCTTTTTGTCAAAGGCTTCTTTTATTTTGCCCAAAAAGACCGAGCGGATAATGCAGCCGCCACGCCACATCAGGGCGATGCCGCCGTAGTTAAGGTTCCATTTGTATTCTCTGGCGGCTTCCCGCATTAAAAGATAACCCTGGGCGTAGGAAACCACTTTGGCGGCGTACAGGGCTTTTTCCAAATCCTTGATAAAAGCGTCGCCTATAAGCGGTATGTGGCTGGGCGCGGAAAACACCTTGGAAGCCCGGACACGTTCGCTCTTTGCGGCGGAAAGGCAGCGGCAAAAAACCGCCTCGCCGATGAGGGTAAGGGGTACCCCGAATTCCAGAGCCGCAATGCCGGTCCATTTACCGGTACCTTTTTGGCCGGCGGTGTCAAGAATTTTTTCCGCCAGGGGCTGGCCGTCAGTGTCTTTGTAGCGGAGTATGTCCCTGGTTATTTCAATAAGGTAGCTGTTCAGCGAGCCCTTGTTCCACTCATCAAACACATTGCCCATTTCTTCGTAAGAAAGCCCCAGAATATTTTTCATCAAATCGTAGGTTTCGCAGATGAGCTGCATATCGCCGTATTCGATTCCGTTATGAACCATTTTGACAAAATGGCCGGCGCCGTTTTCACCCACCCAGTCGCAGCAGGGGACACCGTCAGATTTGGCGGAAATGGCCTGTAAAACGGGCTTTACCAAATTCCAGGCCGCAGGGGAACCACCGGGCATAATGGAAGGGCCAGTCAAGGCGCCTTCCTCTCCCCCTGAAACGCCGGTACCAATATAATAGAGCTCTTTGGATTCAACATATTTGGTCCGCCTGATGGTATCCTGATAATTGGAATTTCCGCCGTCAATGATAATATCGCCCTGCTCAAAAACTTCCAAAAGCTGTTCAATGGTATCATCCACCGCTTCGCCTGCCTTTACCATGATCATGACTTTCCGAGGTTTTTTCAGGCAGGCCGCCAATTCCACCATGCTGTGGCAGCCGGTAATTTTTTTGCCTGCGCCCCGTCCCTGTACAAAATCATCAACCTTTGAAACAGTCCGGTTGTACACTGCCACCGAAAACCCCTTGCTCTCCATATTGAGCACCAGGTTTTCTCCCATTACCGCCAGTCCGACAAGACCCATATCCATTTTTGAATCCGTGCTTCCCATGATTGTGTCTCCTGAAAAGAGCGTATACGGTTTTCTTCAAAAAATAAACCGGATTATCCAAATTGAATACCCGGGTTTATCAGCCTGACAAGTTAAACTGAAAGTATGAAATTAAAAATAACATTAACATTAATTATCGGTTCGTTAATGACAGTGGTAATTGTGGTATTGTCCGTTGCGCTCCTGTCCCGGGCGCGCAAACTTCAGACTGAAATGACCATAAAAGATATGGAGAGCAGCACCGGGCTGTACGCCAAGGAACTGGAGGCTTATTACGAAGAATATATGCGTACTGCGGTTGTGGCAGCGCAAATTATGAGCGACTATAAAAACGTTGAACTTGAAAATCGGCGCGACCGCTTTAGCGAGGAACTTAAGGCCCTGTTCAATCTGAATCCCAAGCTTGGGGGAATCTACACGGTGTGGAAACCGGGCATACTTGACGACAGGGATCGGTGGTACCGGAACGCCCAGGGCTGCGACCTCGATGGCAATTTTGTTCCCTATTATACCAGGGAATCGGGACGGGCCGAATTTAAAGCCATGCCGGATTCTCAGGCCATATTGAAAAATCTCTCCGGCCAGCAGGATGTCAGCGATCCCGTCGAACAGATCATAAACGGAGTACCCCATTTTATCGTGCATTTCCGCGCGCCCATACTGGATGCCAACGGAGTCCCATTGGGTGTAGTAGGAGTGGCAGCGGATTTGAATCACTCCGAAGAACTGATAGCCAGCTTCACCCCGTTCGGTACAGGCCGATCAGAACTGTATACCACTAACGGCGTTATTGTCGCATCACACGACAACTCGGTAATTGGCCGGCAATTTCAGGAAGCAAAAATTGACCGCCTGGGCGAAGAAGGGATTCTGAGCATAGAAAATGCGCTGAAAGACGGCAAGCCCATGATGATAAAGAACGAGGATACCATTTTTCAGGGCTATCCGTTCAAAATAGGCGACGCCCCCGATCCCTGGCTGCTCCTGGCCAGTGTCCCGATGGAAACGGCAATGAAAGAAATTGACGCCATGATGAAATATTCCGCTATTATTGCCATTGCTTCAATATTGCTTGCAGTAACGGCAATTCTCATCATATCCTACAAAATCGCCAAACCCATCACCGGAGTATCCCAAACCCTCAAGGATATTTCCGAAGGCGAGGGGGATCTGACCAAAAGCATCAATTTGAAAACCAAAAACGAAATTGGCGACCTTGCCCATTACTTCAATCTGACTCTGGCAAAAATCAAAGACCTGATTATCACCATCAAACAACAGTCAGTATCGCTTTCCGACATAGGCAATACGCTTTCAGCCAACATGGAAGAAACCGCCGCTGCGGTAAACCAGATCACTGCCAATATCCAGAGCATCAAAACCAGGGTGATCAACCAATCCGCCAGCGTTACCGAAACCAACGCCACTATGGAACAGATCACCGTGAACATAGACCGCCTTAACTCCCATGTAGAGCGCCAGTCCGCCAGCGTCGCAAAGTCCTCGACCGCCATTGAACAGATGATCGCCAATACCCAGTCCGTCACCAATACGCTGGTAAAAAACGCCAAAAATGTGAAAGATTTGGCGGGCGCCGCAGAACTGGGCCGCAGCAGTTTGCAGACCGTAGCCGCCGACATCCACGAAATCGCCCAGCAATCCGCCGGCCTGCTGGAGATCAACACCGTAATGGAAGATATCTCGGCCCAGACCAACTTGCTCTCCATGAACGCCGCCATTGAAGCCGCCCACGCCGGAGAAGCGGGCAGGGGCTTTGCGGTAGTCGCCAGCGAGATCCGCAAACTGGCGGAGTCCGCAGGCCAGCAATCCAGAACCACCACTGATGTACTAAAAAAGATCAAAGCCTCGATTGACCAAATTACCAAATCCGCCGCCAACGTGCTCGACAAATTTGAAGCTATAGACGGCGGCATCAAAACCGTAGCGGATCAGGAAGAACAGATCCGCAATGCCATGGAAGAACAGGGCGAAGGCAGTCAGCAGATTCTGGAAGCCATCGCCCAGCTCAACGAAATCACCCAGCAGGTAAAAAAAGGTTCCCAGGAAATGCTGGAAGGCAGCAAGGAAGTCATTCAGGAAAGCAAAACCCTGGAAATGGTTACCCAGGAAATCTCAGGCGGCATGAACGAAATGGCCACCGGTGCGGATCAGATAAACACCGCAGTCAGCGATGTAAACAGCATCAGCGGGCGCAATAAAGAGAATATTGATATTCTGTTGAAGGAAGTTTCGCGGTTTAAGGTTGAGTGAAAAAAGCCGCCGCGCCAATATAGAGCAGGTGCTTTTTGGCCCGCTCCGGTATCCATGTGGTCAGGGCCGAAAAATAGTAGACAGCGGCGATTTCCTCGCTTTCGGGGTTGATGAGACGCTTGGACAGTTCCCAGAGGTTAAGCCAGCGGCAGTCCGGGTGGGTGTGCTGAAGGGTGCTGTGATAAAGGTTAAAGCCATCAATGTAGACGCTGACTCTAATTTTGGCCATCCGGGCGGTTCCTGCCGGGCCGTCCGTGGGCTGACCCGATGGATAAAAAAATGCCAGGCACACTGCCCGGCGGGGGCAAGCATCAATAGTGCTTGCGGATACATTACAAATATATTGAAAACCCGGTCAGAATGTCAAGCGGAATTTGAGGAAATTGCATATTTCAAACCCTCAAGCATTTGAACATCTATCAAATCTTTAGGTCTCCCCGCAACCTTTTTGTTAATAATTAAATCAGCCTTGGAAAGAACATGAATCTTCAACCCGTCAATATCAACCTCTATAGCATTATCCCATGCCTTATCAAATATTAGACCATCAGCAGATGTTATTATATCTATACAAACAGGCTTAATCCCCATACGAAAACAGATATCCTCTTTTTCAAAGGCAGAAGGTACATACCCTTGCAGAGGAGCGCCAAACATCTGAAGAGCCCTATAAACACGTAACGCATTATCTGTATCATTCGATACCCATAAATCTATATCCATAGTAGTCCTTGGATATCCATGAATAGATACCGCATAAGCGCCTACTAAAAGAAACTTAACTTCCTCGTTTAACAAACATTCCAATATGTCTCTGTAATCCTTGTTCAACATCATACTGCCCCGATAGTCTGCATACTTCAACGGTCATATCCCAAACATAACCAAATAATTCAGAAGGCGTACCTTCAGTTTTATTGGTTTTCACATTTTTAAGGCCTTCAATTTTTTCAACGGTAATTACCCGCAATTTATGCTCCGCTCTTCCCTACGCCTTAAACCCCTGCTGCATGGCCTGGGTAAGTTTCAATTTAACAAAACTGTTTTCTTTTTTAAGTTTTGCAATTTCAATCTGCTGGGATTTAACGGTTTCGATGAGGTCGCCCTGGGTGAGCGCGCCTGAGTGGAGCAGATCTTCCACATACTCCAGCTTGTTGTCAAAATCAATTTCTGCTTCCATGCCCGCTTCCTGAAAACTCTCGTCAATTTCTTTGTCGTTCAGGGTGTAGGTGTCCTCGTCGGTTTGCAGTATCTTGTCGGCAATGCGGTAGATGGCCTGGGAAAGTATGGATTGGGGTTTGTACAGAATGATGGGCAGACGGGAAGAGAGGGCGGTGTCCTGTATCGCGTCCCGATAGATGATGCCTAAGTGTTCAAGCTTGAGGTCCAGGTATTCTTCGCAGGAGCGGCGTATCTTCATGGCCACGTCGGCGTCTTTGGGTTCATCCACCATGTTCATGATAAGCCGGGGGCGCAGCTTTTCAAGATGGCCGACAAAGCGGTCATATGATTCCCGGTCAATGGCTTTTATTTCAGGCAGGATTTTGGGGATGTAGAGTTTTTGATGACCGGCGCCGTCTTTGCGGAGTTTTTCAAGATGGGTTCGTGCCTTTGAACTTTTGCCAAAAGAAGTGAACATGAGACGGAAGACCGCGTTCTTGAGGAACACATAGGCGTTGAGCACTGCCGTAACTGCCGGCGCGGAGACTACAATGCCCTGGCCGGAGAGGAGGAAAAAATCGAGGATGGACTGATGGGTTCCGGCGCCGAGATCGAGGATAAGGATATCGGTGTCGTTTTTTAAAGCCATAAGCTGTTTTACCAGCGCCTTGAGCTGGGGAACCTTGAGGTTGGCGGTGCCGGGGATCTCGTTGTCGCCGGGGATAAAGCGCAGGCCCCGCACATCGGTCTCGGTGATCACATTGGCAAAATCCGATTTGGTATTGTTCAGGAAGGTGCCTATGCCTGTCTGCGGCGCATGATGTCCCAGCACCAGATGCAGGTTCGAGGCCCCCAGGTCAAGGTCGGCCAGCACCACCCGCTGCCCTGCCTGGGCAAAAGCCACTCCCAGATTTGCCGAAACCAGGGATTTTCCCACCCCGCCTTTTCCGCTCGCTATTGGAATAATACGCATCATTCACCCTCCGGTACCGGCACTGCCGCCGCCTGCCGCGTTTTTCTCATTATAAGCAATGCCGCAGCCGTGGACAGCAGCTCACCACTCAACAACACCCACACCAGTAAACCCGGCGCTGCGGGCACTTGCACATTACTAAACCACGCCACGATCATTATAATCCACCGGGAAGAAATCAGCCACCCTGCTATAGAAAACAGGCTGATGCACTTGCCCGCCAAATACAGGGGCAGATACACGCCGTACCGGGACATATCCAGCCACACAAAAAGCGCCATCAGCGGAAACAGCGCATTTGGCGCCGTATATGCCAGCCAGGGGAAAGATGCGCCGCCACCCATACCCCCGGCGCCGCCATCCATACCCCCGGCGACGCCACCCATGCCGCCGGGCTGCAAAAGCGCAAAACTTCCCACCAGGAACAAAAGCCGGGCGCACTCGTAGATAAAAAGCCCTGCGCGCAGAGGGCGGTATACTTCCATAAGATCAAAAATAAGGGGCCGGGGCAGAATATTCAAGGGGGGAACCGCGAACCAGAGGTTCGACGCCCTATGGGCTCGGTACTCACAGGATGAAAAAAAAGATTGAATTTTTTTGGAAAACATGATAGTTTAGAGTATCTACTTTGGAGTCTAAATGAATCGTATAGTGAAACATCTATTTATTCTGAATCCAGGGGCTTACCATCTGAAGCGCAGAATGAACGCAGCGCTGTCCGAAATTGATAATTTTTTCACCATGGTGGGCAATAAAGATTATACAGTACATATTACCCGTTTTCCCTGGGACGCGACGGGGTTTATCCGTTCCTTTATGAAGACTGTCGATAAGGAAACTACGGTTAGAGTGTATTCAATGGGCGGCGATACCATGCTGTTTGATTGTCTTAATGGGGTCATGGGTTTTGATAATACGGAGCTGGCGGTTATTCCCCTGGGCCGCGAAAATATTTTTATGCATGGTTTTGGCAAACTGAATTGGCCCCTTTTTCGGGATATTTCCCGGCAGTATGCTGCCGAGACAATTCCTCTGGATGTGATCCGTTATGGAAATACTTATGTCATGAGTTTCTGCTCAGTCGGTCTGGACGGCCATGCATGTTTAAAAATCCAGGAGCTCCAGAGATTTTTTGAAAAAAGCGGTTCCCTGCTTAATTGGATGAGTAAACATACTTATTCCCAGTTTACTTTTGTGGGGGCTCTTATGGCGGCCATTAATAAAAAAAATATCAAACAATACTATGAATTGAAAATTGATGGGGAAGATCTCAGCGGCGAACGCAGTCTTATTTATATCGCCAATGGCGCGTGGAACGGGCCCGCCATGTATCCGGCGCCTTACGCCCGGCCTGATGATGGCGAACTGGATATCATTTTGATCCGTCCCGGGAAAAACCTGTTTGATGTTTTACGGAATATGTCTGCATACCTGAAGGGCCGCATTACCGGAAATACCCCCGGTTTTGAGTTGAGACAGGGACGAAAAATCGTTCTCCGCTCACCGGATCCCCTTATAGTCAATCTGGATGACATCATATTCATTGACTCCGAGGTTACCATAGAAGTACTGCCTGGCGCACTGCGGTTTGTGGATGTTATCGGAAATGGTTATTTAGGGTGGTGGGGGGGATGAAGTATGAGGAGCCCTAATTATGGAAAAGACCGATAATTCCAAATCAGATCGTATGGCTTTTTTCCTGGCTGAATTCTCAATAGCCGGTTTCATGATTTTCAGAATCCTCGACGCCGCATCCGAGGGAAACACGCGGATTGTGTTGTTGGCACTAATTGGAAATTCCCTGGCCATGATATTGGTTGCCCTGGTCCACCGGTTCAGGTGGCGGGGTCTGGACCCGGCTTTTTTTATCCCCATGATTCTGTTCCTGCTATATATTACCACATCCTTCTTTATGGGCAGTTTTTTCTATTTTTTCCCCGCCAGTCTGGGGATCTGCTGCATGGGAGCCTTGTATTTTAACAGCAATAAACTGCTGCTCTATATCTGTTGTTCCCATATCATCTCCTTAATTCTGCTCTATTTTAAAATACCCATGATGCATCCTTCCAGGACGATACTCCTCCCCGAAATGATGACGATGTGGTTTATTTACCTGTTCGGCTCTGTATTTATCTATATGGTAACAACCTTTGCCACAGATAAAAACAGTATTGCCCAAAAAGCCCAACATTCCTTCACCACTTTGCTTGAATCAACCCCAAATCAGACCGTCCTTCTGGATTATTTAAACCGGGTAACCTATATCAGCAATTCTTTCATGTACATGACCCGCCTGAAAGACACCAAGATGGCCCTGGGCAAGTCGATATTTGATATCCTTATAAGTATAGAACTCAAGGATATGTTTTACATTATTGTAACCGGGGGGGGGGATTACAAAGAATATACCCAAAATATTATCCTGGATGGCAGGGAATATTACTTTGAAATAATTGCCGCCGCGCTCCATGGTACACCCTCCGGCTGGCTTATCAACTTCATTGATGTAACCCCCATAATGCAGGCAAAAATAGAGGCCGAAGCCGCTTCCGAGTCCAAGAGCGCTTTCCTGGCTACCATGAGCCACGAGATTCGCACCCCCCTGAACGCAATCATCGGCCTTTCGGAAATTGAGCTGCAAAAAAAGCTGCCTATGGATACCCGGCAGGATTTGGAAAAAATATACACTTCCGGGGGAAGCCTTTTATCCATCATCAACGATATTCTGGACATTTCCAAAATTGAGGCGGGAAGCTTTGAATTGGTCCCGATGGATTACGATGTACCAAGTTTGGTGAATGATACGATACATCTCAATATTGTGCGGATTGGATCAAAACAGATTGTCTTTAAGCTGGAAATTGACCCCACTTTTCCGATAAAACTCTTCGGCGATGAGGTGCGGGTTAAGCAGATACTGAACAACCTTCTTTCCAATGCCTTTAAGTATACCGAAGAGGGGAGTGTGGTTCTGAAAATTGCCTGGGAGCGCCGGGAAAATAACGCGTGGATAAGTTTCACGGTAAGCGATACCGGGCGGGGTATAAAGCAGGAAGATATACCCAAACTTTTTTCTGAGTACAGCCAGCTTGATACCAAGGCAAACCGCCATATTGAAGGGACGGGCCTGGGGCTTTCCATTACCAAGAACCTGGTGGAACTCATGGATGGAACCATTACCGTGGAGAGCGAGTACGGTGTGGGGAGTACCTTTACGGTACAGATTTCCCAACGGATTGTGAACGAGAATCCCATTGGAGAAGTTACGGCGAAAAATCTGCAGCGCTTCCGTTTTATGGAAAATCGCCGCAGCCGGGGTCTCAACTTGATGCGGGCCTATATGCCTTACGGCAAGGTGCTGGTGGTGGATGATGTAGAAACCAATCTGGATGTGGCCAAGGGATTGATGCTGCCCTACGGACTTTTCATAGACTGCGCCAGCAGTGGTCAGGAAGCAATAGAAAAGATACGCGCCGCCAGTTTTGATGCTTCCCAATCTCAATACGATCTGGTGCTCATGGATCACATGATGCCGGCGATGGACGGTGTGGAAGCGGTTCGTATCATCCGCAATGAGATTGACAGCGAATATGCCCGGACTGTTCCCATTATTGCCCTTACCGCCAACGCCCTGGCGGGCAACGAGGAGATGTTCCTCTCTCACGGGTTTAGCGCCTATATTTCCAAGCCCGTAGACATTATGCAGTTGGATGTGGCCCTGAATACCTGGGTAAAGAACAAGCAGAACAAGGAAACCCTCTTACAGGCGGAGATGGAAAAGGTCTCCCGAAACAGTGAAGATACCCAGGATGTCCCCAGCGTCCTGCATGGTTTCATAGTAGATGGTATTGATCTTGTCCGGGGCATGGAGCGGTACAACAACGAGGCAGCCTATCTGGACATACTCAGATCGTACTATGTGCACACCCCGCCGCTTCTGGAGAAACTGCGCCGCCTTTCACAGAAAGGCGACCTTTCACAGAAAGGCGACCTTTCACAGAAAGGCGACCTTTCACAGAAAGGCGACCTTTCACAGAAAGGCGACTATGAGGGGACAGAGATAAGTCTTTCCGAGTATACTGTACTGGTACATGGGCTCAAGGGTTCCAGTTACGGTATCTGTGCCGAGACCGTTGGCAAGGATGCGGAGGATTTGGAAGCCGCTGCCAGGGCCGGGGACTTTGAGCGGGTGCAGGCGAACAATTTTTCCTTCATTGAAAAAGTAGAACTGGTATTGATTGATCTGGGGGAATTGCTGCAAAAGGTCGCCGTGGGCAAGGAGACCAAACGGAAGGTCTCCGCGCCGGAAAAGGATGTGCTGGAAAAATTGTTGGATGCGGCAAAACGGTATAAATCTTCGGCTATGGAAGAAATTCTCGCCGAACTTGAATCCCTTGAATATGAAACAGGGGGTGAACTGGTACCTTGGCTGAGGGAACAATTAGACAACCTGGAATACACCGCAATTCGGGAACGGCTTGAACAGGAAACCCGATAACATTAGGAATTATGATGTCAATCAGGAAATTTATTTCGTATAATATTATTCTCATTCTGTTCATACTTTCCTTTGCTGTGGTATTTTTTGTTTCGATCTATGCTTATGGGTTTAGAGTCTCTTTCATGGGAACTATGCAATATAATATTGAGCGGCGGTTGATCGAGGTAAGCAAAAGGGCGGCGGAAGCCGTATCTCTTGAGGAGCTGGATCAATACCGCAGTGTTGAGGATATGAATCTGCCGTCCTACCAGGCATTGAAGCATAAGCTGGAAGAATTTGCCCGGGAATCCGATGTCCATTATGTGTATTATTTGCGCAAGACCGGCAGTCAGCAGGAATATATACAATATATTATAGACAATGATTTTAACGAAGAAACAATAGTTGGCCTGGACACCCCTCCCATACCTGTCAGCGAGTGGCCCCAGAGCTTCCGGGCATGGGAGGGAAAATCGTTCTGCGACGATCTGGGTGACTATTCTTCCGGATGGCAAGGCTTGTTGTCCGCGACGTCGCCAATGTTTGATCAAAATGGGAATGTCCGGGCAATAGCCGCTGTAGATATAATTGACACCCCCATTGTGCAGGCATGGCGTGCCATGCGTATCCTTAACGTGGTACAGGTAATTTCTGTAATTATTGTATTTTTGAGTGGTTTAATCTGTCTGCTGCGTTTCCGTCGGGAAGCAGAAAAGGCAAAAAAAGCAAGCCGGGCGAAATCATCCTTTTTGGCCCGGACAAGCCATGAAATCCGTACCCCCATGAACGTGGTTATCGGCATGAGCGAGCTGGCCCTGCAGGTGGACGATCTGCCTAAAGCCCAGGAGTATGTGGTAGGCATAAAACAGGCAGGGCTGAACCTGCTTTCTATTATTAATGATATTCTGGATATTTCCAAAATTGAGGCCGGAAGAAGCCTGGAAATAACCAGCGCACCCTGGCGTCTGTCTTCGTTTCTTAATGATGCGATTAATACCATCCGCCAGTTCGTGCTGGATAAGCCATGCATCTTTGTTGTCGATGTAGATGCCTCCATTCCCGACAATCTTCGCGGTGATGAGCCCCGACTACGGCAGGTCATTCTCAACCTGCTCTCTAACGCAGTAAAGTACACCAACGAAGGGTATATACGCTTGTCTGTTCGGGCGGATGTTTCCCTAAAGAACCGGAAACTGAATCTTGAGTTCAAAGTCACCGATAGCGGCATCGGTATTCGGGAAAAGGATTTACCGAAGTTGTTCAAGCCCTTTGTACGGCTGGATATGAAAAAAAATTCCCATATTGAGGGAACCGGCCTGGGACTGATCATTACTCAAAGCCTTTGCCGGGCTATGGACGGGGATCTGGGTGTTTCCAGCGTTTACGGAAAGGGCTCATGTTTTACAGCCCGTATTCCCCAGAGCATTCAGGATGGGATGCCCCTTGCGGCAGTGGAAAACCCTGCTGAAAAAGGGACGCTCTGTTTTGAGCAGTCTTCCGTGTATGCGGAATCGATTCTCTATACTTTGAAAAATCTGGGAGTACCGGCAAAACTGTGCGCCGAAGAAGAGGAATTTTTCCGGGAACTGGAAGGGGGAAGCTGGCCCTTTGTCTTTGTTACAGATCACATCTCCGCAAAGGCGGCGTCGCTGATACAGGAAAAGTCCCTCCCGGTCAGCATGGTGCTGCTGGCAAATCCCGGCGAAATAGAAATCCACCGGGATATACCCACAATAACTATGCCCGCCTACGCGATCCCGGTGGCAAACGTGCTTAATGGCAAGGTATGCCTGGAATCCGGCAAACAGCAGGATAGGCGCTTTATCGCTCCCCAGGCGCGGATTCTTGTGGTGGACGATATTTCCACCAATCTGGTAGTTAGCGCGGGGCTGTTGGCAGCGTATAAATGTCACATTGATACCTGTACCAGCGGGGAAGGCGCCATCGAAAAAGTGCGGCAGGAATGCTATGATCTCGTATTTATGGATCACATGATGCCCGATATGGACGGCATAGAAAGCACCCGCCATATCCGCGCCCTGGAAGGGGACTATTTCAGGCAGCTTCCCATTATTGCCCTTACTGCCAATGCCATTACCGGGATGAAGGAAATGTTTCTTGAAAACGGTTTTAATGACTATTTGAGCAAACCCATTGAAATTCAAAAACTTGACGCAATCATGGACAGGTGGATCCCACAGGAGAAGCAACAATCAAGGGGAAATGATGAGCAGGAAACGAATACCAGGGTTTTCCCCGAAGATATTGAAATTGAAATAGAAGGCATTGACATCGAGGCAGGGAAAAAACAGTACTCTGAAAAAATATACCTGGAAATACTCCGTTCATATTGCGTACATACTCCGGCCCTGCTGGCGCGGCTGCGGGAATTGGCAGAGAGTACCCTTTCCGTAGAGACTATAGGAGAGTATACTATACTGGTACATGGGCTAAAAGGTTCAAGCTGGGGTATTTGCGCCAATGATGTGGCGAAACAGGCGGAAGCCCTGGAAAATGCGGCCAGGGCCAGGGATCTGGAGTATATCGAAGCCAGTACCGGCCTTTTTTTTGAAGCTCTGGAGGGCCTGCTTGCAAATATAAAGGCTCTCCTGGAAAAAATCGCGGAGCAAGCCGGGTGCAAACCCGTGTTGCAATCGCCGGACCTGGCACTGATTGAGGAGCTCCTTAAAGCCTGTAAACAATACCGGACAAGCTATATGATGGCGGTACTGGAAAAACTTGAATCCAGCGATTACGAATCCGGCGGGGACCTGGTAAAATGGCTGCGGAAACAGATGGATAACCTGGAATATGACAGGATTCAGGAAAGGCTGGAGAATTTGGGGAAGAATGCATGAAATCAATTTTAATTGTTGATGACAACCTGGTAAGCCTCAAACAGATCAGCGCCCAGCTTGCGGAAAACTACGAGGTATCCCTGGCAAAGTCCGGCGAGTTGGCACTGCAAATTTGTACCTATGAAAAACCGGATCTCATACTTCTGGATGTGGAAATGCCTGATATGGACGGTTTTCAAACCATCAGTCGTTTAAAAAGCGACTCCAGGCTCAAGCAGATACCGGTGATTTTTCTTACCGGCAGCCAGGAGACCGCCACAGAAATCAAATGCCTTGAAGCAGGCGCTATGGACTTTATCGCCAAACCCGCCAATACCGATATTCTGCGCCACCGCATCGATCTGCACCTTGAGTACTCTGACTATCAGCTTCACCTGGAAAACATGGTAAAAGAGCTGGAGGACAACATCGGTATATCCTTTGCGGAACTGGTGGAGTGTAAGGATTACAATACCGCCGGACACCTTATGCGCTGCGGAAACTATTCGGGTCTTCTGGCGGAGGAGTTATTTGAGGAAGGAATCTTCAGGGATGAACTTAAGGCCACGGATAGCGACATGATAAAACGGGCTGCTCCTTTTCATGACATCGGAAAGATAGGGGTAAGCGATATTATTCTCCTCAAGCGGAGTGCCTTAACCGAAGAGGAATACCGCGAGGTTCAAAAGCATACCTTTATCGGCGGCCAGATGATGGGGCTTATCTATAACCGTGCCCCCACTCAGGCTTATCTGAAAATGGCGATGGTTATTGCCGAGGGGCACCATGAGCGCTATGACGGTACCGGTTATCCCCGGGGCCTGAAGGGTAACGATATTCCCCTCTGCTGCCGGATCATATCGGTGGCCAATGTGTACGATGCCTGCGTAACCGACCGGGTGTACCGCAAGTCCCTTAGCCATGAGCAGGCGTGCGAAGTTATCTTCAAGGGTCGGGGCACGGAATTCGATCCGCAGATTGTGGATGTGTTTAGTCGGATTCGGGATAAGTTTGCTGCGTTGCACACAAACTCGCACTTTTCCGTGAAAGATTCGGAATGGAGTTTCTACCATGAATCAAATTCTGATAGTTGACGATAACCTTTCAATCCTCAAGCAAATTTCCGCTCATCTTGCCGGCGAATATGAGGTGTCCCTGGCAAAGTCCGGCCTTTTGGCCCTGCAGATCTGCATGAGGGAAAAGCCTGACCTGATCCTGCTGGACATCGAAATGCCCGACATGGATGGTTTTGATGTCATTTCCCGGCTCAAGCAAAATCCCTACCTTAACCGGATACCGGTGATCTTCCTCACCGCCAGCCATGATGCAGCGCTGGAAGTTAAAGCCCTGGAATCAGGGGCCCGGGACTTTATAACCAAGCCGGTAGAAAAGAGCATACTCCTCCACCGGATAGAGCTGCACCTGCGTTTAAACTCCTATCAGATAAAAACCGAAGAAACTGTTACGACTCTTTCCGATAGTCTCGCCACTTCTTTTGCGGAGCTCATTGAATGCAGGGATGAGAATACCGGCGGCCATGTGGTGCGTTCTTCCAGACTGGTGGAATTTATAGGACAGGAGCTCATCAAAAGCGGCCAGTTTGCCGGGGAGCTTACCCTGTCGGAATTGCAGCTTATTGTACGCGCCGCTCCGCTACACGACATTGGAAAAATAGCCATCAGCGACAGAATTCTTCTTAAGGCCGGCAGGCTGGATGACGAGGAATTTGCGATTATGAAACGCCATGCCGCCATAGGCGGGGATATTCTGGAACGGATGTACCGGCGCATACCAACCCAGCATTATTTGCACTACGCCTCGCTTATTGCCGCAACCCATCACGAACGCTACGATGGTAAAGGTTACCCCGGTGGCATCAAAGGCGATGATATACCCTTCTGCGGCAGGCTTATGGCCGTAGCGGATGTGTACGATGCCCTCATGGCCAATCGGGTCTACCGCAGTGGTATGGGGCAATCTGAGGCGTATAATATCATCATCGGGGGCAAGGGTACTCAGTTTGATCCCCAGATCGTGGATGCCTTTGAGCGTATTAAAGATGAATTAGCGGAGCAGTATGCATCAGGTTTTAAACCATAGGTAAAGGCAGGCAGCTATGATTAAAATATTAACCGCATATACGCGGGAAGCTAATAATCCTGAAAAGGCGGTTCAGGAAATTCAGGAACAGTTGAACTTTGAACAGGGCTTGTGCAGGAATTCGGTAGCCCTGCTTTTTTGTTATACCGAATTTGTGCAATCCGGCGCAATGGAAGCGGTAAGCAAAAGCCTGCCCTGTGAGGTTTTGGGTTGCACTTCCCAATATTTTGCCATAAAGGAAGCGGTGGATGAAAATATGCTGGTTGTAAACATACTGACCAGCGATGACACGGAATTTGCAACCGGTCTTTCCGAGCCGCTGGACATTGGAAACGTGGATGCCTGTATTCATACTCTTTACCAAAAAACCGCCGCTGCCCTTGATGCAGAACCAGCCCTTATATTCGCCCTGCAGCCACTGATGTTCAGCCTGAGCGGTGATATTATAGCCGCCGCTCTGGATCGTGCCTGCGGGGGGCTGCCTGTTTTTGGTACCCGCGCGCTGGATGCGGAAATACAAATCAGAAACCCCCAAACGATTTACCAGGGCGCAGCTTACGATAACCGGATGACTTTACTGCTTTTTAAAGGCGCGGTTAAAGCCCGGTTTTTTTCGGTACCCTTTCCCGCAAGAAATGTATTTGATCAGGATGCGGTTGTTACCGGTGCCGAAGGGAACAATATTATTACTATCAATAACATACCGGCTATTTCCTTTCTGGAAGATCTTGGTCTCATTCAAAATGACTTGTTAAATATACTTTACGTTATCCCCCTGGTGGTAGATTACCATAATGGAGCGCCGCCGGAGATAGTCCTTATCGACAATATTGTTTCCGGCGGGGCGCTGCACTGCAGCAGAAAGGTACAGACCGGAGTCACGCTGAATATTGGTTCCATTACTGCGGATTATGTGCTTGAAAGCGCAAATGCCCTGGCCCAGGAGATTAAAAAAGCCGGAAGCGAAACCGGGCTGTTTATATTCTCCTGTTTCAACCGCAATGTAGTGCTGGTGGGGGATCCCCTGGAGGAAGCAGAGCTTATCCAGAAAGCGCTTGTGGGTTTTTCCGCGCCGTATTTATTTATGTATTCCGGCGGGGAACTGTGTCCGCAGGAGCTTGAATCCGGGAAGACAGTGAACCGGTATCATCAGTTTGCTATCATAGCTTGTCTGCTGTAAGGAAACGTCAAGGAAATGTCATTGATGGAAGATCAAGAGCGTAGGCTGAAAAGCCAACAGAATGTCATTGATGAGTTAAGGGCTCAAGCAGCCCTGATGGAAAAAGAACTCATACGTATGATGGCGGATAATCATACCCTGCAGCACAAAGTCTTGATGAACGAGGCCGCCATACAACGTGCTGAAAAATACAACCGCGTCCGGGATCAACTATATGAATCTCTCAAGGCAAAAAACGAGCAACAGAAATATTTTTTCCAATTGATTATGAAAAACACTCAGGCCCTTGTATTGCTGCTGGATCAGGATTTTCGTCTGATACTTTGCTCAGACAATTTTCTGCAACTTGCAGGTATAGACAATATTGGGTTTATCAGCAACTGTACCCTGCATGAAATTTTTCTGAAATATGTTAATTGCTGCACTGTTAAAATAATTTTTGATGCTCTCGAACAGGCTGTAATAAATAAAAAGGCACAGATTGTTGATCATTCAATGGATGTGGGAAGGAGGGGTAATCCCCGGCATTATCAGATGTATGTTGCCCCCATGCTGAACACTAAAGAAAATTCCAAGGGTACCCTTCTCCTGTTTTACGATTTTACCGAAATCATGCTGGCCAAAGAACAGGCGGAACAGGCCAACAAGGCGAAGTCGGCCTTTCTTGCACAAACAAGCCACGAGATCCGTACTCCCATGAATGTGGTAATCGGTATGAGCGAGCTGGCCCTGCGGGCAGATACCCTGCCCAAGGCGTTTGAATATGTGGAAGGTATCAAACAGGCAGGGCTAAATCTCATGACCATCATTAACGACATTCTGGATTTTTCAAAAATCGAGGCAGGTACTCTGGAGATACATCCAGTCTCTTATTCGCTGGCATCCCTGCTCAATAACGTAATCAATATGGTCCGCCTGCGGGCGGCGGAAAAGTCCATCATTTTCATTGTCGATGTGGAGCCATCCATCTCCGACAGTCTTTCAGGCGATGATGTGCGGATTCGGCAGATACTCCTCAACCTGCTCTCCAATGCGGTGAAGTACACCAATGCGGGATTTATGCGTCTTACTGTAAGGAGTCAAAATCCTGGTGGTGAAGTTCCTGCTGCCGATGGAAAGATCAATCTGATCTTTGTAGTTGCCGATAGCGGCATCGGTATAAAGGAACAGGATGTGCCCAATCTTTTTACCCGCTTTACCCGGCTGGATCCGAAAAAGAATTACGGGATTGAGGGTACCGGGCTGGGACTTGCCATTACCCGCAGTCTCTGCCAGGCAATGGGCGGAGATATAAGCGTGAGCAGCGAATACGGCAAAGGATCGGTTTTTACCACCGTCATCCCCCAGGTGGCCCTGGGCAGCGCAATACTGGCAACGGTGGAGAATCCCGCTGAAAAATCGGTACTCTGTTTTCACAAAGAGCCCCTCTATGCCAAGTCCATTGCCCATACCCTGAAAAGTCTGGGGGCGCCGGTAAAACTCTGCGCCGCAGAGGAAGAATTTTTCCAGGAACTAACGACTCAATCGGGGGCAGAGGGCAAACCGTATCAATTTGCTTTTGTTACCTCTGATATCGCCGACAGGGTGGCGGAGTTGATAAAAATGCAATCCCTTCCAACAACCCTGGTGCTTCTGACAGCCCCCGGAGAAACGAATTCCGCCAGGGATATGCCTGTGCTGCTCATGCCCGCCTATGCAGTACCAGTGGCCAATATTCTTAACCGTCAGGCTGCAACAGGGCGCCGTCGTCATCGAGGCCGCTTTATCGCCCCGGAAGCGCGGATACTGGTGGTGGACGACATTCAAGCCAATCTCGTCGTAGCCCAGGGGCTGTTGACTATTTTTCAGGTGCAAGTGGATACCTGTACCAGTGGGCAGGAAGCCATAGAGATAGTGAAAAAAAATCAATACGATATCGTCTTTATGGATCACATGATGCCCGGCATGGACGGCATTGAAGCTGTTGCGGCAATCCGGGCTTTGGGCGGTGATTACAAAAATCTTCCGGTTATTGCCCTTACTGCCAACGCGATTTCCGGCATAAAAGAGATGTTTCTGGATAAGGGCTTCAACGATTATCTTAGTAAACCCATTGAAATCGCAAAGCTTAATGGGATCATGAACGCCTGGATTCCGGCGCATAAAAAGAAGCAAAAAGGGGGCGGAGAAGCCAGGGGCAAGGATGCTGGTTTATTGCCGGCGGATCTTTTTGTGGAAGGCATTGACCTCGTGATGGGGAAGGAACGTTACGGTGAAAATGCTTATCTGGAAGTGCTTCGTTCTTATAGCGTACATACCCCTGCTTTGCTGGAAAAACTGCGGAATTTGATCGATGCTGTCCATGCTGTCCCTGATACAAAGGCCATTGGGGAATATACCATAACGGTCCACGGTCTTAAAGGCTCAACCTACGGCATCTGCGCTATTGAAACGGCGAAACAGGCGGAGGCCCTGGAGCATGCGGCCCGGAACAGCGATCTACAGTTTATCGAAGCCAATAATACCCGCCTTATTGAGACCACAGAAACCCTGCTGCAAAATATACAGACCCTTTTGGCGAAGATTACCGGGCAGGCAGAGGCAAAGCCCCGGATTCCCGCCCCTGATACGGCGCTGCTGCAAAAACTCGCCGAAGCCTGCGCACATTACAAGGCCCATTTGATGGAGGAAGCCCTGACCGAACTGGAAAAATATGACTATGAATCCGGCGGGGAACTGGTCAAATGGCTGCGGGAGCAGGTGGACAATCTTGAATATGACGCCATCCGGGAACGGTTGGAAAAATAATGCGCTCTCCCTAAATTTTCCCCGCTTTTTAACCGTTAGCTTGACATTTTTAATTAAAAAAAAGATAATAGCCACATGTTTTTTGCAACTGTATGCATAAAAATGGGTGTTATGTACCATAAAATCTGAAATTACCGGAGATGCGCGGCAGCATTTGTGCCGTCACTTTGGGAAATACAGGTTTTATGAACATATAAATTAGTCTGAAGCCATCAGGAGGTACACAATGGCAAAAAAATGGGTATTAGGTTTGGTTCTTGCAACATTAGTTGCAGGAGGAGTTTTCGCGCAGCACGAGCCGAAAAACTGGATTTCCGGGCAAGTCGGTCTTCTTGGTGGAGGTGCTGGGTATGAAAGAGTATTAACACCATCACTTTCAGTCGGGGGCGAGGTATACTGGAATTCGCTCTTCTTATTTTGGAACAGTTTTGCTTTGGAAGGATCCGTCAAATTTTATCCCTTTCAAGGCGTCTTTTATGTAAAAGGGGGCCTGGGATTTGGAACAGTAACAGGCACTGAAGATGTTTCATACGCCGGATATTCATATTCCTGGTGGTATCAAACCTCTGGATTTTTGATTGATCCAGGCGTTGGTTGGAAAATTGATGTAGGCCAGCCCGGCGGATTCTTTATTGAACCAAAAGTAAGCGTCCCCATAGTTCTTGGGAAAAAAGAATATGATGCCTGGGCAGGATATAAGGATAATGGCCAATTTAAAGTTGGGGTAAATATCCTTATTGCCTTTGGGATGGGATACGCCTTTTAACGAGAACGCAAGCGCGACAGGTACTATTTCCTAAAAACGGGGTCAGTTGTGTAGCAACTGGCCCTTTTAAATATTAAATGCAAATATAGAAAAAATTCCCCTCTGCTTCCGGCTCCAGGGGCAACGCAAACGGCGAATGGGGCGTTGCGCAAGGCGTTCTTTTCGCCGATAATAAAAAATAGTTATGTCTATAACAATTTCAGGAGTATATAATGAGTGATTCCGGTTTCCGCTCCGAAAACAGGCCTGGGCAGGCTCAAAAGTCCCTGTCCTGGGTTTGGATTGCCGCCACGGCGGCGCTGTGCGTGGTGTTCGCTTTTGCGTCGGTTCCGGGGGTAACGGCGCAGGGCAGGGACGATGTGACGTCTTTGCCGGGGCTGCAGGGGCAGAATACCCGCAGGTATACTTCCATTATTCAGAATGTGTTCGATTTTATTCAGCGCCACTATGTGGAAGAAGTAGACCCCCAGGTGATTTTTGAGGGCGCCATGACCGGAATGTTCAACGCCCTGCAAGACCCCTATTCCAACTTTTTGCCGGAATCCGAAATGAGCGATTTGAACGACACCACCCAGGGGAGTTTTGGCGGAGTGGGGCTCTATATTTCCAAGCCCGTGGGCGAGCGGCCTGACAACAAGCCCAACTATGTGGAGGTGGCATCCCCCATCGAAGATACTCCGGGCTGGCGGGCGGGAATTAACCCCGGCGATCTTATCATCGAAATTGACGGCGAATCCACGGACAATCTCACTATGGACGAGGTATTATCCCGGCTGCGGGGAACTCCGGGGCTGGATGTAAAACTCCTGATACGGCGGGGGGAAAAAGTGGAATTCCCCGTTACCCTGACCAGGGCGGTTATTGAAGTGCCTACTGCCAAATACGCCATGATAGGCGATGCGGGCTACCTCAAACTCCTCACCTTTACACCCATGACAGCTGACCGCGCCAGGGACGCCATTGGCGAATTCAAATCGAAAAATTACAAAAGTTTGATTCTTGATCTACGAAACAATTACGGCGGGCTCCTTAACTCGGCGGTGGACATCAGCAGTCTCTTTTTGGACGGCGGTGTGGTAGTAAGCACCAAGTCGAGAATCCCCTCTGAAAACCACGTGTTCAACACCCGGCGGGCTGCTGCGGTTGCCGCTGATATTCCCGTCATTGTGCTCATCAACAGAGGCTCCGCCTCGGCATCGGAGATTGTGGCCGGCGCCCTCAAAGACCGGGGACGCGCCTACCTGGTAGGTGAAAAATCCTACGGCAAGGGCTCGGTGCAGCAGGTCTATCCCCTGGACAATGCGGGCTTTAAGATTACCACTGCCCGGTATTATACGCCCAGCGATGTGAATATCGACAAGATCGGCATACCCCCCGACCGTGAGGTGAAATTCCCGGAGTTTACCGAAGCCGATGCGGAAAAACTCAACGCACTGATCAAGGACAGGAAAATTCCTGAATTTGTAGCCGCAAATCCCCAGGCAAGCGCCGCCCAGATCGATACCTTTGCCCGCACTCTGGAACAGGACTACAAGCTTGATGCGCTGCTGGTCAAACGGCTGATCCGCAACGAGCAAAACCGCACCAGTATCGCCCCGGTCTACGATATGGAATACGATGTGCAGTTACAGGAAGCGGTGAACATTTTGAAGAGCGGCAGCTACCGCAACCTGATGCAGACCACCAAGACCCTCAAGGCCCTGCAGGAAGAATCCGTCGACGATCTGCCCCTGGCGTCCTGAGACGTGCAGCTGGCGTTCTGTTCATGAAGCGTTTCATTTTAAACAGGGAGCCGGACAAAAACGGAATCGTCCGGCTTGAGGGGGATGACTACCACTATCTGGTACGGGTGCGCCGTCTTGCGCCGGGGGAATTTTTCCCCGCCCTGCTTCCCAATGGCGATGAAGTTTTGATTCAAGTCCGCTCGGTTGAAGGCGGGACGCTGGTTGGGGCTATTAGCGAAGAATATCTTACACGGGGGCACGGGGGCACAGAGGATACAGCGTCCCAAACAGACACGGCCTTTCACACAGTCGCGGCGCTGCCCCCCATCATTTTATTGCAGGCTTTGCCTAAAGGCGAAAAAATGGATCTGATAGTCCGTCAGGCTGCAGAGGGAGGAGTGAGCGAAATAATTCCCTTTGTATCGGAATTTTCCATTCCGAAGATCAAGGGAGACGCTGATTCAGGGGGAAAGAAACAGGCGCGCTGGGAGCGGATCATAAAAGAGGCAAGGCAGCAGAGCGGCTCGGCGGTTGCGACCGCGATCAGGCCGCCACTGGGTATAGACGGGCTTTTTGCCGCCTGGGAAGAAATCAAACAGAAGCGTCCCGGCGCCCTGGGGCTTTTGCTGCATCATCTGCCCCTTGCACAGGCAAGTCTCCACGGTTATCTTAATACTGATCCTGAAACTGTGGCGCTGGCCATAGGCCCCGAAGGGGGCTTTTCCCCTGCGGAGGTCTCCTGTTTTCTGGAGACGGGTTTTAAAGCCCTGACCATCGGGGACACAATACTGCGGACCGAAACTGCCGCGCTGTACGGGGCGGCTGCAATACGGATCATTTTACTGGAGAGAAAATCGTGGGCGATGAAGTAACCCGTGAGCGGGTAAATTTACTAAAAGTTCCTATCGACATTGTCGCTCCGGATCAGCTTGTTTCCCTGGTGTACGAGCTTCTGGCCCTGGGCAAGGAGCAGAACATCGTACTCCTTTCGCTTTGGGATTTGCTCCGCGCCCGGCGCAGTGGCGAATACCGCAGTTACGTGCTAAACGCCGCGCTGGTCATCCCCATTTCAAAAAGTATAGTCAGTGGCATACGTTTTCTCTCGGGCAGAAAAGCGGTGCGCTATATGCCCTTCGACTTTGTGATCAACATCCTCACGATTTTGGAAAGCCGCGAATTTTCAAGCTACCTCCTGGGCGGCAAAAAGCACATTTTATTGAAAACCGAAAAAAACATACGCCAAACCTTTCCCAGGCTGCGCATCGTCGGCCGCTTTCCCGGTGCCTTTAAACGCCAGGAAGAAGCCACGATTATCGAAGCCATCCGCAAAGCGGCGCCCTCACTGCTTTTGGTAGGCAAAGGCGTCCGTGGCGAAGAGCGTTGGATCGCCAAAAACAGCGCTGCCCTGGGCAAGGGTCTGCGTCTCTGGTGCAGCGATCTCTTCGACGTCTTCGCCGAGCGGAAAAAACATCCTTCCCGCACCACCTTTGATCACGGTCTTGAGTGGATAGGCTACAGCTTTCAGAATCCGTCTAAATTTTTTAGAATCTTTCCCTATGTGTATTACAATCTGCTGCTGGTGATTTACAAGCTGTTTGTTAAATAGAGGGTATATACCATAACCCCCCCTTTTGGTATACACTACTGAAAATGCCAACAGGAGGTTATTTAAATGGCTCATCATGACATTCTTGGTCCCCGGGACCGTCCCGCTCTGGGGTACTGGATACCCCTTTCCATTCAGCACGTATTCGCCATGTTCGGGGCGACTATTCTGGTGCCGATTTTGACGGGACTGAATCCGGCGACCGCGCTTTTTACCGCAGGGACCGGAACCTTGATTTACATTTTGTGTACCGGCGCAAAGGTGCCCGCGTTTTTGGGATCGTCTTTTGCTTTTATCCCGCCCCTTATCAGCATTAGTGCGGCTTATGGCCTTTCCTACGCCCTGGGCGGCGCAGTGGTGGCGGGTTTGTTCTATTGTGTGGTGGGGCTTATCATCCGGTTTTCCGGGACGGGTTGGCTGGATAAGGCCCTGCCGCCGGTGGTGATCGGCTCGGTGATTGTGGTCATCGGTCTTAATCTGGCCCCTGTTGCGATGAATATGGCGATGAACGACAGTAACAATAACTACAGTCTGGTATGCCTCTCCATAGCGGCGGTAACGCTGGGCGTAACCGTGGCGGCGAATATTTTTCTGAAGGGATTTTTCAGCACTATTCCGATTTTAATTGGCCTGGTGACGGGCTATCTTTTTACCCTGATCATGGGTTCCATTTTCCCCGCCTATGCCATCATTAATTTTCAGATTGTGAAAGACGCCCCCTGGTTCGGCCTGCCCAGTTTTCAGGTTCCCAGTTTCAGTTTTGTGCCTATTCTGACTTTTGTGATTGTGTCCCTGGCGACGATCTGTGAGCATCTTGGCGACACTCTGGTAACCAGTAAAGTGGTGGGGCAGGACTTCTACAAGAACCCCGGCCTGCACCGCACCCTTGCCGGCGACGGCATTGCCACTGCCTGGGCCGCGTTATGGGGTGGGCCGCCCAACACTACCTATGGCGAGAATATCGGCGTCATGGCAATCACCAGGGTCTACTCGGTGTGGGTCATAGGCGGCGCTGCGGTAATTGCGGTGATCCTTTCCCTGTTTAGAAAATTCGGCGCATTGATTCAAACCATCCCCACCCCTGTCCTGGGCGGCATTTCCATGCTGCTGTTCGGAATAATCGCCTCCAGCGGATTGCGCACTATTGTTGAAAGCGGTGTTGATTACAAGGACAAGCGCAACCTGACCATTTCCTCGGTGATTTTTGTCATTGGCATAGGCGGCGGCAAGTTGGCCTTCAACATTACCCAGGATCTTCGTTTTGAACTGGCCGGCGTGGCTCTGGCAACGGTAGTGGGAATTACGCTGAATTTGTTGTTCCCCGCAAGCAGGGGGACGATAAAGGAGAAGTAAAATAGAGATACTGGAAAAACTCCAATAAAAGTTGTAAAATAGTTTTAAGGATGGTGAAAAATGAGACTCTTAACCAGATCTGACTTTGACGGATTAGCCTGCGGTGCGCTCTTGGTATATTTAGGACTTATCAATGACTGGAAGTTTGTGCATCCCAAGGATATTCAGGACGGCCTGGTAGAGGCCACTGATGACGATATTCTGGCTAATATCCCCTATATTAAGGGCTGTAAGCTTTGGTTTGACCATCACTCCAGCGAAACCGAACGGATGGGCAAGGGCGCCTATTTTGAGGGTGTATCCCGGATAGCCCCCAGTTGCGCACGGGTGGTCTACGAATACTACGGCGGCGATGCCAAACTGGGCCGTTTTGCGGAGATGATCCGCTATGTGGACAAGGTGGATTCCGGCGACCTTTCCGCCGATGAAATTCTCAATCCCCGTGGCTGGATCCTGTTGGGCTTTATTATGGATCCCCGCACCGGCCTTGGCCGTTTTCGCAATTTTACTATCAGCAACTACGATTTAATGAAAGAGCTGGCAAAAGCCTGCGCCGAAAAAAATATTGAGCAGATCCTCAACATACCGGACGTTAAAGAGCGGCTGGACGTATATTCTGAACAGACCAATCTCTTCAAAGACATGGTCGCCAAATACGCCAAGTCCAGCGGCAACGTCCTTATAGTGGATCTCCGGGGCGTGGAAACCATTTACGCCGGCAACCGCTTCCTTATCTACACTCTCTACCCTGAGCAGAACATCTCCGTATGGATCGTTGACGGCCGCAACAAAGTCAACGCCGCCATCACCGTAGGCTACAGTATCACCAACCGCAGCGCCACTGTGGATGTAGGCAGTATGCTCCTCCACTATGGCGGAGGCGGCCACCACCAGGTTGGTACTTGCCAGGTGCCTTACGAAGACGCCGACCGGATTATTGCGGAGATTGTGGAGAAGGTGAAGTAGGGGCCTTTACTCATCCCCGTCGGGCCCTAAATCTTCCAGTATTTTCTGCGCCTGCGTTTCCGGCAGGGTTTGCACATCACGGAGTTTTTTCTCTATTGCCCGTGAGCGCACGCCGGCATTGTCAATTTCCTTGCTGGCCTGGTCGAGCTTTTGCTTGGTTTTTTCCAGCACTTCGCCGAACTTGCCGAACTCGGCGCGCACCGCGCCCAGGAGTTCCCAAATTTCGCTGGTTCGTTTTTCCACCGCCAGGCTGCGGAAGCCCATTTGCAAAGTGTTTAGAAACGCCGAAATGGTGGTGGGGCCGGTGATGCTTACCCGGTGCTCCCGCTGTATCGTTTCCAAAAGGCCGGGTATGCGCAGCACCTCGGCGTAGAGTCCCTCAAAGGGCAGGAACATGATGGCGAAATCGGTGGTGTTGGGCGGGTCAACGTATTTGGTTTTAATATCTTTGGCAAATTGTTTGATTCTTTTTTCCAGCTCTTTTTTGAAAAAGTCGATCTCTTCAATATTGCCGGAATCGTAGGCGGCGTTCAGTTTTTCGTAATCCTCGGTGGGGAACTTGGCGTCTACCGGCAGCCAGATGGTTTTGGCGGAATCGTCTTTGCTGGGAATTTTAACCGCAAATTCAACATTATCGCTGCTGCCGGCCCTGGTTTTTACGTTTTGCGCGTACTGCGCCGGGGTAAGCGTCTGCTCCAGGATTCCGGCAAGCTGATATTCACCTAATACACCTTTACTTTTTACATTGGAAAGTACTTTTTTAAGATCCCCTACGCCGGTGGCAAGATTCTGCATTTCTCCCAGGCCCTTCTGCACCAGCTCCAGCCGCTCGCTCACCAGTTTGAAGGATTCCCCCAGCCTGAATTCCAGGGTCTTGTGCAGTTTTTCGTCAACTGTTTCCCGCATTTTTTCCAGCTTGGCGCTGTTATCCGCAATCAGCTCAGTGAATTTTTCCTTTTGCAGATCATTAAACGATTTTACGTTAGCTGAAAACTGTTCCCCAAATGACTTGAGGGAAGCGGTTAGTTCCTCCCGGTTGACTCTGGCGGAATTGTTCACCATATCCTGCACTGCCCGGAGCTTGCCATCCAGCATATTGGAAAAATCGAAAAACACTTTTGTCAATTCATCACGGGAATCTCTGGCGGCACGGATCATATCTTCACGGTTTTTGCCAATTTCTTCCCGCACAGAGACTTCATTTTTGTCCAGCCGGCTTTCGTAATCAATAAATTTTTGCAAGACTTTTTCCTGGGCGCCCTGGCTGCGGTTCATCCTCATCAAAATAACAAAAAGGATGATCTGGATGACTATTGCGGCAAGGATTATGCCCAGGATTATTTCGGTCATGGCTGATCGACAAATGCCTTTTTTAGCAGCGGCAGATCAAGCTGGGGATACACCGGGAAGCGGTCCAGCAGCTTTTTCACCCGGTCTATGGCCTCCGCTTTTACGGCAGGTTCGATCAGGTACTTTGCCTTGCTCTTTTTTGACGGATCCTTTCCGTCTAGTGCCGGACTGGTTCCCTTGAGCACCAGGGCGATAATGGCGCCAAGCTCCGTCATCTCTTTTGTTTCCATGCCCAGGGTTGTAACGGCGGCGGTACCAATACGCAGACCAGAAGTATACCAGGGGCCGTTGGGATCAAAGGGAAGGCTGTTGCGATTGAGTGTTATGTGACATTCGTGAAGGGCGCTTTCGGCCTGTCTGCCGGTAAGCCCCAGGCGGTGCACATTGACCAGGAGGAGGTGATTGTCGGTACCGCCGGTGAGCACCTCCAGCCCCTGCTGCATACAGGATGTTGCCAGGGCCTGGCAGTTTTCAACAATGCGCCGGGCGTAGAGACGGAACTCCGGCGCGGCGGCTTCGCGAAAGGCAACTGCCTTGGCGGCGATTATATGGGGCAGGGGGCCGCCCATAGTAAGGGGGCAACCCTTGTCCAGGGCTTCGGCAAACTCGGCGGTAGAGAGCACCAG
The DNA here is from genome assembly GCA_025997895.1 of Spirochaetia bacterium. Lineage (GTDB taxonomy): Bacteria > Spirochaetota > Spirochaetia > Treponematales > Breznakiellaceae > WQXQ01. The sequence continues at coordinate 63,163 of BNVF01000010.1, forward strand.
ACCGGCCCGGGGGCCCCGCAGGGTTTTGTGGGTAGTAGAGGTAACCACGTGCGCCCAGGGAACCGGATCGTAGTCGCCGGAAAAAACCTTACCCGCCACAAGGCCGGCAAAGTGTGCCATGTCCACCATAAAGACCGCGCCAACTTTGTCGGCGATTTCCCGCATCAGGCGGAAATTAATCTTCCGGGGATAGGCCGAATAACCGGCCAACAGAATAAGGGGCTTCAGCTCAAGAGCCATTTTTTCAATTTCGTCATAGTCAAGCAGACCCGATTCTTTGGAAACTGAATAGCCGTGAATGTCAAACATTCGGCCGCTCAGGTTATAGCGGTAACCGTGGGTCAGGTGTCCCCCTGAGTAGTAGTCCAGCCCCAACAGCCGCTGATTGCCAAACGCGGCCTTGAGTTCCTGCCACTGGGCATCGCTCAGTTTATAGAGGTTTGTTTCGCCGTATTTTTCCAGCGCGGGCTTTTCGATTCTGGTGGCAAGAATCGCCCAGTAGGCCAGTACATTGGCGTCCGCCCCGCAGTGGGGCTGCACATTGGCGTACTCGGCGCCAAAGAGCCTGCGCGCCTCTTCCGCTGCCAGGGACTCGACGTTATCGACATTTTCGTTCCCCGCGTAAAAGCGGTGGCCGGGCATACCCTCGGCGTATTTGTCGGTAAGCAGGTTGCCCATAGCAAGCTGCACTGCCATAGAGCAGTAATTTTCGCTGGCGATTAATTTTACACGCTTCCGCTGGTTTTCCAGCTCTTTAACGATTGAAGCGGCAATTTCCGGGGCAGTTTTGGCGGTCTCGGTAAGGTTACAGAGATAGGCCAATAAACTGGTATCCACCTTTTCAGGCGGGGTAGAAGTTAAATAGGCGGCAACAGGGTTTGTATTCATACTGCACAGAATACCCCGGCCGCCGCCTTTATTTCAAGCCTACTCGATCTTAAACCGCGATACTTCCTGTACCAGCAGATCGATATTTTCCCGGTTCTGTCCGGTCAGTTCATTTACGCGATTGACCGCGACGTTGATCTGATCGGCGCCGGTGGCCATCTCGTTCATGCCGCCGGTGATCTCCTGGGTTACCACCTCGAGATTTTTGCTTTCCTTGATAACTTCCCTGGAGCCTTCAAGCATTTCCGCTGAGCCAACTTTTACCTGCTGGGTGATTTCATTCACGTTGGCAATGGCTTCCAGTACCTGCTTGCTGCCTTCGCTCTGCTCTTCCATGGCGTTGCGGATGTTCGCTTCCTGATCCGCTACGGTTTTAACGCCGCCATCAATGGCCTCAAACTTGTTGAGCACGTTATCGGTGGATTTGGTTATCTTGTCGATGGATTCCTTGATCTTTTTTAGCACCGTGGAAATGGTCTTGGACTGCTCGGAAGAGCTTTCCGCCAGTTTGCGGATTTCATCGGCGACTACCGCGAAGCCCTTGCCCGCCTCGCCGGCGTGGGCGGCTTCAATGGCGGCGTTCATACTCAATAAATTGGTCTGGCTTGCTATGTTTTCCATAACGGCGTTGATCTCCAGCAGTCCCTCGGATTCACGGGAGATTTCCTGAATGTCGGTTGCCACTTCCTGCAGGCCGGTACGGCCCACCTCGGAAGCGGAGGTGAGATCGTTTACGTTTTCGACGTTTTTCATCAGGGTCTGGGTGACGGACTGGATATTGGCGAGCATCTCCTCAATCGCCGAGGAAGACTGGGATACGCTGGCGGTCTGGCGATCCACATGGCCGCTGAGCTTGTCGATATTCACCGTTATCTGCTCCATAGTGGCGTTGGTTTCGGTGACACTGGCGCTCTGGTTAATGACCCTGCCTTTAATACTTTGAATATTAGCGGTGATTTCGTTAATCGCCGCAGCGCTCTCGGTCATGTTACTGGCCAACTCGGTACCGATATCGAAAAGGGCAGCGGCCTGTTTTTTGATACTAGCCACCAGGTTTTTGATTTTTTCCAGGGTCAAATTGAAGTATTTGGCAAGGTCGCCTATTTCGTCATTTGAACTGACCGCGATTGTTTTGGTCAGGTCCCCTTCGCCTTCGGAAATATCCTTGAGGGTCAGGGCCACATTGACAATGGGCTTGGTGGTGGCGTTCAGCACCAGGAAAATTGCCACCGCGACGACAAGGGCCACCGCTATGGCGATGAGTAACACGATGTTGGTTAGGGCATGGACATCTTCAAGGACCACATCTTCCGAAGTACCTATCATGACCGTCCAGTGGGCGTTATCTCCTATGGTGAAAGGATAGACGACCAGTTCAATCTTGGATTTCAGTACGCTGGAATATACGTTCAAATCGAGCATTTTTTTGTTTGTTATCGCGTCCACCACTTCGTTGATATACTCGCCGTAAAGGCCCGCATCGGCATCCTTGATATTCTTGCCTACCCGGTCTGCCTGGTAGTGACCGATGATCGTGCCGTTCTGGGTATAGATCACCATGGCGGCGATATCCCGGTTATTATCGATAGTCCGCTGTACTACAGGCTGCATGGCGTCAATCAGGATGTTCACGCCCACAAGGCCCACCACCTCGTTGGTCCGGTTATTGATGATGGGGGAAGCCATGCGGAAGGCGAAGGTATTCTTGCCCTGATAGACCTGCGGTACCGGATCCCGCAGAGTCGAATTACGGGCATTGGGGCCGTTAATAACCTGCCAGGCGGCATCCACAGCATCATAGACTAAATGCTCTGTCTTGCCGGACCGGCGGGTATACCAGGGCGCATAGGCGCCCTCCGGGGTGCAGCCCGGCGCGTTCCGGTACTGGGAATCCAGGCCGTCAAGCACATTGGGCTTGAAAACGGCGAAAATACCCACGATATTGGGTTCCCCATTCAAGGTTGCCTCCAGGAACTGGTCATACCGTTCCCGCCGCTCGTCCACCGGGGCGTTTTCATAATCGCCCATAAAGTTTGCCACCACTTGGGTGACCCGCAGATAGCCTTCTTCCCGGCCCTGCCAGTAGTTGGCCGTCTGTCCGGCCAAAAAGTCAAGGCTTTCTGCACTTTGCGCCAGAATAGTGACCCGCGCCCGGCTCAGGATAAGAGTAGAAATGCCCCCAACAACCACCACAAGGATTGCGATGACAATAATACTGAGTCTGAATTTAAGTTTCATTATACACCCGCCTTTAAAATAAAAATACGACTTAGGGTAGTTTATTCATATTATTGGTATTTTCATACGCTTTTGCAAGTACCCAATTTTCATTTGAAACCATAAGCCGCTTTCGGGACCTTTTTGAAGAATTGCTCCGTTTTGCCGAAACCGAGCCTATGCCGCCGAAGACCTGCTTTGCCTGTACATGAAGCGTCTGTGGGCATTGACGAAGAATTGCTGGGCGGAGAACTGCCGTCAAAACAATTTAAATTAATACAGGCTTGGCTCATTTTGCACGAAGAAGAATTATACGAGGCGTGGAATAAGGCGGTACAGAGTCAGCCTTTTAATAAGATAGAGCCGTTAAAATAGGAGACAAAATATGTATGAACTGAATGGAATGGTATATGCCGATAATCCGGCACCGCTGTTGACGGTAAAATCCGTGCATCCGTTGGCAGATTATACATTGCTGGTGCGTTGCTAAAAGATTCCGTTTCATACTATACTTACCTCATGACCATTCAACAAACTATAGATGTGCCTGTCAGTCATCAATTGACGATTGATGTTCCCCGCGAAGTACCGGAGGGGCCGGTCGTGCTTACTTTTACGCCCAAACCGAAGGTTCCGGGCCGCAAGCCTGTGTCTCGGCATTTTGGGCGCTTGAAAAACAGCAAAGCTTTCGCCGGTGACCCTATGGAAATCCAGCGGCAAATGAGGGCGGAGGCTGGTTCCTATCAATGATGCGGTAGAAGCGGCTACTATTACGCTACGCCGCTCCACGAAAATCAAACTACCCGATGCTATCATTGCCGCTACCTCCATTGCGTTAAACGCTGTTCTGTTGACGCACGATGATCAATTGCTCAAACTTTCCTGGCCTGGTTATCTGGCGCGGGATATTCCCGAAATAGGCTAAAACAGTGCCTGGCACTGGTGCGTTGCCCGCGAGGAAATTGTAATCCATGCAATGAAGGCCACTCAAAAAGTTATTGATATTCTGAGGGAGATACAAAATGACGGATGAAAAGCTTGACAATGGTACGCTGATAACCGATGAAGTTGCTGATAAACTGGTTGCGGATGTATATGCCGCGCTTGAAAAAGGAGCATATAAGATTATCCCGAACCCCCACGGGAAAACCAAGCCGTTACAATTGTCGGAACAGCGCCGGACGGCATTACAGCGTGCCCTTGCTGTGGGTGACTGACACCTATTGCGAATTGAACACAAAGGAACTGAAAGCGGATTTTATTACGGCAATCCGCGACATATATCCCAACAGGGACATTGAAATAACCGTGCGGGAAACTGCCGATGAAACGGACTATCTGCTCCAATCTCCCGCCAACCGTGAGCGGCTTTTGAATGTCATTGACAATATTGAGCGCGGGCAAAATCTTGTTTCCTTTGAAAATCTTGAAAGCGCCATAAAGTGCGCGCAGGAGTAGACCTTCTTGATAAGTTTTGAGAGTTTCGTCCGGTCATATTGTCATTTCCTCCTGTACATATCATTACTAATGCACACACGAACTGCTCCCTGCTCCTCTGCGGCCTTTTCCGCTGTTAAAATTCAGTGACTGGCACTGGTGCGTTGCCAGGGTACCACTGCTACCACTGCGTTTCCTGATTGCCGCTGTACCAATTTTGGAGTAGAATGGAGGTATGGAGCCTAATATTATCTTCGTACCCTCCGCCTTCAAGCATCACGTTACTGAAGAGGATATTCGCCATGCTTACAACAATAAAATCCATGATGGCTGCCTGGAGAGTTGCGAAAATAAGTATTGTTTCATAGGTTTCAACCTGGCGGGAAACCCGATTGAAGTGTTTTATAACCCCATCGACGAGGACACAATAAAGGTTTTCCATGCGATGGATATGCGCCCCGGTGTGCTTACGCAACTCCGGGATTAGGAGAGAACGATGAACTATACCGACATGACTGACGAAGAATATGACGCACTGGACGAGGAACTGACTCGCACCATCCCCAAATTGGGGCCAAATGGTTCTGGCTGGCTCACCCAGCGGGAACTGCGCCTTTTGGGGCTGACCAAATGCTCCATGGACTACCTCGTAACCAAAGCGGCGGCAGATCGCAAAAGCCCCGCCCAAATCATTGACGAGCTGGTACTGGAAAAGATAGCTGTCGCCGCAACCTGAATGGTCTATTTTATTCATCTATTTTTTGTCTTTGCGGTCTTTAAAATCGGTACCTAGTACCGGTGCGCTGCCAACCCAAAAACAGTGCCTGTCACCATATGCGTATACTCGAAATAGGCTAAAACAGTGCCTGGCACTGGTGCGTTTACTTTTTGGATGATGGGGTATGGTATTGCTCCAGATATACCTGTAACGACAACAAAGAGTACAGCAGAAATGCCTGCTTGTTCTCCAGATGAGACAATTTTGTTTGAACTATGGGATCTATCGTAAGAATAAATTTTCCTCCCCCCTTCCTTGAAAATTTCTTATTTTTCGGGTTGTTACCTAAAAAGGTGACTGACACCTCCTGCGCGCACAGACTCTCACGGACTTTTGTTTTGAAATTTCATTCTTTTGTCTATTTGGTCTCAGTGGTCCAAAAAGCGTGCCTAGTACTATAAGCGTTCACTTAACAGAAAAGCGGAGAAAATAAACCACTAACCACGCTAAAAACACGAACAAAAGAGAGGGATTGGGTAGTCTGGTTAAATTCTTCTTAAGGGAACCGCGAATAATGGCTGTCGCCCCCTATGTTACCCGGTTATCTTTTTTTGCTTAAGTGTACGCACATGATGATTGGAACCTACTGCGCGTTACCGTTTGGATATCTTTTTCCAGTTTCAATCTGATACATAATCTTTTTGAAGAGCATAGAATCTATATCAGATTTTCTTGATGCCAATAATTTAGGGATATATTCAGATGCGCATTTAGAGGCACCCCATATTTGATAATTACTAATAGATGTTTCAATAATCTCATTTATTTCCACATTGTTAAATTTAGAGAAATATGGTTGCATACGTTCAAATATTGCCTCTGAAAGTCTAAAGCCCAATGGCCGTTTCAATAGTCCGATAAATCCTTGGGTATTTTTGAAAAGTTCCATCAATCCTTCGCAGACTACCAATTCTGGTGTAACATCGTAAATCGTAAAACCTGTTTGTATATGGTTTAAAAAACCATACGGTTTGGTATCATCAAGGCTAACAGGTATAAACTTTTTATCTTGAACAAAGGCTATTCCCATTTCCTGTGAACACCAATCAGATTCTCTGAAAAATTTAGATAGCAAAGGAATAAATAATTCGCAATCCATGAGGTTCTCAACAATAGCATCTTTCCAGGATGATGCAGCGCGTAAATCATAGTTAGCAACAAATGAATCAATTTCTATAGATTCAAGAAAATCTTTTAGCCGTTGAGCTATTGCTATTTGTTTAGAACTATAACTAATGAATGCTTTCATCGTCATTCCTTTTTTCCTATATTTATCACTCAAGCGACTCTAAAAATTCAATTCCCCTTTTAATCGCTTCAACCGCATATTGATGACTTCTTCGTTTATTTTCTATTTCGACACTCGTATCACTGGAATCCAAAAGTTTATAAGCTCCACTCAGATTAGTTGTTTTTTCGAACTCTCCTGCCAATTCAGGTATATCTTTTAAAAGAACTTTTCCTAATGCTCTAAAAGATGTAATTTTTCCACTTGAAGTATCAATGGTCTCATCTGATAAAAGCTCTTTTCCTTTTGCAATAAGACCGGCAACATCTATAGCTATATTAACCGTTGATGTTGTTTTTGATATTGAGTTGCTCGCATTTCCGTTTGCCGAAGTTGCTGTCGCTGGCCCAAATATAGATACAGCCGATGTGTTTTTTTTCTTGTCTTTCATCAAGAACTCTCCTTCGCGGTTATTTCCCGCAACCAAAACTTTTGCCCCCATACGGGGACCTTTCTGTACGCGCACCCGAGTCGCGTACCACTCCCGCTCTCTGCTGTACCTACTCCCAGCCGCGTACCGCTCCTGTTCTCTGCCTTACCTACTCCCAGTTTGCCGCCGTACCGTTGTTCAAATTAACGCTGGTACCCGCAGTGGTGTTGCGTTTTCTGGCAAGTGAAATGCTAACATGGACATAGACCGCATGACCGTAATTATCGTTGCCAGCGGTATTTTTCAACGTAGCAGGAGAGGCATCTGCCCCGTAAATGGTGCCGCCGGTTTTAGTGAATATTCTTTGGGCATGCACTCCACCGCCATATATAGAAGCAGTATTCCCCGATATTTCTCCACCGCTCATCGTGAATGTACCATTGGCATACACCCCGCCGCCACTAAAAGCAGTATTCCCCGATATTTCGCCTGCGGTCATTGTGAAGATACCGGTTTGAGAGACCGCCACCCCGCCGCCGCTGCCGATGGGATTGGTATTCCCCGATATTTCGCCTCCTGTCATCGTGAATGTACCGCTGACAACATGTACCCCGCCGCCGGTACCGGTGTTCCCTGATATTTCGCCTCCTGCCATCGTGAATGTACCGCCATTAACATATACCCCACCGCCACCATGTGCATCAACAGTAACCTTTGCATTCCCTGTAATTTTCGATCCATTGTTCATTATCAATGTGCCGCCGTTATTCAGCCAAACCAGTGCTGCCGTATTATCGCTTCTTCCCTGTAAAGTAACATTGTTATCCAACGTCAGAGTAACCTTGCTTGATATGGTAAAAAGTGAACCGTTAGCGTTCAGACTGATCGTCTTTACGCTTGAGTCGCCTTTCAAAGTTAAAGCCACAGTCTTTTCGCTATATGAGAGCGTTGTGGTGGTAATAGCCTCGTCAGCTTTTACCGTAATGGTATACGCAGCGCCGTCCACCGCATTACTGGCAATCCAAGCTAAAGAAGCAGCCAGCGATAAATTTTCAGGTATTCCCCACACCGCATACAAGGTAATATTCTCATTCACTGTCAAAGCCGTGCCCGTGACGTAATTCGTCCCCAGACCAGAGGAGCTGCTGTTCCACCCGATAAACGCATAACCGGGCTGTGTTAAGCCACTACCACTTGCAATGGTAACGCTTGAGCCCGGATTTACCGTTTGAGCGGAAACCGTACCGCTGCCGCCGTTGGCATTGTACGTTACCGTTACGTTCCACTGCGCAAACAGGGTTATATCTCCGCTCACCGTTAAGGAAGAACCCGTAGCATAAGCCGTCCCCGAGCCGCTGGCGTCGGTGTTCCAGCCATTAAAGGTGCAACCGTCCCTCAACAGGCTGCCCTGCCCGGCAACAGTAACGTTTGATCCTGAGTTTACCGTTTGCGAAGCGGGAACAGTGCCACTTCCGCCATTTAAGACGTAGCTTACCGTGTATTGTACGACCCACTGAGCATAGAGGGTTATATCCCCGCTCACCGTTAAGGAAGAACCGGCGGTGTATGGGGTTCCCCCGCCGCCGGGCTGGGTGTTCCAGCCGTTAAAGCCCATACCCGAATTGCTCAAACCGCCCGGATTGGAAACGGCAATAATCGTTCCATTGGTTGCCATTTGGGAAGCGGGAACTGACCCGCTCCCGCCGTTGGCATCGTAGCTTACGGTGTAACGTATGGTTGCCGGGTCTATCCATTGCGCGTAGAGGGCCAAGTCCGCGTTCATCGTTATGGACGAGCCCTCGGGGTAAGAAGTTCCTGTACCATCGGCGCTGGTGTTCCAGCCGTCAAAAAGTCTCCCTGCTAAACTCAAACCGCCCTGGCCTGAAATGGCAAGGCTTCCCCCATACGCTGCCGATTGCGGCGATGGCGCAGTCCCGCTTGCACCGTTGGCGTGGTAGTTTATCGTGTAGATAATCGCCGTCCACTGTGCGTAGAGTGTGGTATTTGCGCTTATCGTCAGGGAAGAGCCGGGGTTATACGATGCGCCCGTACCAGCGGCGTTTGTGTTCCAGCCGCTGAATGTGTACCCGGTCCGCGACAAAGCGCCCTGATCCGCCGCCGCCGCACTGGAACCTTGAATTACCACCTGCTGAGTCGGTGCAGACCCGTTCCCGCCATTGGCGTCGTATCTTACCGTATGCCGTAACCGGAAAACCGGTTTTGCAGCCTCGCTCAGAACAAGCGCGGTTCCGTTATAGCGGAGCAGATACACATAACCTGCCTGAAACTGGGTTAGGTCCCCCGGAAACGCAACCGGGTCTGTGCCGTTTTTCATAAGCGAGTATCCGGAACTGGCTCCCGGTGGAATACTGTAGCCTGCGGTTTCATTCTGCATAACAATAGTAGAACCGCTGCCAATGGGGAGCATTTCCACACTGCCCTTTCGCATTATCAAAGAATAATAACTTGCATTTTCCAGTTTTATAAAAGCGTCCCCTGCTTCTATAGCTTCCAGAGGGGGAATAGCCACAGTGTTGGTCCGTTTCTCGTCTATCCGCGCCATAATGGCATCGCCGTCATAGGGAGAAATAGCGATACCTTCAACGCTCAGGTGATAACGCGGGTAAAACGCCGTACCCAGAGGAGCGGGGGAAGCTGTCACCGTAGCGTTCCCCCCGGCATCCACATCGGCGATTTTGGTGAGTCGTGAAGGATCGCTGTAGACCGTAACGGGGAATACCTCAAGGTTGTTGAACTGTATATATGTTTTATCCGTAGCCGGAACCGCTCCGTCACCACCCGCCGGATTTGAACAGGTGGTAAACAGGGCAATAGCCGCGCAGACTGCCAACACAAAAACACCAGCAACAGTAAAACCGGATTTTTGTATCCTCATGGCCCTCTCCTTACAATCAGTCTAACCGCAAAACATACCACCGAAAGTTTTGCGGTCAGGTTTTCTTTATAATGCGATAGTATTGCAAACTGCTTTTAGTCGTAAAACTCGCTCGCGTCCTTTTCTTCTACCGTGGTTATCGGATTGGTACCATCTCCGCTAACCGGAATAGTTATCAGATACACCTTGTTCATTGCCATCGTCCCCGTTGCCGTAACCTGCCTGAAGTTGGCTCCCCATGAGGGAGCTCTAAAATTGATACTGCTGAGGGAATCGCCGGCTTCAAAGCCGGTTATAAGATCATGTTCACCGCTGTTCAGTACAAACTCTTCATACGGAGACCCGTTGGTCATCTGCTTGTTCGAGAAATACACATAGACCCCCGTCATGGCGGAGTTTGTAACAAACACCGCTGGTTTAATGTCAGCGGAAGGCTCTGTCAGTCCCCCTCCGCCGATGGTGGTGGTATGGGTCGGGGAGGTGGGGGTAAACTGGTGTAAATTGGCGCTTCGTATGTCGGTGAATTCAACCATGGCAATAACTCTGCCTGAGTATTTGACTTCTTTGGAAAAATACACGTCGTAGTTCACTGCCGTGCCGATTGCGATAGGGAGCGTTACCCGTCGAGCGTTAGGCGCAATAACCGCATAATTCTCTGACTGGGTACTCTTCCTGATCTGTATCCAGTAGTTGGTATAGTTATCAAAAATCCAGGTACCGCCGCCAAAAGCGCCTGTAGGCGCTACGGAAATCGTATACCCCTGTAGATTGGAATAATAGCTTAACACCGAAACCTGGGAAGCCTGAGCCCCCCGTTCTTCATACGTGGTCTTGTCCACCGCCACAATATTGTAGAATTTTTCTTCCGGCAGTTTGACCTTTACGCTGCTTAGGGAACTAATCGTACCAATATAGTTAGCCCCGGCCACCTCTCCGGTAAACAAGAGAACTTCGCTGGCTGCAGTATTTCTTATGGTCAACAGCCCGGTGGTATTCACCCTGCCGGTGGGGTAGTTATAAAAGTCGCTATAGACCGGGTTCCCCTGTTCTCCCCCGTTGTCTGACAAATCACAACCCATAACCAGCAGCCCAAATGCCAGCGCCAGACCGGCCATTTTTGCAAATAAACCCTTCTTTTTCATCTTTTTCTCCTTGTGCCGTTTTGCCCGATATTGAACCGGTTCATGCCGAATGGCATTATCATTTCTATATTATACAGCATATGTGAATAAAAACCAAGACAGAATTATGCTGTTCAGCACTATGCTTAGGATAATGGGATTTAAAGAAAACCTGAAATCCGAACTGGCTTATCAAGGTATATTGGTTAAAGAGCTTGCCGCTTTATCGGGAATAAGCAGACATACGCTGGATAACTACCTCAATGTGCGGGAACGTATCCCAACTGCCGATGTGGCGGTCAAAATTGCCAGGGCTTTGGGCGTTTCGGTGGAATACTTGATAACCGGAGAGGAAAACCGCCTGGAAAAAACAGCTCTGGGGCCGGAGATTCGTACCTTAATACAGAATTTCAAGCAATTGGACGAAAATGACCGCAAAATGGTTGTCGCCATTGTTCAATTGTATAAAAATCAGCGAAAAAACCGGGGATAGAGGGTAGGCTAATACCCTCAGTGTAAATAAATAGCGGGTATTGCCATCTTCCAAATCAACAGGATAATGCCTTATAATATACAGAGGAGCAATTATGTCTGACCCGGCATTGGCGTATGAAGAAGAAGAACGCAAGTGGACCTATGCGGATTACAAGGAATGGGAACTCAAACCCGGCGAGCGTTTTGAGCTGATCTATGGCGAAGCCTATGCCATGGCTGCGCCCAATACGGCTCATCAAACTATTTCCATGCGGCTGAGTATTGAAATCGGCAATTTCCTCAAAGGGAAAAAGTGCCAACCCTTTGCCGCGCCTTTTGATGTGCGGCTGTTTTACGAAGAAGACGAAAGCGACGATACGGTTGTCCAGCCGGACCTTGTGGTGGTCTGCGATCCTGAAAAGCTGGGCAAAGAGGGCTGCCGGGGCGCGCCGGATTTGGTGGTGGAGATCCTCTCACCTTCCAACTCCTTTTTTGAAATGATACGTAAAATTGAACTGTACGAGACCGCTGGAGTGCGGGAATGTTGGATTATCGATCCTGAGCATAAACAGATGGCGATCTATTGCCTGGTTGAAGGCAAGTATGTTCTGCAAAAATTCGGTGATAAAGATACCGTTAAATCCGAAGCGCTGCCCGGCCTGGAAATCAATCTGGAAGCGCTATTTGTGTGAAATAACAAATAGAAGTTTTTCAATGGAGGACAGGATGCTTCAAATAAGACAGGTATACTTAACAAAAAACGGTTATGGTGCTATCTGTCTCATCATCGTCAGCTAAATCCCAGACTTGTCATGATCGGCTATGCGATATTTGGCATCAAAGAGATAAGTCAGCTTGAATGTTTTATTGTTTCCTACTGGTTTTGTTAGTTGTAGCACAATATCAGGTTTTTGTGCTACAACTGTTGGAACAATTGTATTATCAATGCCGTTAGAATTATCCAATGATGTCTTGGCATTATAAAACAATTCTGCCAGTTCAATACCGCTCTCTTGATCTTTAAACAGAACACTCGAGCGTAATCCCGTTGTGAGATCGATTTAACATTCTCTGTACATATATTGAATATTCCAGAACTGCAGACTGATCAGAGGATTTCCACATTAAAATCAATAATGCAATCGTCGATTTAACATTAGGCAAAGATGATTTAATTCCAAGTTTTAAATCAACATTGGTGTATACTTTCAAATTATCAGGCCCGTAGTGCCTCAAAATAAAATCTAGCCGAAAAAAGTGTGCCTCAAAACTCAGAAATCTAGCCGAGCGATTCCGCTACGCGGAAGTGGAAAGAGTATTACCCTTATCCCGGTTGAATTGCAAGAG
>BNVF01000011.1 GCA_025997895.1 Spirochaetia bacterium
GACGGGAAAATGCTCCTGTCCAAAGACGGTCTCACACTGATAGCGTACCCATCGGCAACCGGATCGGTAACGATCCCTGGTATCACCACTGTCGGCGACAATGCCTTCTACGGCTGCAGCAGCCTGATCAGCGTGAGCCTGCCGGCGGTTACCTCCATCGGCAGCTTTACCTTCGCCGTATGCAGCAGCCTGACCAGCGTGAACCTGCCGGATGTTACCTCCATCAGTGCCGGTGCCTTCCAAAACTGCAGCAGCCTGACCGAGGTGAGCCTGTCGGCGGTTACCTCCATCGGCGACAATGCCTTCCGCGATTGCAGCAGCCTGACCAGCGTGAACCTGCCGGCGGTTACCTCCATTGGTAGCCAGGCCTTCAATAGTTGCAGAAGCCTGACGACATTCGTTATTGCGACGGAAAACACTACATACAAAGCCAGCGATGACGGGAAAATGCTCCTGTCCAAAGACGGTCTCACACTGATAGCGTACCCATCGGCAACCGGATCGGTAACGATCCCTGGTATCACCACTGTCGGCGACAATGCCTTCTACGGCTGCAGCAGCCTGACCAGCGTGAGCCTGCCGGCGGTTACCTCCATCGGCAGCTTTACCTTCGCCGTATGCAGCAGCCTGACCAGCGTGAACCTGCCGGCGGTTACCTCCATCGGCACCTATGCCTTCCAAAACTGTACCAGCCTCTCAACCCTTACCCTGGGCACAACACCGCCCTCGCTGGGGAGTAGTGCATTTTCAAGCGCCAAGAACGCCTTTACTATCCTGCGGCCCAACGCTTCCGCCGCGTTGTACGAGACCTGGTACGATACAACCTATGTAACGGTTTTCAGCGGGAAAACCATAACGTTTGAAGACAGCGAGTGAGGATAGCAGCGCAGTGGTGTTACCATCTGCGTAATAACCAACCAGCCCTTCCCACACATGTGGGGAGGGTATTCTTAAGGAGTGTACAATATGACCGTATGCAAAACATTCAGCCGTAATCCCTTGGTGAAGGGCCAAAACTACAGGAAAGCGGATGTTATCTGCAATATTTTTTGAAATTTTTTTATAAATTATGACAATGTATTGTAATAATTTGTAATATGTAGCAGGATAGCCATAATTGGAGGAATAAATTGGGTATTGAAATATCGATAATTACTCATTCTTTAATCAAGGATCTGGCTGATATTTACACAAGTCCACATAACGTATATTATGCGAAGTTGGGGCTCTTACGCAATATCCATTAATAGTTTGTTAAATGCATCATCACATATATCCATTTTTCCCATAATATTTTCTACAGTCATATTATATTGATTTGGATGTTGCTTTTTTGTTAATGTATATACTTTAACATTTTTTAATTTATAAGTTTCACTAATAATTTTTTCAAATGTAACATTTTTTATATTCTGGTCACTTATTATAATAATATGATAGTTTACATTACCAGAAATTTTAATGTTTTTTTTATCCTTTGTTATTCCATCAGTAACAAAGCCTTCTTTATTTTGAATTCCCTGAATCAACTTCTCTTTTTCTTTACAAAAATCGACAAAGCCATTTCTGTTTCAACCCAAGTCCATTTTTACATCAATAATGCTTTTTAACTCATTATTATCTATTATTGCAATATCTGGATAGATTGTTTCCTTGTTAAAAGTAATTGCTTGATCAACTAAATAAGTGTACTTTTTGTTTATATTAATAGCAAAAAATAATGCACATAAATCTTCGACCTGTCCAGAGATTGTACGACTTCTTCCTCTTTTAATACTTGGATGATAATAATTTGGGCTCCGTGCAGCAAAATACAAATCAATAACCTTTCTAACAAAATCCGCAGGGCTCATCCTCATATAAAATTTGGGCATAAAATAACCTCCGATTATTTATTGTATCATATTGATAATATTATGTCAGTATATCAGTTGCGACAGGCGCCACCTGTGGGAGCGCAATGATGGGGTAGCGCACTGGTGCCGGAAACGCACTGGTGCCAGTCACTTTTTTTGGGCTGTATCAAAATGACCCCAACAAAAAACTGCATTGCGAAAAAGGCGTGGCAGCTTTAGCTGCCGCAGTGGGCGGTGTCATTATACAAAACTTCAACCGGGTTTGCCTTGGGGGCATGAACAATCATGGTTTAAGAGGCGATGCCCAGCGTTTCTTTGATAGCGGTTTCAAGCAAGCGGGAATAATTCAGGCCTTCCGCTTCCGCCACGGCTTTCAGCCAATGGGGAATGCTAACGGTGGTTTTTTCCCGGCGGTTGTTGATCTCTTCCTTGACCAGATCGGGGTAGACCGACACCGGGACAACCATATCCCCGCCGCCCATTTCAGGAATCTTGTCAGTACGCACGGGCAGAGACTCCCCATCTTTTTCCATGCCCCAAGGCAAGCGCTTCCTTGGCCATACGCAGGGCATGGTCAAAATTATCACCGCACGAAACGCAGCCCGGTACATCGGGAAAATAAACACTCATACCAGAGCCGCCATCAGTTTCAAAAACCGCGAGATACGTCAGTTTGCGCATAATAAACTCCTATGCATGCGGCATGAGTCGCAAAGTAAAACCGGACATGAACCCTTGTGTTCATGCAACCTCCTGTCAATCCAAGCCGGCCTGTTTGAGAATACTATAGCACAACGAAGACCGGGTAAACGATTACGATACCGGCAGCGTGCTTCAATAGCTCGCGGGGTTCACAGAAAACGCCTCGCACTACATGCGGCGGCCCTACAGCCCAATCGCTTCCAGTATCGTTCGCTTTTGCTCCGCGAATTCCGCGGATACCGGAAAGTCATGCAGGCGGGGGCGAGGGGGACGAACCTCAAGGCGGCAGGTGATTTTGCCGGGCTTGCCGTTGAGTATGTATACCGTATCCGAAAGGATCAGGGCTTCCTCAACGTCGTGGGTGATAAAAATAGTGGAGAGCTTCATGCTCCCGGCAATTTCGCGGTACCAGTCCTGCATACGGCGGCGGGTAATGGCGTCCAGAGCGGAAAATGGTTCGTCCAGAAGGATTACCATGTTGCGCATCATATAAGTCCGCAGCAATGCCGCGCGTTGGCGCATACCGCCCGAAAGTTCCCTGGGGTATTTTTTTTCATAACCTGCAATGCCGAACCGGGGGAAAAAAGCGGCGGCGTATTCGCGGGCTTCTTTTTTCTTCTGTCCCCGAATGAGCAGGGGGAGGATCACGTTGTCCAGCACGGTACGGTATTCAAGGAGCAGATCCTTCTGCAGCATATAGCTTACCCTGCCGGAAATGCCGGTGATGTCTTCGCCTTTCAGGAACACTTTTCCCGTGTCGGGCAGATCAACGCCGGCAAGTACGTTGAACAGGGTGGTCTTGCCCACACCGGAAGGCCCCAGAAGGGAGATGAACCCTCCTTCGGCAAGTTCCAGGCTGACATCCCGGACTACCGGATCGCCTTCGTAATTTTTGGCGATGTTTTCGCAGCGAAAGAGAGTCTGCCCCAAAGGATCGCCGTTAGCTGACATCATCAGGGCAGGTACTCGTTGGTAAAGCCCGCTCCGGCTATGTCTTTTTCCAGCAGGCCCCGCTCAAACATCCAGCGGTAAAAGCCACCCCAGCGCTGCTCGTCAATTTCCCCCCAGCGTTTCGCATCACCCTGATAGCGGCTCGCAAGGTATTCCTGGCTTCGCATAACCAGTTCCCGGTCAAGTTCCGGCGCATGCTTTAAAAGAATTTCCGCGGCTTCCGCCGGGTTCTCTATGGCAAAATTATAGCCCCGGCTTGCGGCTTGCATGAATTTTTTGGCAGTTTCAGGATTTGCCGCAGCCCAGGTGGTATTGGTTACCAGTACCGGCGTGTAAAAATCAAGCCGGGGATCGATCGTTCCCAGATCAAGGTAATCAATGGCAGTGCCCCGGACTTCCGCGGCGATGCCGTCCCAGGCGTAGTAGATCCAAATGGCGTCCACATCGGTTTCCAGGGCGGAGAATGCGTCGGTGGCAAAGTTGGGAAGCATGGTAACGGCGTTAAAATCGCCGCCGTCATTTTCCACAATATCCTTTATCACCGCCGTTACCAGCGGCGTTTCCCATGAAGCAAAACGTTTGCCCGCCAGATCACGGGGGCGCTTGATGCCGCTCTTTGCCAGCGACATGATCCCAGACGTATTATGGCTGATAATAGCCGCTACCGCCTGTACCGGCAGGGCTTCGCGATCTTTGGCAATGGCGGGCCCCATGCTTTCCTGAAAGTCCACGGCGAATTCAACATTCCCCAAACTCAGCAGTACCAGCGCCCCATCCTCAGGGGGCTGCATAATCTCCACACTAAGCCCCTCCTCAGCAAACCAGCCCTTTTCCAGCGCCGCATACAAGCCCGTATGATTAGTATTCGGCGTCCAGTCCAATACTACCCGCACACGCCCCGCATCAGCCTTCTTCCCGCTACATCCGGCAAGGATGCCACATCCTGCAAGGATCACAATCATCGCCACACACCATAATTTTTTCATGGGTTTCTCCTTATTTTTTATTTTTCACATTCATCCAGGGCATTGCCGCCCGTTCGATTATCGTTACCATTTTTATCAGCAGCAAACTCAAAACTGCGGTAAGCAGAATTACCGCAAACATTTTGTCAAACGAATAAGATCGCCTAACGCGGATCATGTACACCCCCAGACCGGCATCGCCGCCGAGCCATTCGGAAATCACCGCGCCAATAATTGAATAAGAGGCGGAAATTTTGAGGCCCGAAAAAAAAGCCGGCAGCCCCTGGGGCAGTTTTATATATTGATATATCTGCCGCCGCACCGCTCCCATAGACTGGAGAAGCCGCACCGTGTCGCTGTCAGCCTGGGCAAAGGCGCCCAAAAGAGCGATGGTCATGGGGAAAAAACAGGTAAGGAACACCAGGGTGATTTTCGGCGCCGAGCCATAGCCCATCCATAAAATGAGCAGCGGCGCAATCGCGATGGTAGGCATGGTCTGGGTAAGGAGCAGCAGCGGCGTTACCGCCTGTTTGAGAAAACGGTTCGCGTCCATGATCACCGCCAGTACAAACGAGGCCGCCACCGCCAGTGTCAGCCCGCACAGGGCTTCCAGCAGGGTGCGGCTCAGGTGGTGCATAAGCAGGGAAAAATCGGCAATAAAGGCCGCCAGTACCCGTACCGGGCTGGGGAGCATATAGGCCGGCATAAGGCCGCTCAAACTTATGCACTGCCAGAGCAGAAGCAGGGCGGCAATCAGAACAAGCGACTGCCAATTGCGCTTACGCATGTTTGGCGGTCTTTTTCTCAATAGACCAAACTCCGCTATTGGGGTTATACGCCATTTTCATATAGGTCAACAGGCTTGCCGCCCCTTCCCGTATACAGATAAGCTGGCACTCCCTGGCGATCTCCATGAGCTTGTCAAAATCGCCCTCAATAGTGGTTTCAAAAGGCCCGACAAAGGTTTTCAGTCCCGTACTTTTAATGTAAGCGATGACTTTGTCCACTATGCGGAGCACTTCATCCCCCGCGACCGATTGCGGCAATACCTGGATTGCCAAGCTTGCTTCCGGTTGATCCATACATTTCTCCTCGATAAACAAAATAGCAAAAAAATAACGCCTTCCCGGGTAAATCCGCGAAGGCGTTTAATCATTGTTAAACCGCTTCCCTCCGCCGGCATTACCCGGATCAGGTTAAAGGGTTTGAAGCGTCAAGCCACTTCCTCTCAGCCGGAGCCGGCAAATTAATTGCCTATCCAGCACCCCTAGTATAAATAGTAATAACTTTATACAATTTTTTAAAAACAGAGTCAAGAGGTAATCAATATGAAAATCATCGGTATCAACGGCAGCCCCCGGAAGGGTTGGAATACGCATCTTTTGGTGGAGGAGGCCCTGAAAGGCGCGGCGTCGAAGGGCGCGGAAACGGAACTGGTTCATCTGTATGATATGCGTTTCCGGGGCTGTATAAGCTGTTTTGCCTGCAAAAAAAAGGAAAACTCCGGCCACTGTGCATTCGCCGATGAGCTGCTGCCGGTTTTGGGCAGGGTAGGCCGCTGCGACGGCCTTATCCTTGGCTCGCCTATTTACATCAGCGAAGTTACCGCTTCCATGCGGGCTTTCATTGAGCGGCTCACCTTTCAGTATGTTACCTACCGGAAGGAGGGGGGCAGTTTTATTGACAGGCGGATACCAGTTCTTTCCATTTATACGATGAATGTTTCCGAAGCGCAGATGAAGAGAATAGGCTACGAGGAAAAATTTGCCTTTTACGAAGGCCGCTACAACCAACTCCTGGGCGGCCCCGCAAAAACCCTGGTTTCCACCGAAACCCTGCAAACCGATGAGTACGAAAAATACGAGATGTCCATGTTTGACGCCGCTGCCCGCAAAAAACGCCGTGCAGAGGTGTTCCCGCTTGATCTGAAAAAAGCCTTTGAAATGGGCGCTGGACTCGGGTCAGCATAGCAGACTTGTCAGTATAACAGTTGGCACCACTACGCTAGCCAAGATATTCCCGCAGCCGCCCCAGCACCTCGGTAAAGTCCAGCGGCTTACCTACATGGGCGTTCATGCCGGCGGCAAGGCACTTCTCCACATCTTCACGGAATACGTTAGCAGTCATGGCAATTATGGGGATTTGCTTATGCATTGGTTGTTCGGCTTCAAAGGCGCGGATTTGGCGGGTCGCCTCGTAGCCGTCCATTTCGGGCATCTGTACGTCCATGAAGATCATTTGGTATTTATCCGGCGCGGCTTTGAACAGCTCCAGGGCTTGGCGGCCGTTTTCCGCGCAGTCAATGGTAATGCCGGTGGGCTCCAGCAGGGAAAGTACAATCTCCCGGTTGATTTCTACATCTTCAGCTAACAGCATATGGCAGCCTGAAAAATTATCGGCCTTTTCGCCGCTTTCCGGGGCTGCCGTACATTTGTCGCTGCCTTCCTGCATCTCAACGGTAAAGGCGAAGGTGGCACCCTTGCCCGGCTCAGATTCGATCCATATTTTGCCGCCCATCATCTCCGCCAGCCGCCTGGAGATGGCCAGCCCCAGTCCGGTGCCGCCGAATTTACGGGAAGTGCCGCTTTCGGCCTGCTCAAACGAGGTAAAAAGTTTTGCCTTCTGTTCTTCGGTAATTCCTATGCCGGTGTCTGTAACCTCAATCTGAATGATACAGCGGCCGCTTTCGTTTTTCACCAGCGAGGCGCCAAGGCTGATGGAACCCTGCGGGGGGGTGAACTTTACCGCATTGGAAAAAAGATTGGCGATAATCTGGGTCAGCCGCTGATCGTCGCCGTAGAGGAAAGGCGGAATATTCCTGTCGATATTGACATTGAGACTCTGGTGCTTCTCCTCAATTTTAAAGCTAATTACATTAACGGCGCTTTGTATCATCGCGCTAAAATCGAAATTCACAAAGGAGAGCTCCAGTTTGTTAGCCTCAATTTTTGACATATCCAGAATATCATTGATGATCCCCAAAAGATGTTTTGAGGCGTCTTCGATTTTATCAAGACAGTAATCCTTGCGCGCCGTATCCTCCGCTTTTTTGGCAAGAGTGGTCATGCCGATAATGGCATTCATGGGGGTGCGTATCTCGTGGCTCATGTTGGCAAGGAATGAGCCCTTGGCCTGGCTGGCGTTAAGCGCCGCTTCACGCGCACGGGACAGCTCCGACACATCGTTCATCACGATGACCACTCCCCGGCAGATGCCGCCTTCCTCCGCTGCCGGTGTGATCGTGAGCTGAAAAACGCAGTCCCCTCTGCCGTTCAATGCGGCCTGCTCCTCAAACTCCATTGGCTTCTCGGTCTTGATCACTTCAAGGCAGCGCTGAAAAATATCCCCGCTCCAGGAAGCGGGCAGAACCCGTGCGAAAATTTCATCCAGTGTAAGGCCAATCATTTCCTGAATGTCGGCAAAGCCCATAAAGTTCGCGGTCTTTTCGCTCCCCAGGACAAAGCGCATTTCCAGATCCAGCATGAAGGTAACGCCGGGGGTATTTTTCAGGAGAAAGTGTTCGTTCTTTTTGATTGCCGCCAGCAGATCGTTTGCAAGCAGTTGGGAAATAGCGCCGGTTTCTCCGGGTTGGTCGGCCAGGGTCTCAAACATACCGCTGCGGAACAGTTCCCCATAAGATGCCTGATAGCGGTATTTGCGGACTTTTTCGGAAAGGCGCACAAAGGGCAGATAAATACAAAAACTCAAACCAAGGTTGATAAATTGCATAACGCTGCCTGCGTATGATCCCGAAGCAGCGTAACCCGAAAGCAGCGCCGGCGTGGTCCACGCAACATCAGCGGCAGTAACCGGCAAAAAGCCAATCTTTACCGCAGCCCAGGAAATGACGGTCAATACCAAAGGAGCGGCTACAAAGGGAAACAGATACACCGGGTTTAACACAATGGGTATGCCAAAGAGCAGAGTCTCGTTGATATTAAAAACAGCCGGCAGCCAGGAGATTTGGGCTATGCGCCTGTTGCCGCTGTTTTTTTTGGCCATAAAAAGGGCACAGAGCAGGGCCAGGGTATTACCGGCGCCGCCCATCGAGATATAGGTATCAAAAAAAGTTTTGGTAAAAATAAAAGGCAGCGGCTCTCCGGCGCTCATGGCTGCGCTGTTCGCCGCAGCGGCACTAACGTACAACTCGTTCATCACCGGTTCCAGAGCATTGGAGCCGTGTATGCCGAAGAACCAGAGAAAGTGCCGGACAAAATTGAACAGCAGCGCCGAGGGCAGATTGTTCCCCAGACCCTTAAAGGGATATGAAATGGCCTGGTAGATAAGGGCGTGAATATCCGGCTGCCCCAGGGCGCTCATCAGCACTTTGAAAAGCGAAAACACCGCGAAGGTAAGCATTGCCGGAATCAGCGAGGCGAATACGTGGGTTATGGTAGAGCCGGCGTTCTCCGAGACAAAACTGATCCTGAGCCGGGGAATACGGTAAAAGCGCAAAAATAATTCGGTAGATGCCAGACTGACAATAATCGCCAGAAAGAGGCCATTGACCCCCATCCAGTTGTAGGGAATAGCCCAATCAGTTACGGCGGACTGGGTGAGCAGCAGCAGCGAGCAGAACGAAAGCAGCCCCGCCATAACCGGATGCACCGCGCCTGCGGGATTTTTCAGGTTCCAGCGCTCGGCAATACTGTAGCCTATACTAAAAGCGGTTACCGGCGAAAGAATCGCCAGGGTTCCGTTCCAGATATTACCGCCAAAACTGCGCCATGCCTCGCCAAAAAGCCCCAGCATGAACCTCTGATAGGCAGGAACCGGGAAATTGTTGATCAACACCGCAGCTGCCCCGGCCATAACCACCGGCAGGCTTAAGGTGAGGGCATTCCGTACAATGCTCAATTTCTCATTATTGGCGATTTTTATCCAAAACGGAAGAAGATCCCTTTTCTTTTTTTCATGATTTCGAAACAAAACACAACCCTATATTTTTTAAGTATAAAGCAAGAGTTGTATTGGGGCAATAGGGACGGATTCGCGGTTTTGCTTGAATGCACTGCATTTAGCATTTCCCGATGTAGATTATTGTGATAGCAAATGAAAAGCAGATATCTTTTAACTCAGAAATAAAACGGAAAACCAGTGCAGCACCGCGCCGACAAGCACAAAGGCGTGCCAAACCACGTGCGATCCCCGGCGGTTTTTCTGGCTATACCAGATGGTACCCAGGGTATAGGCAGCGCCGCCTGCGAGCAGGAAAACGGCGCTCATGCGGGGAATGGAGTGAAACAGGCGAAAGAAGCCAATAGCGAGTGCCCAGCCCATCAGTAAATACACTGCCAATTCAACCTTTTTGATGAATTTTACATTTGACGAGTAAAGACTGACTCCCAGGGCGGCCAATCCCCATTCAATGCCGAAATACACCCAGCCCAGAGCGCCCCTGAAACCAAGGAGACTGAAAGGCGTATAGGTACCGGCAATCAGCACATAAATAGCCGAATGATCGATAATACGGAATATCCGCTTTGCCCCTTCGGCCTGAATGGCGTGGTAGAGTGTGGAAGCGAGAAACATGATGATCATAGTCGTAGTGAAGATCACATACGAGGTGATAGCAAGCGCCCCACCTCCTGCGCCGCCCAGGGCGCCGTTCCCCCTGGCGCAGAGCAGCACCAGTCCTGCAGCGGCAAGCAGCATCCCCAGGCCGTGCAGAATGGCGTTGGCAATTTCTTCGCCGGGAGTTTGAAAAGGCAAAGCCGAAGGGATAAGGTACATTCTTTCAGATTTATTCATGCTTATTATGACCCCGGGAAAGTGGAGGGGTTGCGTCCATAACGTTGCAATCTTTAAATTGCACATAATTTCCGGTTCCAATCAAAGCGCCCAGAACCGGCAGAGTTTCCTCAAGAGCGGCTTTAAGCGTCCACGGTGGATTGTAAATAACAAGCCCGCTGCCGTACATCTTGCGGGGCGAATTGCCGGACACTGCTTCAGGCGCCATCGGCGAAAGGGCCGAGGTGTAAAGCTCTGCGCGGCAGCGGTTCCCCTGGTACAGATCCATAAGCCGGGCAGGCAAATCTCCGGCGCCGGCGGGCTGTTCCTGCAGCAGCGGATACCAGATGATGTACGTACCGGAAGGAAAGCGTTTAAGAGCATCGGCGATTGTTTCAGGCAGCCGTGTGTAGTCATCCTTTACTTCGTAAGGCGGATCGATAAAGATGAGACCCCGGCGTGATGGCGGCGGGAGCAGCGCCTTGAGGCCCGCAAAGCCATCGGCCTGCCGGAGCTCTGCACTGTTTTTCAAATTCGCCTTGCAGGCTTTATAGTCAGCGGGATGCAGTTCAAAACAAACGAGCCGGTCCGCAGGGCGCGGCAAGCGTCCGCCTGCTTGCGGCAAGTGTCCGCTTGCTTGCGGCAAGCGTCCGCTTGCTTGCAGCAAGCGGGCAGCTAAAACCCGGGCCATGATGAGCGGCGAGCCGGGGTAGGTATCAGGCTCTTTCGGCAAAATCCCGCCATGCTGCGCCGGAACGCAAAGCTCCAGATAACGCCGCAGCATGGCACATAATTCGCCTTTGTGTGCGGCGTTCATCAGCTTACCAACACCGTTTTCCCACTCGCGGTTTTGAGCGGCAAAACCTTCGCGTAAGGGGTACAGTCCGGCCCCGGCGTGAGTATCCACGCAGAGCAGGGGTTTTTCCTTTTGCGTCAGATACTCAAGGCAGAAGATGAGAACCGAATGTTTCAGCACGTCTGCGGCATTACCCGCGTGAAAGCCGTGGCGGTAACTCAGCATCAATTCAGTATGCACTCATCCAGCATATTTTTCCACCGGCTTTTGAGGTTGTGCAGGCTGGAATCGACCGTACCCTTGGTGATGCCCAAAATATCCGCTACCTGGCGGTTGGTGGCTACAGGGCGGATACCGGCAAAGCGTTTTCGCATGGCTGCAAGCCTGATCCGGGCCTTGTCAAGCCGCCGCTCCATCCTAAGGGCAATCGTGGAATTTTTTTCCATCACCGCGAGACGTCTCTCATAAATGATGCAGCGGTAAAACTGGCAGTATATCCGCTCCCGCATGGTCCGTAGTTTTTCATCCTGCTTGATTCTTACGGCGCGTAGTTTGTCAACACACTGTTTTATTTTTTCTTTTTCTATTCCGGTTTTTTCGGCGATACGGTCAAGAAAATCATCTGACACATAACAGTAACATTTTAGTATTAACATCATTAATTGACGGGGATTCTTTTTTATCCTGGCTATACTCTGCTCAAGGCAGTCAACTACGATAAGCGGTTGCGGATCCTCTGCGGATACCTCGGGCTCATCCGCCATATATTCAGGCTCAACTTCACGAGTGTAGAGATCCGGAATACGGACAGTCCAGGCTGCATATTCGGCAACGCCGTTATCTGCAATGTTGGAGCGGTATTCTTTGGCGCCCCAGCGTATGGCTGATCCCAAATAATTCTCGAACGAAGATCCGTTTTCCCGGTAGGAACTAATAGCGCTGCGTATCCTGGGGTAGATCCAGGATGCAAAGTCGGCGCGCTCTTCTTCTCTCCAGTGATACAATCCAAACCGGCGGGGGTCTTCAAGAATGGTCTTGAAAATTGATCCTTCAAGGTCTTTCTGCATAAGCCGGCCTTGGGTGTATTGCACATAGAGTTCGTTTAATGAAAATGATTCCTGCATATTGTACCTCTGTTTCTGGATATCGGATTAGAAACAGAATCATGCAGTACAGCTTTATTAAAAATGGAAAATGTAATATCGGAATTTTTAACCGTTACTTACGAAAACCTTATTGAAGGCCGCTATTATTTTTGGCTTTACGTTTGAAATGGTTCCCTGAATGGAAGCGCCTGCAGCGTTCTTGTGGCCGCCGCCGCCAAAAGAAGCGGCAATGGCCGCCACATCGACCTTGTCCCGTGAGCGGAAGCCAACGGTACAGTTTTTCGGTGTTTCCTGGCGCATGATCACAACCGCCTCCACACCGGCGACTGACTGCAAAAGCTGGTAGAGACTGTCGGAATCTCTGCCCTCAAGCCCAAAGTGCTGACTATCCTCGTAATTTTCAAAACTGAAAATGAGTCTGCCGTCAAAAAGCGACTCCGAGCGGGAAAGAAGATGTCCCATGAGTTTTCTTGAATCAAGGCTCTTGCCGCCATTCATCGCCTGAAAAGCAGCCCTGGGACTTGCCCCGGCGTTGACCATTTTTGCGGCGGCGTTAAAAGTTTCCGCGCCGTTTTCGTCCAGGTGGCGGAAGAATCCCGTATCGGTACAAAGCCCAAAGAGGAGCAGTTTAGCTTCTTCTTTTTCCAGTCTTAAACCCAGGGCCTCAATCACGGCGAGGATGAGGATCGTAGTGGAAGGAGCAGCGCCGTCAAGATAGACCGGGTTCTCCGGCGAGGCCAGCGGATGATCCCCGGTGGCGTGATGATCAATGACCGCCGTTTGCATACCCTTGAGACGCTGTTCAAGATCGCCGGTCCGCCCGGCTGATGAACAGTCAACGATGATAAGCCTGGCGCCGGCTTTTTCCGCTTCATCCGGGGCGGCTATAAAACGCGCCGTATATGACTTTACCTCAGGCCGTTTAAAGGGGCCCGCTGAACAGGGAATCGCCTCTTTGCCCAGACGCCGCAGGGCGGAGCAGAGCGCAAGCTGGCTGCCAATGCAGTCGCCGTCCGGCTCCTTGTGGCCGGCTACGATAAATTTCGTCCCGTCTTTGATAAATTGAATCAATGTTTCCGGTACAGGTAATGGCATGATATCCTCTTTGCCGCAAAGCGGCTAACAGCACAGCAGGGTAAACTGGCGGTCTTTGCCGGAGACAAGGGGCCGGCCGTCTTTAATGTATACGTCGATTTCGGTACGCATACCAAAATCATGGAAATATATTCCCGGCTCAAGGGAAAAGCAGGAGCCGTCCAGCAGCAGCCGGGAATCGGGGAATTCAACGGAGTCCATGTTCACCCCCGAACCATGCACCTCTGTGTCGATCCCGTGCCCGGTCCGGTGGCAAATCGCATCTGCATACCCAAAGCCGTCAAGAATCTCCCTGGCCCTGTGATCCACATCCGCGCCTTCCGGCCGCCTTCCCGCTTCAAGTTCTTCTTTGATAAATTGATACGCCCCCTCCCGGGCCTGCAGCAGATTGGCAAAAGCTTTTTCCGCCGCAGGCGGCGCGGATTTTGCGTAAACCCCAACCCAGGAAATATCCGCGTAAATACCCGCCGGCCCCGGCTCTTTGGCCCAGAGATCAAACTGGATCACGTCGTTCTCTTTGAACAAGGCGCCGTTATGCGCAATGTCATAATGGGGATTGCCTGAATTGACTCCGGCGGCGACAATGGGTGGATGATGGGTAATCAGATACCGCTTTTTAAATTCTTCCAGCATGAGCCGCTGAATATTCCCTTCATACAGGGGCTTCCCCTGTGCAAAAAATTTCTGCACTTCGGCCCAGGCGCTCTCCACGATTTCGTACAGATGGGCGGCGGCCCTTTCATGGGCTTCTATACCGGCGGGGCTGAGCAGCCCCTTGAAACGCTGGAGCAGCCCCGCGGCGGAAACCAGCTTGAGCCCCGCCTGCTCAAGCAGAGCGGCGGTTCCGGCGTCAAGGAAAGAGATAGCGGTGATGGACCGGGAAATATGGCAGCCCCAGCGTTTTCCCGCAAGGGGTGCAAGCTGCGCGAGCAGCTCCTCCCGGCTTCGGTAACTTGTGCGTTTCCCCGGCAGGGCGCCTGAGTCCAGGGCATTCTGCTCTATGGCATGGAGTATTCCCATCGCTTCCTGGGAAGCGCCTTCGTTAGAAGCGGGAACCACATAGAACCAGAGACGGGAATTAGTGGTACCGGGATCAATACCGAGGATTTCATCCGCAAGCTGGTCGCGGTGGCGAAAATTACAAAAAAGCCACCCGTCAAGGTTTTCCCCCCGGATGGCTTGCTGCATTTCCCTGAATTTTTCGGGGTTCATCAATATTCGATGTTTATATTTTCCGTATCTTTAAAATACTCACTCACATCTACATTCTGCGGGACATTACCCCAGGTGGTATGAGCTTTAGACCAGTGTATATACAACCTGACGTGGCTGAATTCACCCTCTTTGTAATACACTGTCAGGGAAGGCCAGTTCGGCCCATGCGGAAGTTTGATAAGCTCGGCCTTGCTTCCGGCAAAGGTAAACCATTCGTTGGGTATAGCCACCCGGCCCATTTCGTTCGCACCCTTGCGGTACTGGATAATGTACCCAAGTTTGGAAGGATAAATTTTTTCTATCTTTACGTTTACATAATAGTAATCGGAAGAGTTCTCCGGGGATATTTGCTGGGCAAAAAGTGATGAGCCAAAAACCAGGGCGGCCAGAAAAACCAGCCCGATAATGAGTTTTTTCATGTCAACCTCCAATATGATAAATATAATACAGGCAGGCGCAAGTAGCAAGAGGGGAAGTTTAACATATATTGAAATTCAACCGAAATTTGAGAGATGGCAGCGTTTATTTCCCGGAAACGATCTTTTTTGATTTTGCTTGGCGGGCTTTGTGTGGCAGCGGGAGCGGTGTTGCTGCTGAATTATTGCCTGGAAGGGCCAAGATTGGGGCCAATATACGATTTTTTTCTCAAAAGAAGGCCGCCGATACCGGTTTCCGGGGAAATTTTGCGTATTAATACCGGGGAAATTGTTGAGCCAGGGGATGTTTTTGCGGTTTTAATGGCCTTGACCGAGATGGATGCCTCGGATTTGATACTTGAAGCGCCGGTTTTGGGTTCCTCTGTGGGTCGAGTTGGCAGTGTTGAGGATATTCGGCTGCGGCTTAACGATGAATATAGTCTTCTGGGACGAAATATCAGGAATCTTTTTGAAGCCATACGGGTTGGATCGGTGCCGCCTGCGGAATCCGCCGGTTATGTGGAGCATATTGTGGAATTGGCGGAACGGGGCCGGGATCGGCTGACTGCGGCGCTTGTTTCCCAGAATGAGGCCGGATCGGTACAGGTGGCACGAGCCGCCGGGGCCTTTGGTTCTTTTTGGGAGGCGGCGGATCTCCGGGGCCAGCTGCCGGACAGTCCCTGGTATTCCAAACCCCTGCCGGATAGCGACGGGAAACTCAGGCGCATTGCACCGCTAATTACGCCGCTGCCGGCGCCGGCAACCGCTGTTGAACACATTGTGTATCAAAGCCTGAAATCCCGCTGGGCTGACTCTGAGATTGAAACCACCGAACAAGGGCCGGTGCTGGTTATCCGCTATGCGGGAGACAGCGGCAATGAGCTTCGGATACCGCTGGACAGGGACGGAAATATACTTATTGAAGCTGCCCAGGGCGGGGAATTATTGCGCCGTCTGGGTATTGAACGTTTCCGTGAATACGAAGAAGCTGACCGCGCCATGCGGCGGCTTCTGTCCGGCGCCGAGACTCTGGGGGTTTATTCCAAGACCAGGCCGGAGCAGATACCGCTTTTTCTCTGCGATTTTGCGGCGGCCTTGCGGGAGGAATTGCTCAAGGCGCCGAACCCGGAAAAGCGGGCGGCCTGGATCGTCGCCAGAGCGGAATATATGGGCAGCCTGGAGGAATTTCTCTATGGCCCAGCGGAAATGACCCTGGTTGGCGGTTATGAGGAAATTCTTGCCACTGAAAAATTGAAAGACGAAGGCCGCGCCAAGCTGCTCAATCTGCGGGATGAACTTATCCGCGCTTTTGCTGAACTGCGGGAAAAGTACCGGGAACTTGTTGAGACTCGGAATGTGTTAAGCGAAGCCCTGGTTTCCTCGTATTGCATAATGGGGCCGGAGCTTGCGGACGGAACGGCGGAATCATCGGCATTCTTTGCCAATGCCCTGCTTACCGGCAGTTACATTAATCCGGGGCAAAACCGGTATGTGCTTTTCTGGTCCCTTATCGCGGTATTCATCATTCTGCTCTGTATACACGCCATGCGGCCTGCGGCGCTGTTCATATCGGGAACTATAACCGCCCTTATCTGCGCCGGGGCTTTTGGCTGGAGTTTTATTATTTCGGCATACTGGATAGACCCGCTTATTCCCGCTGTCTCAAGTATAGCGGGAATGTTGTTTATTTTTTTCACCAGGCTTGCGCTGATACGCCGGGGAGCGCGGAGCTTCCATTTTGCTTACAGACCGGCTGTGTCCAGGCCGATTTTGAAAAAGCTCATCCGCGCAGGCAGGCCCCTGTTACACGAAACTATCACCGCCAGAGCCGCAATAATCGCCGTGAGGGATTCTTCCCTTCCGGGCAAAGAGGATCGGGAAGATCCGCTTAAAGCGGCAAAGGCGGCGGCTGAATTTCGGGCAGCCGTTACGGAACCCTTCAAAAAAGCCGGCGCGGTGATCCTCGCCTACGAGCATGAAACTGTGCTTGCCTGCTTCGGATCGCCGCCGGAACGTATCTATCTGGATAAAACAAAAAACGAAACCCGCTACGGCGATGATCCCAAGGCCCACAGTAATCATCATCCGGCGATCAAGGCCTGCGGCTTTATTACCGAGCTGCTGACAGCCCGCAATCCGGAGCAGCACAAGATTGACTGGCACTTTGGGATTGACTGCGGCGATTGCGCCTTTTCCTGGTCAGAGGAAACGGGCTACACAGCGAACGGCCGCCCGGTGGTCCGCGCCAGGATACTCTCATCACTGGCTTCCCGCTACCACGCCCAAATACTCATCACCGATTCTGTCAGGGAAATACTCAACCAGCCCGCACGCAAACTTAACACCCTGGGCCAGGGCGGGGGGAATGTCGAGAACTTTTACGAGCTGCTCCTTAAATCGACATAATGCTGCATACTATCATGATGGGGGCGTTCCGGTAAAAGCCCAGACAAAACGGTAACAGGCTTCCCCAATGGGTTCTTTAAAAAGTTCCATAAGTTCATCCTGGGAATAAGCCCCGTCTTTTACCTCAATTTTGTCATAGCTATGAGTTTCAAAATCCTTGTTGTAGATGATTTTTCCTGCGGGATTAACCAGGGTTGCGGTCATAATGACCCGGGCGCGGCACTTGCCGCTTTTCCCTATCCCTGAAATCATTTCCTTGCTAAATTTAAAAGTAATATACAGAATACTTTGTATTCCCGTTTCCCGGGCAATTTCTCCGGGAAAATCCTTGTTCCGGTAATTGATAAAACGGTAAGCATCAGCAAAGATCATCTCAGGAGTATTTGGCGGCTGGACACTTTTTACCCCCGCATAGGATGCGGTATTTAACAGGCGGTCCTTGTCTTCAAGGCGGAATATTTCAGCTTTAGTCAGAATTTCCCGCAGCAGAGTATCCGCCTCATTGATGAGGTCATCTGCCCTGGAGATTCTGACTTTGTCTTTTTCCGTTTTCAGGCCCAGTGATCTTCGTATAAAATCGCTGACAGACCCGCTGGAATTATAGGTTACTTCTCCAACCCAATTAATATCGTAGTTTGACGCCACCATAGCGAGTCCCATAGGCGCATAGGGAGAAAAATCCCTGCCTTTGCTTGAAGAAGCGCAACCCGGCAGAAGAAAGATCAACGCAGCAATTCCAACCAATTTTAGTGTATTTATTATTTTCATAAGCACAGTGTACCCTTATTATTGATACTCTTGCAATCCTGCTCACTCCATGCTTATTAACAGTTTGTCGATGCGGTTCCCATCCATGTCCACTACCTTGAAGCGGAATCCCTGGTAGGTGAAACTATCCCCGGTATGGGGGAGTTCGCCGGCCAGGGAAAGGACAAAGCCCGCCAGGGTGTGATAGTCTGCGGGGGCGGCGGCAAGGCCGGGCAGGGCGAGGATTTTTGCCGCGTCGTCGATATTGGCGCTGCCATCGGCAAGCCAGGTGCCGTCTTCCTGTTTGATAAGCGGCTCTTCTTCCTGCCGCGTGGCGGTCAGTTCGCCCACAATTTCTTCAACCAAATCCCTGATGGAGATAATGCCCGCAAAGCCGCCGTATTCGTCCATGACAAAGAGAAAGTTCGCTTCGCCCCGCTTAAAAGATTCAAAAACCTTGATAGCCGGCATGGTTTCGGGGACAAATTGAGCCCTTTTCATAATGGAGCGTAATCCTTTGGGGGATTCTTCCGCCTGATCAAGGATGATATCTTCCAGATAGGCGGCGCCTATGATTTCGTCCAGGGTCCCGTCGGCTACGGGGAAGCAGCGCTGGCTGCGGTACTCCAGTGCCTTGGAGCGGATGTCCCGGGGAGCGGCATTTACATCAAGCCATTGTATTTCCGAGCGGTGGCTCATGAAGGCGCCTACCGGCCGGTCGCCCAGATAGAAGA
Organism: Spirochaetia bacterium; assembly: GCA_025997895.1. GTDB lineage: Bacteria > Spirochaetota > Spirochaetia > Treponematales > Breznakiellaceae > WQXQ01. The sequence continues at coordinate 18,720 of BNVF01000011.1, forward strand.
CGCCTTCCACCATAGTACGTTCCTTGCTCTCCACAATGCCGGACTTTTCGCCTTCCATCAGTGCAAAACGCAGCTCGTCCTCGGTAATACCTGAACTGCGTCCTTCAAGGCGCAGTCCTGCCCCAGGATGGGGCAGGGTGAGGAAACTGAAGGGCTTTAAAGGCAGGGCAAATACGCCGATTACAGGCAGCAGCGCCGAGGCAATGGACTCCGGGGCGGCGCGGACGATGAGCCTGGGTATAATGTCACCTAACAGAATAGCCGCAGCAGCGAGAGAGGAGACGGTAATTATCAGGGCGGCGGCAAAACCGGCAGCCGCAGCGGCCTGCCCCGGGGTGTTAAAAAAGCGCGTAACGATGAATCCCGCCAGAAACGCGGCGGCGATACGCAAAATATTGATCCACACCCTGACCGTTGCAAGCCAGACATGGGGATTCTCCGCCGCTTCCAGCAAACGCTTCATTTTTTGGCTCTGAGCGGCTTCTTTTTGCAGCTTTGGTTTTCGGGAAGCGGCCAGGGCGGCGTCAAAAAGGGAGAATAAGCTGCTTAAAAGAATCAAAACGAGGATAATCAAAATTGAGGGAAGGGGCTCCAAAGGAGACCAGGGGTCCTCCATGATCAGGCGTTAATCTCCTCGCGGGTGAGGGGTCTGACTATGGAAAGCCCCTCAGGTGAGGTTTCCATGATCTTGTTTTTCCCGTCCGGGGTAAACTCGCCAAAAACCTGCACAATCGGGTAACGGGGGTTTTCGGGATTCACATCCACCACCTGCCCCTTCTTTCCGCTGGAAAGAAGCACATACAGTCCGATGGGATAAATCGAAAGAGAAAAAACCAGTGCCCGCACAACGGTGTCATCGTATTGCTTTCCCTCGTTCTTTAAAAGTTCAAGCATCCCGGTGTAGCCGTCTTTGGCTTCCTTGTGGGGCCGCTTGGAACTGAGGGCCTCGTAAGAGCAGGCCACGGCAATGATTTTCGCATACAGGCTGATTTTCTCGCCGTTAATGTGCTGGGGATAGCCGGAGCCGTTTTCCCGCTCATGGTGCTCCAGCGCGGCAAGACTTACCACCAGGGGAAAATCGTAGGACTTGAGCATATTGAAACTCAATACCGGATGGCCGAGTATGGCTTTCCGTTCCTGGGGACTCAGGGGCCGGTTGCTCAGGTAAGTTTGGGAAGGCACTTTGAGCATACCAATTTCGTGGAGCAGGGCCGCAACGCCCAGCTCAATGAGCCGGTGGGCGGGAAGTTTGAGATATGTCCCAATGATGATGGCGATAATAGTAGAACGGACTGCATGGGAGGCAAGATAATTTTGATCCGCCGGGGCTTCACTCTTTTTCTGTGCCCGCATCAGGAAGCGGCGATCCTCGCGCACAAAATCCACGGCATTTTTTACCCGCTCCGCCACTGACTTGAAATCCAACTCGTTTTTTATCGTTATCCTGGTAAACAGGGTCTCCACATATTTCTGGAAAGAAATATAAAATTCTTCGGCGTGCTGGATCTTGTCCACATCATTCATGGTAGAAAGATCAGCTATTTCCCCTTCCTCATGGATTTCGCCGTCAAGAACATAATCTTTCAGCGGCTCACCTTCGCTGTACACTTCCTTAAAACCCCAATCAACAATGGACTTGGCAAGTTCCTCGGAAAAGGGCATTTCCGGCGCGGCGAGAACAAAAGACGGATCAAGATGGACAGGTTTTGTAAAAAAACTGTCAGGCGGAATCTCGGTTATCAAATAATGCTTCATCCTAACCCCTGTACTCTGCCGCATCGTTGACGCGGTCTTTTTTTTCCTCTATCATTATCGATCATCTATATGATCATCTAATGAACAATTATAGGAGATCTTTCGTTTGAAATTCAAACACCTGATTATCATTTTTAACATAGTTATTATTTTTTTTCTATCCGCTGTCGCCCTGTTGCCGGTTTTATTCATGGGCTCCGATTTTGCCCTGGTTTTCTGGCAATCAGGCTGGCCCCTGGCCCTGATTCTGGTTCTGGCCCTGGTGGTTTTGAATGTCTTTTTTCTTCAAAATTACCGTCTTTTTATGCTCCTGGAACGGGAGGATTGGCCTGCCCTGGTAGACCATCTGGAGCAAACAGTTCTGGGAAAAGGGCGCTATTCCTACCGGAGGGTACGGCTTTTAGTCAATTCTTATCTGGTTATGAGCGATTCCGCCGCTGTTTTGCGTCTTGAAAGCAAAGTTGCCATAGCCAAACCAGCGCTGCTGGAGTCCAACGCCCTGGCTTTTGGCGCCGCCCGCATACTGGGGGGGGATCTCAAAGGCGCGGCGGAGTTTTTCCAGACCCGGCTTGAGAAGGGAAAAGCAGCAGAAACCCAGTGGATACGCTGGTTTTATGGATTTTCCCTGGTGCTGGCCAGCGTTTTTGACAAGGCCGAAGGGGAATTCAAGGCGCTGGCATCAGCTTCCAATGACGCCATTATCGCCGGGCTTTCAGCGTATTTTCTTGCAAACACCCTGCTCAAACATTCCCTGAATCCCGCCGAATGCCGCTCCCTGGCGGACGGCGGCCATGAAAGAGTCAAAAAAACGCTTAAAAATATTGAAGGCTGGAAAAAAGAGGCGGCAAAGGTTGAAACCGAGGTACACGCCGCTATAATCAAGAAGTACATTGATGAAGCCGGCATCTGGCTTTTTCGGGCATAAAGGGGAATTGGGGGATATGGAGGCATAATGCGGAATTTTGAAAAATCATCCAAGCTGAGTAATGTATGTTACGATATCCGGGGGCCGGTTCTCAAGGAAGCCAAAAAACTTGAGGACGAGGGCTTTAGGATCATCAAGCTCAACATCGGCAATCCTGCGGCATTTGGTTTTAACGCCCCGGATGAAATTCTCCACGACGTAATTGTCAATCTCCAGAACGCCCAGGGCTATGGCGATTCCCACGGTCTTTTTGCCGCCCGCAAGGCGGTGATGCAGGATTTTCAGTCCAAGGGAGTGATGGATGTGGGAATCGATGATATCTACATCGGCAACGGCGTGAGCGAGCTTATCTCCCTGTCCATGCAGGGCCTGCTTGATGCAGGTGACGAGGTACTCATCCCCATGCCGGACTATCCTCTCTGGACTGCCGCAGTAACCCTCTCAGGCGGCACAGCCGTCCATTACCTCTGCGACGAAAGCGCCGGCTGGAACCCCGACCTTGACGATATCCGCGCCAAGGTCAGCAATAAAACCAAGGCCATTGTGGTCATCAACCCCAACAACCCCACCGGCGCGGTTTACGACCGTTCAATTTTGGAGGGCATCGCCGCCGTTGCCAGGGAAAATGATCTTATTGTCTACGCCGATGAAATCTACAGCCGCATCACCTATGACGGCGCCGAGCACATTCCCATGTCCACCATCGCCCCGGATATCCTCACCATCAGCTTTGATGGCCTTTCCAAGGCATGGCGCGCCGCAGGCTTCCGCTCAGCCTGGATGGTGCTTTCGGGAAACAAAAAAAGCGCCAAAGGCTACATTGAAGGGCTTGAGATGCTTTCCAATATGCGGCTCTGCGCCAATATGCCTTCACAGTTTGGCATCCAAACCGCCCTGGGCGGCTACCAGAGCGTCAAAGATCTGCTCCTCCCCGGCGGCCGCCTCAAGGAGCAGCGGGACACCGCAGTCAACCTTGCCAACTCAATTCCCGGTCTCTCGGTGGTCATGCCCAAAGGCGCCCTGTACTGCTTCCCCAAAGTAGACATTAAACGTTTTAATATTACCGATGACGAAAAATTCATGCTCGATCTGTTACGCGATCAGCACCTGCTCCTGGTTCAAGGCACCGGTTTCAACTGGAAAGAGCCGGATCATTTCCGTATTGTCTTCCTTCCTGACAAGCTTACACTGACTGACGCCATGCGCCGTCTGGCGGTGTTTCTGGACGGGTACAAGCAGGCGTAATGGCACTGCGGAAAAACGGTCTAGGCCGTTAAAACCGACAGGGGAATCACATTAACCCCGTCTTTCCGGCGGCAGGCGAAACCGTTAGCGGTTATTACAGTAAGCGCTGCCGGGGGGCCCATCTTTTGCTGGTCTATTTTGGCGGCAAAAGCCAACAGATTTTTTGCGGCCTCGTCCTGGGCATTGAATCCCATTTTTACCTCAAAGGCAGCCCAGGCGCCGCCGGGGTATTCTACGATTGCGTCAACTTCGGTGTCCCGCGAATCGCGGTAATGGTAAACCTTGCCGTCGTTCATTTCCGCGTAGATTCTCAGGTCCCGGACAACCAGTGATTCAAAAAGAAAGCCGAAATAATGCAGGTCCGCAAGCAGCTTGTCGATGGAAAGCCCCAGGGCGCCTATGGCAAGAGAGGGATCCACAAAGTGGCGTTTGGGGGCTTTGCGCAGCGTGTCCGCCGAACGGATATGCGGGCTCCATGCGGGAAGCTGCTCCACAATCATGAGGCGCTCAAGGGCTTCCAGGTATTCGGCAATTGTTTCGTCGCTTACCCTGGTCTCTGAACCGCCGGTATCTTTTGCGAGGGATGAAAGGGACGCTTCGGTTGCGACATTTCTGGCAAGGGATTGCAAAAGGCGCGAAACTTTTTGAGGGTCTCTTTTTTTTTCGCCCACTCTGCTTATGTCTACTTCGGCGACAAGCGAAACATAATCCTTCATAAAGCGCAGAGCCCGGCGGCCGCCGGAACCTATCAGGCTTGGCCAGCCCCCAAGGGTGAGCTTTTCGGCGAGGGTTGCAAGATCAAACTCAACCGGATCGGATTTGGGCGCATGGCCTTTTAATATTTTCGCAAGGCTGACTTTGCCGGAGGACCAGCCTTTTTCATACAACGACATGGGACGCATTTTTATAATTGAAAAACGTCCCGCCCCGGAATGGAGCCTTGCCCGTTCCTCCGGATTTGCCGACCCGGTAAGGATAAACTGCCCCCTTTTTTTCCGGTCATCCACAGCCCGCCTGATATAGTTCCATATTTGTGGATATTCCTGCCATTCATCAATGAGGCGGGGAGCCGGTCCGGCCAGCACCGATTTGGGATCCAGTTTCATCTGGGTCTGTATGTTTTCATCAACATCCAGCCTGACGGCGCTTTTGGCCGTCTGGATAGCGGTTTCGGTTTTTCCGCAGCCCTTGGCTCCCTGTATCAAAACAGCTCCTGAACTGTGCAGCCGATTCTGCAAGATGGTATCAGCAAACCGTTTAAGGTAGTCGTCCATGATAACCCCCTTTACAGTATACTGCTTCAACCCGGAAAATGTAAGAGTTTCAACCCGGAAAATGTGACTGTTTCAACCCGGAAAATGTGACTATTTCAACCCGGAAAATGTAAACCATCCGGGCATAAAAAAGACGATGCGCCTGGACGTCTCGAACCAAGGTTCGTATGCGCACCGTCTGATTTTTGAGAGGTTGTCCCTCCCGGTATTTTAAATATCGGCCTGGCCCGGACGGGACTTGAGGAGAAAAGCGGGGTAGGGGCAGGCCTTTTCCGCATGGCGTATGCCGGTTATTCGTTGCGGAGGGGTTTAATACCCCGACTGCAATACCTTATGAGAACAGCCATACCCCGCTGCTTGCGGCGGGGTTGGTTGATTGATGATGAATTGCGTTGATACTGTAGACTTAAGTCCCTGGGATATACTACTATTTTGAAAATCTGTTTGGTAAGGAGTAAATACATGGGCCTCGTTCATTTTATTTACCTTGGCATAGCGCTGCTTGTCATGGTTGTTCTTCTTTTAAAAAAAGAAATTGTACTTCCCTGCATCATTGGTATCTTTCTGGTAGGGCTTGCGTATACCAAAAACATGATTTCGGCTATCGGGCTTATGTACAACAGTATCATTGTCGCGGCGACAGAGCTTTTGGGGATTATTGTCGTCATCGCCCTCATTACAACAATGTCAAAGGGGCTTGCACAGCTTGGTTCTGACGAACTGATGATCAGGCCGCTTAAAGCATTGATTCGGGGTAAGAAAACGGCGTTCTTTGTTGTAGGAGCTGCAATGTTAATCTTTTCATGGTTCCTCTGGCCTTCTCCTGCAGTTGCTCTTATTGGCGCCCTGCTGCTGCCGGTGGCCCTTAAAGCGGGTCTTCCTGCAATCTGGGTAGCTGTTTCAATGAATATCTTTGGCCACGGCATTGGCCTATCGGGGGACTTTTTTATTCAGGGCGCCCCCAGTATCACGTCCCAGGCTACGGGAATTCCCATCAGGGAGTTTTTGTCTGCTACCCTGCCGGTTTGGCTTACCATGAGCGTTGTGGTCATTATTGTTTCTTATATTATTTTCCTTAGGGATATGAAAAAAGAAAAACCAGAGATTCTACAGGCTGATGCAAGCGCCAATGGGGAAGCTCCGGTTATAAAAGACGCAACGCCTTTTTCAATATTCATCGCTATCCTTACCCCCCTTGCTTTTGTGGCTGACATAATATTTATGTTACTTTTTGATCTCCGCGGCGGCGATGCAACAGCCCTTGTTGGTGGTACATCTCTGCTTATTTTGAGCATCATCATGATTTTTAAAGGTGATTTTCTTGATAACCTTGAAGAAATTGCAGATTATATTGTCCAGGGTTTCCAGTTTGCCCTCAAGATTTTTGCCCCGGTGGTTATCATTGCTGCATTCTTCTTTCTGGGTAACGGTGAAATCGCCGAAAAAGTTTTTGGCCCAGGCGCGCCGAATATTCTTGGTGATGTGAGCAGAGCACTTTCCAATACCTCCACAGTATTCAAACTGCCTCTGGTCATGATAGAAGCCCTTGTAGCAATTATAACCGGCCTTGACGGGTCGGGTTTCTCGGGTCTCCCCATTGTCGGCGCAGTAGCAACAACATTCAGCATGAACACCGGATTGAATACGGCATATCTTGCGGCTTTGGGTCAGGTGGTTACAATATGGGTTGGCGGCGGCACGATTATCCCCTGGGGTGTCATTCCCGTGGCTTCAATTTGTAACGTCAAACCTGCGGATCTTGCCCGCAGGAACCTGATTCCGGTAGCCTGCGGTATCGTAGCGGCAATAATCGTTACAGTGATTCTGGTTTAACAAAAAAGTCCGGTTAAATTTTACCAAAAAAATTGGTAAGTCCAAGGGAATCTATATTTGACGCGATTTTTTGTGAATCTGTCGTATAGGTTCCCTTTTCCTTCATCCGCTCAAAGAGAATGGATCCTGAGAAGGTATATTTTTTTCCAAGGCCGCCCGGGCTCGCCATCTTTTCGCGTACAAAGGTGATAGCATCTCCTATGACTGTTGAAGCAGGAAGGGCGACAGGATTTTTGCCTTTGATCATTCTTGCGGCATTATAACCTGCGAGCGTTCCGGTGACGATTGCCTCGGTATGACCGACAAGGAGACCTGCCTTTTCGCCGGCGCAGAAAAGATTGTCGATACCCGTTACCTGCAGACAATCATCCCTGGGTGACATATCAAAGTAACGCATGGAATTTCCCTTGCCGCCGGCGTAGGGATCTTCATAGCGGGCGTTTTCAAATCCGGGTATCTTTCTTAAAGTTGAGAGTTTAAAAAAAGGCGTCATCAATTTGGCGTGTCCGGTGTCAAGGAGTATAATATTGTCCTTGTATTCGGGAAGGTTGTATTGCTGGCAAGCTTTGACATCCAGATGATCTTCTATCAATTCCTTCGGGATGGGGATCGCCACTACGCCGTCTTTTTCAAGAAGTTTTACAATTTCCTCAGACAATGATTCTTTGTAGAGTTTGCAGGAACCGCTCATGGCGCCAAAACCGCCGTCTTTTCCCTCCCCTCTAATTTCGCTCACACCTGCAAGACCGGCTATGCTTACCCGGCCGCCGAAGCTCGGACAGCGCAATATGCACATCGAACAGCCGTTGCCGTATTTGACGCAGTTGTTCATGGGGCCTGCAGTGCCTGTAGTATCAATAAAAACATCAGCGCCGTAATCAATACCGGCATCGTCGGTTATGCTTTCAACATGGGTTCCGGTGCTGTTCATCACATCGTTGATACGGGCCCGGTGAATGATCTCAACACCGGCATCAATGAGCAGTTTTTCGATGGCCGTCGGCGTTTTAGCAATATCGTAAAGAGTCGCATGGCTGTGGCCCGGAAACTCAATGTTTGTATGTCTGGCACAGGCATCTATAGTCTTGAAAATATCTCCGCCGCCCAGAGCGATACATTCCTCAGCAGCCGTGTAGCGTCCGTTGTTCCTCATGATGCCGCCTACAAGGCCTGTACCAAGAAGCATATCTGTCCGTTCAAGCAGCATTACCTGCACACCGTTTTTTGCTGCCCCAAGCGCCGCCGCACACCCTGCCCATCCGCCGCCAATTATCGCAATATATCCAGCCATGTTGCCCCCGCTACATATTCTCCACGTTTCTTATTTCTTCTTAGCATAATCTGGAATTTTCAGTTAGGCAAGGATCGGATTTTCAACCCAGGAGCCAATCAAGGGCGTAAAGCTGCCGTATGCCGTTGTGGGATGTTTCCGGGTCATCATCCAGGGTTAAAAGGTATTTGGGGTTGTGGTCTTTAACCATTTTAAAAGGCGACAGTTCACGGGCCAGTATATCGGCGGTTCGTACCGAGAGTGAAACCTGGTAGTATTCGGTTCCGCCGCCGGGGGTTTCGGCGATAAAATCAATCTCTGCGGTTCCTGCTTTACCCACATACACCCGTTTGCCCCGGCGCAGCAATTCCAGATATACAATATTTTCCAGCATACTCCCCATGTTGACATTTTTCGTGCCCAGCAGGAAATAACGCAGCCCCATATCGGCAGCGTAGTATTTGTCTCCGGTCTGCAAATATTGCTTTCCCTTAACATCATACCGGGTTGCCCGGTAGAGAATATAACTGTCACGGAGGAGGGCAAGATAATTTTCTACTGTGTGTACTGATATACCCCGGCCCTGGGACTTCATGGTATTGGCGATATTGGTGGTAGAAGTAAGGTTCCCTATATTGAAAAACATAAACCGCAATACGCTTTCCAGCATGAAGAAGTCGTTAATTTTATTCCGGCCAATCACATCCTTGTTAAGGATGGTGTTATAGATGCCCCCAAGGTATTCATTGAGTTTTTTGTGATCCCCCGCAAGCTCCAGCGCATACGGAAAAGAGCTTTCGGTAAGGTAGCGGTTATACAACCGGGATAATCCCTGCCCCCCGGCGGCGGACACATATTCCTTAAAAGAGAGGGGCAGCATTTGCACTTCGATATAGCGGCCCGAAAGCAGCGTGGCTATTTCGCCAGAAAGCATATACGCATTGGAGCCGGTCAGGTGCAAGTCCACATTTTTTTTTATATACAGGCCATCTGCCGCCCTCTGGTAATCGGGAACATTTTGAATCTCGTCAAGGAATACATAGTTCATTTTGCCGGAAATAAGCAGCCGTTTTATATGGTTATAGAGTTTTTTCCAGTCCCGCATATCCTCAAAATCGGGGTCTTCAAAATTAATTGCGATAATTTGTTCCCGCGCAACACCGTGTTTACGAAGCCACTTCTGATACAATTCAAAGAGGGTGGATTTTCCGCAACGCCTGATCCCGGTTACAATTTTTATCAGCCGCTTGTCTTTAAAGCCAATAAGCGTATCGAGGTATTCCTGCCGGACTATGAGGGGCTTTGCCATGTTTACAGTATATACCGGGGCAGAGCTGCTGTCAATGTTTGTGCAGTCAATTGCACAAAAATAGTAAAAATAGAATATTTGTGCAGTCTATTGCATAAAAATTATAATACAAAATTTATGCAGTCAACTGCACAAAACTAACAAAAATAGATGATTTATGCAGTCAACTGCACAAAATTAAATAGCCCAAATTAAGCTGCGGTTTACCGCTTCAATTCCCTCAAATTAAACTCCGCCGCTTCCGCAAGGGAGCGGTACAGCCGCACTGAGGACTTGAGATAGGCCCTGAAAGGGTCGCCGGGGCTTTGCGTATCCGCCGGAGCGCCTTCCCGGCTCATATTGGCGACTTCCGCAGGGGGGAACAGGAAGCCCGCTACTTCTTTTACTTCGCTTTGGGTTATGGCTTGGGTGATTTCGTCCAGATTTGCAAGGATTTTTTTCTGCTCTGAAGGGTTCAAGCTTCGTCGCATGGCCTGTTCTGCGTTTTTTGCGCCTTTTTCGGCGGCGTTTTTGATATTTTCAAGGCCATGCAAAAGTGTAGAGACGGCATTTTCGTAGCGCTCAGTTCGGCGGCGGCTTTCTTCCGGCGCAAAAAAGTCATTCTCAATGCGGGAAAAGGCCGCGTCAAGCCGCTGGTTTATCTCTTCCCGGCGATCAGGTAAGGCGAGGAGGGTTGCGGCATCTACCGGTTCAAGGCCGGCTATGGCCAGGCCGGATGGAGAGAGGCTGTGGTTGCGGACCTCCGGATGCCGATGGAAGCGGTTTTCAAACCATGCTGCGTACAGGGAAAGGCGGCGGTCGGTGAGTACCTGGCCGCCGGAAGCGGCGGGGGCCAGGAAGGGGATGCCGTCCCGCAGGGCGCGGACCAGCCAGGTTTCGGCGGGGCTTCGGCGGCCTGATTCGGCGTGAGAGCGATCCTCAAAGAGGGCGCCCCGGAAGTGGGTTTTGAGGCCCGGAAAGGCCAGGTCAAGGCCGGCGATCCAGATGTCTTGTGCACCCAGGGTGCGGGCAAAGTCCCAGGCGGTGGTTGCTACCGAGCCGCCGGCGCCCAGTGGCCCCTTGGGGTCAACCCGCTGTTCAATAAAACTGCCCAGGGGAAAAAGGGAGCCGCAGAGGTAAATTCCCTTAAAGGGTAAACGCAGCACCGGCGGGTATACTGCGGATTCGGCGATGAGTCTGGTGCGATGGCCGGAAGAACGGTCAAGGTGGCGGCTGTTCCAGAACTGGGGATCCACTACCAGCACAAAGTCGGGATCAACTCCGTGTTTGATGAGAAAACGGAGACTCGTGTCCACCGCCACCACTATGCAGCAGCGGCTGATCTCAGGCAGCAGGGGGCCGACGCTGTCAAGGCCTGGCCCGGCGGCGGCAAGGAAAACCGGCAGGGCTTCCGCACCGGACCTTGTAACGTCCGGGGACGCAACAGTGTCCGCAGTTGCCGCATTAGCCGCAACTGTGCCACCGCCTGCGCAAGGGGTATGGATTGCGGCGGCAAAGCCGGTGAGCCGGGAAATACCCGGCAGGTCCCGAATGGCGCTCATGTTACGCGAAAGATTGCGGACCCATCGCTTGCCGAAGCGCTTGAAGGTAGCCATGTTCACATCATCACGCATGGTCCAGGTGCGGATGCGATCTTCTACCGCGCCATACCATTCCTCGTCCAGATTGATAAGGGCACGGTTGCGGATTATCGCCGGGGCGGATTTCTCTCCGTCTTCTTCAAAGAGCGAAAGCGCCGGACTTATTCCTTCGCCTGAGCCGCCGGGGACAAACACGATTTTGCTTTTTGAAAGCAGCTTCTCCAGATCGCGTAACTCCAGGGCTTTGCGCAGCAGGCTGCAGTATTTTTCAACAATAATAAGCGGCCGCTCCGGGGCGATTTCCGCAGCGGCCTCCGCAGCGTAACCCAGGCCAAAACCGAGGATTATTATTGGCCCCGCAGGGGCGCTGATGGTTTCCGCAAGGCGCCTGCCTTCCCTCGCCGGGTCCCTTGGGGAATGGACATGGATACCCCTGATGCTTAAAGCCGGTGCCCCCGAGACGGCGCTCTCGATGTGTATGTCTTCCGGGGCCAAGTCATCATCTTCTCTCGCGGATAGACTACATTCGCGGCAGATCTCTTCAATCAGCCCCGGATACTGTTTGCGGAGTATAACGCAGTTTGATTCCCAAAACGACACAGATTATTCCAATTCCAGGATTATCACCGTACCGTCGGTGATTGGCGTTCCCGGCGGCGGGGACTGACGGCGCACCCAGCCGTCTCCCCGGATCTCAATGCGTATGTCGTCGCGCAGCAGGAGGGGCAGGATGGTACGTTTGGCAAGGCCGGAGAAATCCGGAACATAACCGTTGATGGCCGGCGGCCGGTCGGCGGGAACAGTTACCGAGGGGGAGTGGCTGAGCTGGGGGTTGCGGCCGCGGGGAATGCCCAGGTAATTGATGAGGGACTCGGCGGCTTCCCGTATGGCCGGGGCAGCGATTCTCCCCCCCAGGGTTTCCCCCTGCGGTTTGATGATCGCCAGGTAGAGAATGAGTGAGGGAGATTCGGCAGGCAGCAGGGCTATGCAACTGGCGATAAAATCCGTGTCCGAGTAGGCCCTGGTTTCCGGGTCGATAATCTGGGCGGTGCCGGTTTTTACCGCCAGGGAAAGGTCTTCTACCGCAGCGCGCCAGCCGGTGCCTATACTGGAAGTTACATCTACCATATAGGAACGCATAGCCCTGGCGGTTTCAACCTTGAGTATGCGCCGCCTTCGGCCATGCTGGCCGGCGCCATCCTGGCCGGCGCCATCCTGGCTCCCTTCCCAGGGTGTAACGGTTTTGCCGTCAGCGGAGATTATCCGGGAAACGACCCTTGGGGGAACCAGAATACCGTCATTGGCGACGGCGCTGGCGGCCTGGATCATCTGCATGGCGGAAACGGCAATTTCCTGTCCCATAGCGATAGTCGGCTTGGAGCGATCAGACCAGCGCTCGGCCTGACGGAGAAAGCCCGCAGTTTCGCCGGGGTTTCCCGCGCCGGTGCGGGAACCAAAGCCGTAATCCCGCATGAACTCATAAAATGCGCCATTTCCCAGTTGATCCGAGGCATAGGCGGCGCCGGCGTTACATGAATGTATAATAATCTCCCGTATGCCGACCCTGCCGTGTGCGCCCAGACAGTTGATTCGAACACGCTCGCCCCGGCTTGTTACGCGCTCATAGTAACCGTTGCAGACAAAGGTTGAATTACCTGAAATAGCCCCTGAGTCCAGCAGTGCCGCAAGGGAAAAAACCTTGAATACCGAGCCGGGCTCGTAGGCCCAGATGGCAGGCCGGTCCATGCGGCCGGCTTCGCTGGAAGACCTGATGTCGTTGGGGTCAAAGCCGGGCAGGGATGCCGAGCCCAGAATGTCGCCGCTGCGGGGATCCATAGCCAGCAGCACCACTGCCTCGGCCCTGGTTTCGTTCATAGTCTGGGAGGCGATACGTTCCAAAATATGCTGCACATTGGTGTCTATAGTCAGCACCACCTGGCTTCCCTTGCCGTTGTTCTTGACGCCTGCCAGCTCATCGTCAAAGGCGAACTCTATTCCCGCAAGGCCGTCGTTCCCGTCCCCCACAAAGCCGATGATTTGGCTTGCAAGGTTTTTTTCAGGGTATATCCTGCCCACGATAGGCTCCGCGGATACGCCCCGGAGTTTACCTTCGCCAAGGGCGGCGTTTATCAGTTTGTTAGTGGATTCATCAACCTGTTTTTTAATATAGACAAAATCGCTGGGCGCGGAATTGATCCGCTCAATAATATCAGCGGCGGGCATTTCCAGAATGGGCGCCAGTTCGCTTGCCAGTGCCCCAATGTCGGATATTTCAGGCCGCCACACGCTGATATTGGCAAGCCTGGTCTGAAGGGCAAGAAAACGGCCATTGCGGTCAAGTATGGCCCCCCGCTCGGCAAAACTCCGGGAACGGGTTTGGCTGCGGGGCAGGGCGCTTTTTAGCATGAGCCGGCCGTAATGGAAGAGCAGACCCAGGCCAAGCAGGGCAAAAACAGAGACAAGGAAGATAAACCTCGGCTTATGAGCGTTCATTTAATACCCCAATACCTTCCCGATTATATTACCCGCCGGGACCGGGCCGTACGCGCGGGAGTCGTAGGATTGCAGGCTGTTGTCTCCCTCGGCCATAAAATCACCTCTTTCAGTCAGAGCGGCGCAGCGCTTTACCGCAAGTTCCCCCAGGGGGGTGTAGAAGACCACCACTTCTCCGGCCCGGGGAGCAGCCCAGCGCACCATATACCCCTGCTGGCCAGGCAACCGCAGCCCGTAACGCAGGCGGCTTACCACCAGAACAGTGCCGCTTTTGATTGCCGGTTCCATGGACTCACCCTGGGCTATCAAAAAATCAAACACGAAGAATTTGATGATCGCCGCCACTATCAGAGCCCACAGGGCCGCCTTTGTCATACACAGGAAGTATAATCATTCCCTTCGATTATGTCGATAAAGGCAGTATGACGGTAAATATTATCGAAGATCAGCACGTTGCCCGGCGGAGAAAATCCTCGCCGTTATATAAGGGTAATTATCAATCGGCTATTTTTGGCGCCGATTTTATGCGCCAGCTAAAACAAAGACCCGCCCATGTACGGCAGCGTAAAACCTTCGGTTTCCATAAACCGCTTTTTTCTTTTTTTAATTTGAATAAACCCGCTACCGCTAAAAGCGCTGCCGCTAAATCCGCTGCCTGGGGCCAGACCGTAAACCACCGGAGCGGGCCTGTACACGAACGCGGCAGCAAGGGCCAAAAAAGCGGCTTTAGTTTTCCCGTTCCTTCGCTGATGACTCTGGCGGTGATTGCCGGGACTCTGGTCATTTCCCTGATTGCCCTAAATTGGGATGGCCTTACCCTGCCGCAATCCATAACCTTTGAGCCTGGTCCGGACAGAGCAGGGATGCGCAACCTTGCCGCTTACGCTGGACTTCCAGACCTCAACGCCAGTGATGATAGCGCCGCCGTTACCGTACCTGCTGCAACAGCCCCGGCTATAACAGCCCCGGCTATAACAGCCGAAACCGCTGAAACAGGCGTCAGTATACCCCTGGATCTGATGGAAAGCTTCAAGTGGTCAACGTATAAAGTGCAAAAGGGCGACTCAGTATCGGGAATCGCCGCTCACTTTGGCGTTTCCATGGACGCCATTATCACTTCAAACAACATACGCAACGCCCGGCGGCTGGGAGAAGGTGAAACCCTGCGCATTCCCAATATGGACGGCATACCCCACACGGTGGTAAAAGGTGACAGCCTTTCAAAAATAGCGAAAACCTATGCGGTGCCCCTGGAAGTCATACTGGACGTGAACGATGTCCGCAGTGACGCCATCAGGGAAGGGGAAATTCTCTTTATTCCCGGCGCGCGCATGGCCCCGGAAGCCCTCAGGCTTGCCCTGGGGGAACTGTTTATCTACCCGGTGCGGAAAAGAATCACCAGTAACTTCGGCTGGCGGGACAGCCCCATCACCGGGCAACGGCATTTTCACGCAGCTCTGGATCTTGCCGGTGTCACAGGAACCCCGGTCAAGGCCGCTATGGACGCCACGGTTTCAGTCGTCAGCGTTGACCGCGTTTTTGGCAAATACATCATCCTGAGCCATGCCAATGGTTATCAAACCCTCTACGCCCACCTTTCGGTTAGCTCGGTTAAAGAAGGCGAGCGGGTAACGCAGGGTGGCAAAATCGGGGAAGTAGGCAATACCGGTCTCAGCACCGGCTCGCATCTGCATTTTGGGGTATTTAAAAACGGAAAACCGGTGAATCCCCTTGACTTATTGAATTAAATTGGTTAATACGAGTGGGAGGTTTCATGCGTAATTTATTGTTGGTTCTTATTGCTTTTCTGGCGGTTATTACTTTCATCAGAGCCTTTGAAAAACCGGGCGCTGCGGAACTCAGGGACAGGCCGCCGGAAATTGTGGAATTTAATGTCAAAAATTGACTCATTGATTCAATTGACGAAACTTTAAAATATACTACAATTGAATTATGATGTCCGGCGAAAAATCAGCAATCATTTCCGGGAAAAGCGCTTTTAGCGCAGTGGTGGATGAGGCCTGCGAACGTCTTATGGACAGGCAGGTAAAGTATTCTATAGAACGCATTCACCAGATGGAAAGCCGCCTGGCCGGATTGGAGCGGGAGTTGGATGAATTCCTGGTTCAAAAAGACAGGAAATGAGATGAAAAACCGAAAAGGACTCTATTACTTTCTGTTTAGCCTTGGGCTTTCTCTTTTTTCCGCCGGGACTCTTTTGGGGTTGAGTTTTAGCGGCCTGGATCTTTCCGATGATAACCGGTTGCTTTTCCGCTCCGATTCCGGCGCGCAGCACACATTATACGTTTCCCGGCTTACCGATTTGGCTCTGCAGCAGATCACCGCCTTTCCCGAAAATCTGGAACTGGTAGAAAACGGCAGAGTCATACTGGTACGGAACCGTTTTGGCGCGGCGCGTATTCCTGTCGCAGGCGGGCTCCCTTTGCCGGTGCCGGGCTTTCCTTCGTTTGCGGGCGGGACTGTTCCGCCCGGCGGCAGGCTTGAGGAACTGGCCGCTTCCGCAGACGGCCGCTGGATTCTTTTTGTGGAGCCCACAAGCGCCGCATACGGCAATTTGGCGTTACTTGAAACTGCAAGCGGTGTTAAGCGGGTGATCAGCCAAAAAATTGAACGCCCTGCCAGGGATTTTCCCGTGCGCTGGAGTCCGGATTCCCGGCTCTTTGTGTACGCCAAGGGCGGGCGGCTTTTTTATTTCCCCATGATTCACGATCTTGCGGCGGTGGCGGACGAGCGTTACCGGCAAATAGGCGAAGGGGAAATTGACTCGGTATCCTGGGGACAGCAGGGCGATTTTTTCTACTTTAAGGGAAACACCCTGTACCGGGTCCGCAGTCCGGAGCTTTTTACCCGCACCATTTACGGTGATTTTCTTTCGATAGGCTCAGTGGCGGGAAGACTCCCGCTGGATTTTGATCCCAACTTTGACCGATTCTGGATTGCCCCTGACGCCCGCTCCTTGCTGTTGTTAAAAAACGGGAAAAATATTTTTTATTTTCCGTTAGACGACAATACAGGCGGCGATTCTATTCTGCCCTATGTGATGATTCCCCAGGGCGCTTTTGACGTAAATGTGCTCTGGTCGTCCTCCGGGCTGGTAACGGTAATTGCCTCGGTGCTGGGACACAGCGAAACTATGGCCTGGCGTTTTGAGATTGACGGAAGATCCGTAACTTCTTTTGCGCCGTTGGAGACCCCGGCGGGTTCCCGCTGCGCCCTTTCGCCTGACGGAACCAGGGCTCTGTTCTGGGGCGACAGCGGCCTGGCACTTTGGGATTATGTGAGCTGGCGGCCATTGCAGATCATCAGCAGAGAGCCGGTGCTTTCCTGCGTTTGGCTCAACAGCGCCGAATTTATCGTCGGCAATAGCAGGCTTATTGAAGGGATCAGCGTTTCCGGCCAGCGGCGGCTTATCTGCCTTGCGGGCGCCGATGAGTTCGGCTTTGAGGAAGGCGATTCCGCCAGGTTGCTGGCAAAAAACAGCGCCGGCTGGTTTGCAAGTAACGGCAAAAATCCCTGGGCCCTTATCGCCAATCCCCGGCTCAAAAAAGCCTCGCTGGTTTCAGGCCGCTACCGGGTCTATCTTGAACCCCAGTCTGCCGGCCCCTTCGATAATCTCCCCATGATCCGCAACACCGCCTCTGTGGGCACCACCGCGCTGCTGCCTGCGGCACGGCAGGTCCAGTCCGCCGAATCCGGCGAAATCGCCCTGTGTTTTGACCTCTACGATGACGACACCGGCCTTTCCCAGGTGATGGATGCCCTGCGCCATTTCAACGCCAAGGCAACTTTTTTCCTGAACGGCGATTTTATCCGCCGCAACCCCGCTGCCGCCGCCGCCATTGCCGAAGCCGGCTACGAGATCGCCTCCCTTTTCTACGCCCCCATCGATCTGGCGGACTCCCGCTACCGGGTAAGCCCCGAATATATTGCCCAGGGCCTTGCCCGCAATGAAGACGAATTTTTCGAATCCACCGGCAAGGAACTAAAGCTCCTCTGGCACCCGCCCTTCTACCGAACCTCCCCCGAAATCAGTGCCGCCGCTTCCGCCGCAGGTTATCAAACTGCCGTGAGGGACGTGGACTCAGGCGATTGGCTCAGCAGAGATGAGGCGCGCAGGTTTGGCATACATCAACATTCAGTCTCCAATATGATTGAGCGCATCATGGACGCCAAAAAACCGGGTGCCGTTATCCCCGTGCGCCTGGGCCTGCTCCCCGGCGGCAGGGACGATTATCTCTTCCTCCGCATTGAGGTGCTTATGGACGCTCTGGTCAGAGCGGGCTATACGATTGTGCCGGTTTCAAAGGTGATTCAGGGAGTACCGAAGTAAAAATTTAATGGCCGTTACTTTAGCGAGTTCTTGACAAATATCATCCTTATTTAGTATCCTTATTGTGAAATATTTCACAGGGAGTTTACCATGTTTCGCATACGCACGATGAATAAAATTTCCCCTCTGGGGCTGGAACTCTTTCCCAGGGATGCATACGAAGTCGCCAGCGAGATACCTCACCCGGACGCTATTCTGGTACGGAGTGCGGATCTGCACAGTATAGAGATTCCCGATTCAGTGCTGGCAATCGCCAGGGCCGGGGCGGGGGTCAACAATATTCCCGTTACCCAGTGCAGCGACCGGGGAGTGGTGGTGTTCAATACCCCCGGGGGCAACGCCAATGCCGTAAAGGAGCTTGCCCTGGCGTCCATGCTTATCGCGTCACGGGACATTGTGGGCGGGATCAACTGGGCCGCTTCCATCGCGGGCCGTGCCGATGAGGTGCCGGATCTGGTGGAAAAGGAAAAGTCCAAATTCGAGGGGCCTGAACTCCGGGGCAAGACCCTGGGCGTGGTGGGCCTGGGCGCCATCGGCGTAATGGTGGCTAATGACGCGGTTGCCCTGGGCCTGGACGTTATTGGCTATGATCCTTATATCTCGGTGGATGCCGCCTGGAATCTTTCCCGTGAGGTGGAGCGTGCCGATACCCTGGAGGGGCTCCTTGCAAAGGCCGATTACATCACCCTGCACATTCCCCTGAGCGATACCACCAAAGGTTTGCTCAACGCTGAAAAATTCCGCTTTATGAAAAAAGACGCGCGGGTCATCAATCTGGCGCGGGGCGGGCTGGTCAACGAGGCGGATATTATCGAGGCTTTGGTTTCGGAAAAACTCGGCGCCTATGTAACGGATTTTCCTTCGGCGGAGCTTTTGGCCTGCAAAAAAGTGATATGCGTTCCCCATTTGGGCGCTTCCACCCCAGAGGCGGAGGACAACTGCGCTGTTATGGCGGTAAAGCAACTCATGGATTTTCTGGAAACCGGGGGCGTCCGCAATTCGGTGAATTTTCCCCGGTGCAAGCTGGATCAGCGCGCACCCTTCCGGCTTCTGGCGGCAAACCGGAACGTCCCCAACATGGTTGGCCAAATTACCACCATTCTGGCAGGGGCGAATATCAATATTACCGACCTTATCAACCACCACCGGGATGAATACGCCTACAATATTATCGATACAGAGCAGCAAATCCCCGATTCGGTACTGGATCGTATACGTCAGGTTGAGGGGATAATCCGGGTAAGATCCATACAAAAAATCTGAAATTCGGTATCGAATTTAGTATATTGGTAGTATGCAAAAGATGAATTTGAATGATGTAAAAATGGAACTGGTCCTTCCGGTGTTTTTTGGCTGTTTGGGCGCCCTGGTTCTCTGCGCCCTGCTCGCAGTCCGTGGTCCCTGCCTGTTGCATGACTCCAGGGCGGATGCAGCCGAAAGTCCGGAAACGAAGCAGGTTACCACAGAAGAGGTTTACCGCTTTTTTATGGCAGCAGCCGAAAAAGGCACGGATCCGGTGCAGGAAATGTACCGGCAGCCCGAAACCAGGGGCCAGGTAACGGATTTTTTTGAGGAAGTCTGTGGTTCCGGGGAAATTGCAGAAGCGATTTTAGCCAATGCCGATTCTTTTGATATTCCTCCTGCCCTTGCCTTTGCCCTGGGTTGGGAAGAAAGCCGCTTTAACCCTATGGCAATAAACCGCAAAAACCGGGACGAAAGTATTGACCGGGGTCTCTTTCAGTTGAATAGCCGCTCATTTCCCACTCTGGATAGCAGCGCTTTTTTTAATGCCTCGGTAAACGCCCGGCACGGCATGGGGCATCTGCGGTTTTGTCTGGATACCGGCGGCTCTGAAATCGCAGCCCTGGCAATGTACAACGCCGGAAGCGGCAGAGTCAAAACCACCGGCACGCCTGCGGTTACTCTGGACTACATTCATCGTATCCTGGAAAACCGCCGTAAAATTGAGGAGCGTTTTCATGACTGGTTCCTGTACCTGGAAGACCCTTCCGGGAACCTTGCCGAAGCAAAACCGGAATTTCCGCGCTTTGTGCGGCTGGCGCCTTTGGCGGGGAAAATGTAGCTGCTTGAACCAGTTTCAAAAATCAACCTTAAAATATTCCAGGGCAAACCCGCTCAGGGCAAGAATTCCTCCCCGGAGTGTTCCTTCGTCGGTATAAAATTCCGCCTGATGATTGTTGACCTGTTTGCCTCCGGGAGTCCTGGAACCGGCGATAATAAACACGCTGGGGATCTTTTCAGCAAAAAACGCGAAATCTTCTCCGCCCATGCGGGGTTTTTCACCTATTTCCAGATTGTCTGCGCCCAGCAATTTTTGTACCGCCCGTCCGGCAATCTCCACAATGGCGGGGTCGTTATTAAGGGGAGGTGAATGTTTGAGGAATTCCGGTTCAATTTTTACTCCCAGGGATTCCGCTGTCCCGCGGCAAATACGGCAAATGGATTCCTGTATATTTGTCCGGGTTTTCTGGGTAAATGTTCGCAGAGTTCCTTCAATGACTACTTCTTCGGGAATGATATTGTCGCGGCTGCCGCCATGTATGGAACAGAAGGAAAGAACAGCCGAATCCAGGGGTGAGGTTTCCCGGGAAACAATGGTCTGCAATTGAGCAATAAGATAAGCGGCGGCGCTTACCGGGTCCCGGGTATTTTGCGGAGCCGAACCGTGCCCTCCCGGGCCCCGCAGGCTGATACGCAGGGAATCCGTGCCGGCCAGAGATACCCCTTTCATGAGCCGGATTTTTCCCGCTTCGAGATTTGTTCCCTGATGTATCCCCGCGACGGCCCTGGGTCGGGAAAAATCAATCGCCGGGTCGGAGAGAAAACTCAAAGCCCCTTCCAGAACCTCTTCACCGGGCTGAAAAAAGAACCAGATGGTTCCGGGAATGGTATCCCGAAAATGTTCCAGAACCCGGAGCGTCCCGAAAAGTATAGTTGTATGTACGTCATGTCCGCAGGCGTGCATTATACCGGGATTTTGGGACCGGTAGGGCAGATCGTTGTTTTCATTGATGGGGAGCGCGTCCATATCGGCACGGAGAATAATAACATCTTCTTCCGTTTTATCCCGGGCGGTTCCCCGCAGTTGTACCCAGATGCCTGTTTTACCCACCCGCTTTATATCAATATTTTTTACGGTACGATGCAGTGCATCCTCAATATAAGCAGCGGTTTGAAATTCCTGCATGCTTAATTCCGGATGGGCATGGAGTTCGTGCCACATCTTTACCAGTTCGCCATGAATGTTTTTTTCAAATTCCTCAATACTGTTCATTTTGACTCCTTGTCTAATGTACTATTACTTTTTCGATTTCCCGGGGATAATCGCTTATTCTTTCTACGCTCTCATTGTTTATTAGAACCGTATCGGAAAGACGGAATCCTCCCAGGTTTTTGACGTAGATTCCCGGTTCCACACTGAAAACCATACCCGGTTCCAGTATGGTTTCATCGTTACGATCCAGAAAGGGCGCCTCATGGACGGCGAATCCCAATGCGTGGCCCGTATGGTGGCGCCAATAGTTTAACAGTCCCTTTTCTTCGTAGTATCGGTACAGTTCCGCATCAACTGCGGAAGCGGGTATTCCCGGCCGCATGACGGAAAAGGCAATATCCTGTAGAGCAAGACAGTGGGCGTAATAGGATTTCATTTCTGTGGTTGGTTCACCCAGAAACAAGATTCGTTCCAGTTCGCTTTCATATCCCAAAAGCGGGGCGCGGGCGCTTGTTCCCACCAAGTCCCCGTTTTTTAATACGGTGTTACTGCACCGGGTATGGGGGTAATAGGAGTCCGCCCCTACTTGCCCCCGTAAATAGGCGGTAGCTTGAACATTGAAACCGGGATTAAAATCCGGTCCCAGCTTGCGCAGCATAATCCGGGTCGCTTCAGAAGTAACACGTTGAACCAGTTCTACTTCATGCAAACCAGGCTGTATATATTCTTGCAGAAGCGAATGGGCCACATGCCCCCAGTGGGTAACTTCGCGGATCATTGAAATATCAAAAGGGGATTTAATCCGTTTAAGACGGGGGATCATGTCCGGTGTGCGGATTAGCTGCATATCAGGACAAAGGGAACTCAGGGCCGGTCCTGAATAACCGTAGTACGCGCCGTAACCATCGGAATCCACGCAGACTCTGGAATGGGCAAAACCAATTTCCGTCAGGACATCCGTAAGGCAGAGCATCGGATGTTTGGGGCCGGGATATTCGGTATAGGAAAAAATACGGTCCACTCCGGAAATTGTTTTTTCTACATACTCATGTTCCAGATAGGGCACAAAGGCAAAAAGTTCCCCCGTATTCTTTAAGATGAGGGCCATGGGCCGTTCGGTGGCGATGAAATTGAAGCCGGTGATGTATTGCAGGGTCTGGGCGGAAAAAAAGATGGCACCTGCGGCCTGATTTTTTTCCAATTCCGTAAGAACTTTCATGCGGCGGGAGACAAGTTCTGTTTTGGGTATTTTGATTGTATCCTGGTTTGTTATGGTGTTCATCCTGCATCTTCCTGTTTAGTCTGATTTAGGATCCAGGGCATCCCTGAATCCATCTCCCACAAAATTAAAGGCCAGCACGTCTAAAAAAATCATCAGCCCCGGCGGGACCCACAGCCACGGCTTGGTGGTCAAGGTGGTCAGGGACTGGGCGTCGGTCAGCATATTTCCCCAGCTTGCAATGGGCGGATTAACCCCCAGCCCCAGAAAACTCAGGGCCGATTCGGTAATGATAGCGTTAGCTATGCCGAAAGTAGCCTGTACCAGTATGGGGCCCATCGTATTGGGCAAAATATGGAACAGCATAATACGCCAGGGTTTATAGCCCAGGGATACTGCCGCTTTTACATAGTCCATTTGTTTAATGGAAAGTACATTACCCCGGACAAGCCGGGCCACCGCAGGCCAGCCCAAAATACCCATGATGAGGATCACCTTGTCCACACCGGGGCCAAGAATGGAACTTATTACAATGATCAGGATAAAGCGGGGAAAAGACATAAATATATCGGCAATGCGCATAACAAGCATATCAATGCCCCCGCCGAAGTAGCCCGACTGGAGTCCCAGAGCTATGCCCAAAGCGGTAGAAAGCGCAACCGTACCCACCCCTACCAGGGCGGAAACCCGGGCAGCATAGATGAGTCGCGAAAAAACATCCCGGCCGACCTGATCGGTTCCCAACAGGTGGGCTTTTTCCGGTCCATGCTGTATATCATAGCTTATCTTGTAAGGGTTATAGGGCGCCAAAACCGGCGCAAGCGCGGCCAGCAGCAGAAAGCCCAGGATAAGCACAATCCCCGCCAGGGCAAGTTTATGCCGGCAAAACCGGCGCCAGATTATCGCGGCGCCATGGGTTTCATTGGTATCAAGCAATAGTTTTTTGATCGCCATAATTGTCCTCCGGCCCTACCGGTATTTGATCCGGGGATCCGCCAGAGCGTACAGAATATCCGTAACAAAACCGCTTAAAATAACCATAAAAGCCGCCAATAAATTAAGCCCCATCAGGACAGGATAATCCCGTGATGCGATAGAATCCATCGTGAGCCTTCCAATTCCGGGCCATGAAAAAATCTGTTCGGTAACTACCGCTCCCCCAAGCAGGGTGGGAATTTCCAGCCCAATAAGAGTAATAAGGGGCAGCAGTGCATTTCTGAAAGCGTGGATGCTTATCCGGGAAAAATACCCAACCCCTTTGGCGGCGGCGGTACGGATATAATCCTGCTGCAGCACATCCAACATGGAGGAACGCACATAACGATAAAACGACCGAAGATATTGGTGGAAAGAACCAGGCAGGGCAGGATAAGGTGCCGCAGTACATCAATGCCTGAAGGAGATCGGCCCAGGGTAAACATCCCGCTGGATGGAAGCAGTTTCATTTTCAAACAGACGATATAGATGAGTCCCAGGCCCAAAAAGAAATTAGGCGCCGAAACACCGAAGAACGCAAAAAAGGTTGCGGAATAATCAAAAGGCGAACGGGGCTTGAGGGCACTTAAAATGCCCAGAGGTATGGCAAAGAGGAGTCCCAGCAAAAGGGCGCTGCCCATGAGCAGAAAGGTGGGGAAAAGACGGCTGACAATCAGAGTGCCTACCGGCCGGTATGAATGATAGGAATAGCCCAAATGTCCCTGCAGTACATTTTGCATCCAGGTAAGGTATTGTTTATATACCGGCGCATCGAGACCCATGTTATGCTCAAGGGCTTCCCGGACTTCGTCGGTCATTTGAGGACTTACCATCAGGTCAAGGGGAGTACCTGGCGCCATATACACAATAATAAAGTTGACAAAACTAACCCCGATCAAAATGGGAATAGTAAGGAGGAGTCTGCGGATCAAATAATTTTTCATGCCTTTATTCCTTTCCAGTCAGAACGTGTAATCGAAAAATGACAGGCCAAATGGTGGGAAGAACCTGGCTCTTCTTTTAATTCCGGTTCCTCTTCCCCGCAGCGGTTTTGGCGGAAGGGACAACGGGTATTAAAGTGGCAACCTCGTGGAGGATTGGCGGCGCTGGGCGGCTGACCGGGCAGTATGATCTTTTCTGTTTCCCGGTTTTCCGGGTTGGGGTCAGGATACGCGCTGAGCAGGGCCTGTGTATAAGGATGCCGGGGATTGGAAAAAATAAGTTCCGTAGGGGCCAATTCCACGATTTTTCCCAGGTACATAACCGCGATACGGCTGCTCAAATATTTTACTGCCCCCAGACTATGGGCGATAAAAAGATAGGTCAGCCCCAACTGTCCCTGGAGTTCCCTGAACAAACCCAGAATCTGGGCTTGAATAGATACATCCAGCGCGGAAATTGCCTCATCACAAATAAGGAACTTCGGGCGCAGAGTTAGGGCTCTGGCAATACAGATACGCTGTCGCTGGCCACCTGAGAATTCATGGGGAAACCGCCTTTTTGATTCCGGCGGCAGGCCAATCAAACGTAAAATCCGCTCGATCTCCTCTGCGGTCTGCGAAGGAGAAACAATACGGTGAGTCCGGAGAATTTCAGTCAGGGTACTTTCCACACTTTTACGGGGATTGAGGGAAGAATAGGGATCCTGAAAAACCATCTGCATCCGGGGCCATACGGAACGCATTTCCTTCCATGTGTAGGATGAAGTATCCTCACCATCAAACAACACCGTTCCGCCGGTGATTGTCTCCAGGTGCATAATGGCGCGGCCGATAGTCGATTTCCCGCAGCCCGATTCCCCAACCAGCCCAAGGGTTTCATGGGGAAAGATGTCAAAAGAAACCCCATCAACCGCCTTGATGTGGCCGGTAACCTGGGAAAGAACTCCGCCCCGGATAGGATAATAGGATTGCAACCCCCTGACACTGAGCAGCGGTTCGGCCTGATTCATCGGCTCCCTTCCATAAAACACCGTACCCAATGGCCCGGCCGTGTTTCCACCATCGACGGCAGGGTTTGGTAACATTTCTCTGCGGCATAGGGACAACGGGCATAAAAAGGACACCCCCTATCTTCCAGCGAAATCGCAGGCACCATGCCGGCAATTGAATAGAGGGGAAATTCCATTGATGCGTCTAACGGAATGATGGATTTCAGCAATCCTTCCGTATACGGATGCCGGGGATGAGCAAAGATTTCCCTGACTTCGCTGGATTCAACCGCGTAACCGGCGTACATAACTACCACCTCATCGGCCATTTCCGCCACTACGCCGAAATCGTGGGTTATGATGAGGACTGTAATACCCATTTCTTTTTGCAATTTTTTTATAAGGCTCAGTATCTGGGCCTGTATGGTAACATCCAGTGCGGTCGTGGGTTCATCGGCAATCAGGAGCCGGGGATTACAGGCAAGGGCCATGGCTATCATAACCCGCTGCCGCATACCCCCGGATAATTCATGGGGATATCCTGAAAGGACCTTGTCCACATCCGCGATACCTACCTGCCGGAGTAAATGCCGTATCTGTTCCCTGATCTGCGCCCTGTTCATCCGGGTATGCAGGCGCAGGACCTCACCAAGTTGATAGGCGATAGTTAAAACCGGATTAAGGCAGGTCATGGGCTCCTGAAAGATCATTGAAATATGCTTCCCCCGGATTTTCTTCATTTCCCTCTCTGTCAGGGAGCCGATATCCCGGCCCTGAAAGCGAATGAGTCCCCGGCTGATTTGGGCATTATTCCCCAGCAGGCGCATACATGAGAGGGAACTGACACTTTTGCCGCAGCCTGATTCACCGACGAGGGCCAGGTTTACCCCTTCTTTAACCGTGAAAGTGAGATCCTTTACCCCTACGCTTGTCCGGAAGTCTCCCTGAAAAAGTACCTGTAGCCCTTCAACTTCCAGCAGCGGAATCGCCATATCAGCCGTCCTGCCTTTATTCGACTTGAATATCCCACAACTCGGTATCGAGAAAGGGTCCCCGTTCCTGCAGACCACCGTAGATAACCCGGGTATTTACCGCGCTTAAGCCTTTTTCGGCATACAGTCCTGAAGCAGGTACATTTTCCGCTACAATCTGCTGGAATTCCAGGTACGCGTCCCTTACGGCATCATCATTAATACTGGTATTAATCACCCCGATAACTTCTTCCAGCCGGGGTGTGGTAAAATTATTCCAACTGCCATCTTTAGAGGCTACCCGCTGAAGCCCAATGATGGGATGCAAAGGACGCTCCGGAAGTCCCACCACACCTATGTCATAGTCTACCTTACCCTGAATCTTTGACAGTGAGGTAGGAAGATCAACCCGTTCCTCCACAATATTAAGGCCGATAGCCTTGAAATTTTCCGCTACTATAAGGCAGACCCGTTCCCGGGCCACATTCCCTGAGGGAAAAACAAAGTGGATTTCTTTTGAAAGATTCCAGCCCGATTCCTGTAATAAGCGCTTTGCCGCCTCGGGATCATACTTGTAGGGAGCGGTGGCGCTGTTCCAGTACTTGATCTGATCCGAGGAGGGACTCCTGCTGGTATAGGCGCTGCCCTTGAGTACATTATTGACGATATTATCCCGGTCAATGGCAAGGTCCATGGCTTGCCGCAGCTTTAAATTATTCAGCCGATTAATATTGTAAAACAGGATGTTCATGGTAGCCGGCACCCCTGGCTCGGTACGTATGTAAGACAAGGCGCGGATACGGTCCCAGTCGTCGTTTGGAATATTGCCGACGCCGGGGAAATTCATGTCTATTTCACCACTTTCCAGTTGGGCGGTTATCTGGGAACCATTAAGAATTTTCAAATTGAGCTGATCAATTTTGGGAGAGCCCAAAAAGTAGTTAGGATTCTTGTTAAGGGAAATGTACTGGGAGCCTACATACTCTTTGAATATAAAGGGCCCATTTGTAACTGTGGGGTTCAGGAAAAACTCATGGGTCTTGAGTTTACCCGGCGCTACATCAACGAGTATATGTTTGGGAATGGCCTGGGTTTCATTGGAAATATTCATGTTAAATATGGTTAGGGAAGATGGAAGTTTAAGGGTAACTTCCACGGTACGATCATCAATTTTCCGTAAGCCTTCTAATTCTTTACCGCCGTTAAAGCCTTTGGTATCAGTACCTACAATACCGGCATAGAGACCGGGATTATACGCCCCGCCATCGGGGTGGGTGTTCATATTGAAGGTATAGATCAGGTCGTCCGCCGAGACTGGCTTGCCATCGGTCCAGAAGACCTTGGGATTTATCTTGATAATAAAATGAATATTATCCTCGGTAGTGATACTTTCGGCCAGACGGTAGGTAAAGCCCAGATCAATATTGATCGAGGTCAGGGGCATAAACAGCAGTTTGGACGTTTCCCTGGTCATTGAATTGTTAACCGACAAGGGGTTGATCGTTGCCGGATCATTGGTAACCCCAATATTAATGACCTTGAACGGTGTCCCAGTCTCCTTTGACTTACCGCCGCAGGAAACCAGAGTCATAAAAACAGCAGCCACAGCCAAACCGACAAAATACGAACGCTTCATAATAATCCTCCAAAAATAGATACAACAAACGTATCATCACTATAATATATCCTATAAAAACTGTCAAGATAATATACTACTATTTTGGTAGATTTACTATTGATATTTTTTTTAACCTTTGATACTATTTCACAATATCAGGAGGTAAATGGATGAATAAATTTGAAAGAATACAGGCGGCTCTCCGCGGGGAGACGGTTGACCGGACGCCCGGCAGCGTCTGGTATCATCTGTCCGAACTGGATCAGGATCCCCGAGCTTTGGCCGAAAGAATGGTGGCGGATAATGAAAAATATGATTTGGATTTTATAAAATTGATGCCCTTTGGCCTGTACAGTGTCCATGATTATGGCGCCCGGCTTACCTTTTACTGCCGTAAGGGTGAGGCCCCGGTGATAGATGATTTCGGTATACACCAGCCTGAAGATTGGGGCTCACTCAGGGTACTTAACGCCGAATTCGGGACTCTGGGGAAAACTCTGGAAATCGCCAGGTATGTAGCTAAACTGACCAGGGGAAAAACCCCCTTTGTGCAGACCCTGTTTAGTCCCTTCACCAGCGCCCGCAAACTGGCTGGAGAACGGGTTTTTACCGATATGAAGGAACATCCTGACCTGCTAAAAAAGGCGCTGGAGGTTTTTACTGCCGCTGCCATCGACTTTGCCAGGGCAAATATAGAAGCGGGGGTGAGCGGATTTTTCTTTGCAACCCAGTGCGCCACCACGGACCTTATGACCGTGGAGGAATATGCGGAATTTGGCCGTCCCTATGATTTGGAAATACTGCGATCTGTTGCGGACAAGACCTTTTTCAATATTCTCCATCTGCATGGGCAAAACTGCATGTTTGAAGAGTTACAGGATTATCCGGTACAGTGCCTTAACTGGCATGATCGTTCCACCCTCCCTTCGCTGCGGGAAGCCAAAGGCAAAACCAACAAGTGCCTGCTGGGTGGTATATCGGAACGCCCCCGTAAGGATACGGCAGGCCGTTCCATTCCCAGCTTTTTTAACACTGCCTCCGCAGCAGAGATAGAAGCCCAGGTCCATGATGCCATAGGGCAAGCCGGCGGCAGGGGAATCATCATTGGTCCCGGCTGCGTGGCCGATCCCTTTGTGCCGGAGGAAAACATTTTCGCCTTCCGCCGGGCTCTGGATACATACGCCGAAAAAAGGAAAACACCATGACCATGTTTACCCGTGAAAGCGCCGCTAAAAAATTAATAATCGATTTGAGCCGAAAGATGAACGAGCGGGGTTATACCGCCTCAAATGATATGAACATCAGCTGGCGAATCGGCGCTAAACTTTTTTTAACCCTGCCCGTAGGCGTGTTTGCCGATACCCTGGATGAGGAGATGATCATCAAAATGGACCTGGACGGTAATGTTCTTTTTGCCCGGGACTGTTACATTCCTTCTCCGGACGCGGGGATGCATATCGAAATATTTAAGCAATTTCCGACGGTGCTGGGGGTTATCAATGCCCAACCGCCTTACGCCACCCTCTCTTCCATTCTCGCCCGGCCCCTGGAACGGGCTCTGCTTCCCAATATTGTTTTTGATCTGGGAGTTCTTCCGGTGGCGCCCTACGCTGCGCCGGGAAGCAAAAAACTCGCAGAAGCGGTGGCTCTGACCTGTAAGGGACATAACGGTATGCTCCTCCAAAACCGGGGTGTACTTGTTTGGGGGATAAATGGCGTTGAGGCCCTGCACCGTTTGGAACTGGCCGAACAGTTCGCTTTTTTATCATGGAATATAGGTAAGGGAAATGAATATTCCCTTAGTCAGGATGCCCTGGAGGAGATTCTTGAAAAACGGAAACTCTGGGACATACAATCAGGCGGCATTCCCCTGTCTAAAGGTGAGGTTGTTGAAAATGACTAATCAGGAACTACGGCAAAAAATAGATGAAACCCTCGCGCCCTTTGCGCCCATCCCCTGGGGGATAGCGCGCTTGAGCGAAGAATTACCGCTGCCATACGAAAAAGCCTTTGTGGCGATTATTCCCTTTTCCCACATGATCAGGCTGGATGAATATACGGAACCGTTTTTAAGAAGTCTCCAGCTTGGTGCAGTGCAGAGACGGCGACAGGTCTTGAAGGCGGTACGAGGACTCTTTGATTCCCTCAATCTGGAATATAAAAACCCGCCGCATACGGAGGCGGGGGAGGTATTTGAAAAGACCATGACCGAAATCTACAGTACCAAGGATGCGGCCCGCCGTGCAGGCCTTGGCTGGATAGGGAAAAGTAATCTCCTGGTAACAAAGGAATTTGGTCCCCGGCTTACCATGGCGGAACTGCTGATTAACGGTCCCCTGGAACCTGACGCGCCCATTGAAAAAAGTTTTTGCGGTAACTGTGACCGGTGTTCAAAAAACTGCGCCTTTCAGGTTATTCATAACCGGGACTGGGTACCGGAAACCCGTCGTGAGGATCAGGTGGATTATATCGGCTGTTCCCTTTCCCGGCTTGCCTATGTTCCAAAAATAGGCAGAAAGTTAGCCTGTGGTAAATGTATTACCGTCTGTCCCTGGGGAACCGCAGGCGGGGCCGCCCCGGTTTAGCGGCCTTCATTGGCCAATACCCGGCCCACCCTTTACCACAATTTCCACTTCCCCGTTGTAGCTGTCGTTATGCGCAAATAATCGCTGTTCTTCAAACTTGTACTCCCAGCGTATATTTGCTGTGGCGTCCGCAGTGCGCGCTTTTATCTCTGGCGTTTTGCCAAAGAATTCCATAGGCAAATAAATTACCGTAGGGGCGGTGATGGCGCTGTCGGCACGGAAGCGGCAGCGGAATATGCGGCGCTTGTAGTTCCATTCGATCGCCAGGGGCGTACCGGCCACGGCCATAGGGTAAGGACGCTTCCAGCCGGGGGCGGCGCGTTCTTTTCCTTCCGAGAAAATCGAAAGATCCTCGTCGTTCCAGCCGTCGCCCGATTCGTTGGTGTTGTCGGCGGTGTAGTTCCACAGGGTTGAGTGCAGCAGATTGGCGTCTACCGCGTTGTAGTACATGGACAGGGCTTCCTCGTGGATCGAATAATCACCGCCGGCAAAGGCTTTGCGCTTATTCAAATCAAAGGCAAGGCCGAATTCTCCCAGCAGGCAGGGCATATTTTGCATTCGCTCTTTAGTCCATGTAATACCATCCCCAAGGCATTTTGTAAAATAGGCGCCCACTTTTTTTCGGCCTATAATTAGCTTTGCATTGTCAGGATCAATGGTAAACCAGGGACGAAAGGTTTTGGTAAAAAGGGCAAAGCCATCGTACCAATGAAAGGCGTTTACCGTGTTTGGGGGATCTTTCTTTTCCCATGAAGGATGAGACGCAGCCTGCGA
This sequence comes from Spirochaetia bacterium, assembly GCA_025997895.1. GTDB lineage: Bacteria > Spirochaetota > Spirochaetia > Treponematales > Breznakiellaceae > WQXQ01. Next base: position 50,062 of record BNVF01000011.1, read on the forward strand.
ACTGTGAGGCATACCCTCAATAAAAAAGAACGTATTTTCATCCGCTTCCTTCATCTTGTTTATAAAACGAATTATGAAAGGCTTGAGAAAATCATCTATAAAGTCCGCCTGCCTGCCTTTATATTGGGCAAAATGATCGCCGCGCAAAAGCCGGGGCTCTCCGTTTTCATCGCCCCAGACGCCGGCCTGCTTCCAGGGGCAGCTAAAGCCTTCCTTAAAAAGCGAAAGCCCCTCAGGGTTGAAAGTTTCATAGCGTTCCACTTTGCGCCCCATAGAGCCGGCGCTGTATATTGGTACATTAACCGTATGACCCGATGCGGCGCGCATGGCGCCCCAGGGGCTGGGCCGGGGGCCCACTGGTACCATAGGGTTTTCCGCCTGCTCCAGATCACGGAGTCCGATAAAGCCAAAGTGGGGCTCGTTCATGGCGCCCCAGCCTGCAATGGCGCCGCAGTTTTTCAGGCGGCGGTAGCAGTGGCGGAAGGCGGCAATGTAACGCTCCTGGAGCCAGTCCTGGATATTTGCACCGTCCAGCTCCAGATTGGGGGCATAGGTTTTTCCGGCGAAAAAAAGGCTGAACATGGTGGCCGCAGCGTAGCGGTTGTAGTTGCTGGGCCACATCATTCTGGGGAACGGCTCCCCCTGGGGGTGTTTGGCGCTTTTATGTAATTCGCCGTAGCGCTGCCGGGTCAGGGCCGCGCCGGTACGGTCAAGCATTTCCAGGTCCATGCCCAGTTTTTCCAAAGTCCAGGCAGGGGCGCCGTCACCGCCGGTCCAGCGGCTCCACACGTCCTGATGAGGATCAATAAAGACCGAAATACCCTTATTTTCCGCAATCAGCAGTATTTTACGCAGATAAGCCAGGTAAGCCTCATCGTAGATACCCGGCCCGGCGTGTTCCAACGCTTCCCAGGTGATAATAAAACGCAAAAAGGTCAATCCAGCGCGGTTTAGCCGCTCAAAGTGACTTTCCGCCTCTTCCAGGGGGAAGGGCCTGCCCACAAAAGAGGCATTTTCCGGGTTTTTAAGGGATTCAGGCTGCAAGCCCCAGCCGGGCGGGCCAAAAGGGCATTTTGAGCCGCCCCCCAGGTTCACCCCCCGTAATAGCAAAGTCCGGCCCTCGGCATCAAGAATTGCACTGTTGGAAATTTTCATTTTACTTTATAGTCTCCCTGCGGTATAATGTATTGAACTATCTCTATAATTATAGCATAGTTATAATATTATCATAATAAGGAGTAATAACCGTGAAAATAATCTCCGTTTTTGTAAGCGCCTTAACCCTGCTGTTGGCTTCCTGTGTTTCCAGTCAGGCCAGCCTTGAGGCGCAGACCAGGAGTAGCAGTAGAGGCGGTAGTCAGGCAGCGGCTTCGCAGGCTCATGCCGGGCAAATCCCGGTAGAGATTAAACATTCGGTGTTGTTTGCCGATGGAAGCCTGGATGAATATACCACCTTCGAATACGATCCGTCCTATTCAAGCATAATGAATCAGGCCCGTTATTCCGCTTCAGACACCATGCTGGAGCAGGTTGAATTTGCCTACCAGGAAGACAAGGGCATCCTTACCACCAAGATCACCAGAGATGTTGAAAACCGGCTGAAAAACCGGGTGGTGTATCAGTACAACAATCAGGGACAGCTCTGGAGGGAAACCCTCACCAACAAGTCCGGTAAGGCGGTTTCTTCTTACGAGTATGCCTATGATAGCAAGGGAAACCGTATCACCAGGATTATGAACAGCGGGCTTGATCTGAAAATGGCCGAAACCTCATATATGTATAACGACCGGGGATATGTCGTCACCTCTGAAACAAAAGATCCTGCAGGCAGAAAGATCAGTTCAACCCGGAACAACTATGACGGTCAGGGTAACCTCCTCAGTCAGCAGGTGCTCAACGCCGCCGGTGAGGTGGTCTCCGTTGTCAATGCGGTCTGGCAGAACGGTCTTGAAATAAAGAACGAACAGATTGGCGTCGACGGTGCAGTTCAGTTGCGCATAACCAACGAATACGGTCCGGAGGGTGAACTGTTAAGAAAGACCATCGAGAATTTCCAGGGTGAGTCTACGCAGATTACACAATATGAGTATACCTTCAAGCCGGATAGCCGGAAGTAACAGGAAAGGGTAACAAAAATGAAAAAGATAATTGCAATTTGCATATTGATAAGCGTCTCGGTTCTGGGGTTTTCCGCCTCCGAAGAATTGGAGCTTTATTCGGTTCTCTACAATGGTTCCATGTCCAATTCGGCTCAGTTGGGCATTCTTCAGAGTATTGTTGAATTAAAACTCACCGGCGCCGGGGATTTTTACGCCAAGGCCCTTCGCCGTTTGGTTTCGGAGTACAGTAACATCAGCAATGCCACCGAGAAAAACGCCGCCGACGAACAGGCCATGGTCCTGGCCCAGCTTTTGGGCGCCGAAAAATACACCGCCGCCGCCAGTGATCTTTGGCTGATAGCCAGAGATTTTCAGGATCCTCTTGTAAAAGCCGAGGCGCTGATGTCGCTGGGTAAGGTACAGGCTACTGCCTTTCTCCCCCAGGTAATTGGCGTTCTTAACAGCCTGAATATGGCGCCTACTGCGGATCGCCTGAATGGTGAACGTGTTGCTTTTGGCGCCATCATTGCCCTGGAAAAATACAAAGATGCCTCTTGTTATCTTCCGGTTTATTTTGCTTCTGTCGGCTGGTATTCGGACCGGATCAAGAATCAGGCTGCCAAGTCTCTGGCTATCATCGCCGATGATCCCTCGCCCTTTATGACCGATATAGTCAAAGGCCCCGGATACAATTACCAGACAAAGTACGCCGCCCTGAAGTCCCTGGAGACTTCCGATGTTTCCAACGATAAAAAAGCAACCCTGGCTGTCGACGCTCTTGCCGAAGGCTGGCGGGCCACTACTTCCGATGTCAATTTAAGGAATGTCCTTAGTTCTATGCGGAAAGACTCCATGGATATGATTCGCCGCTACGGTACCCAGGACGAAACCGTATACCCTCTTCTTGAACGGGGCTACAACTACCAGTATGACCTTGACGAAAGGAAATTGGCCATTCGTACCATTTCCGCCCTTGCAACCGATGAATCCGCCAGGCGGCTTTCAAATTACATTATGGAGTTGAACCGCAAGCGGCAGGCCGGCAACATCACCCAGATCGACGAAACGCTGATTCGGGAACTCATCCCCGCCCTGGGCGCTACCAAGCGCCCCATCGCGCGGCCTGCCCTTAACGCCGTAACCCAGCTTGACTGGGTTCCCGCGGTAAAAAACCTCGCAACAGCGGCGCTCAGGCAGATACCTTAAGGGATCAATCGCGTAACATAAAACTGCCGGTCATTCGTGTTGAGGGGTTTAATACCCCAAATATAAATACCTTATGAAACAATAGGGGGCTGTCCAGGATGAAAGGGCAGCCCCTATTCATGTACGCCCGGCATGGGGGTACACTGTGCGTTATTCCAAGTGAATTCTTCTGTTTGCAAAAACTGCTATTCAGACAGTATCTTCAGAATTTCCTCAGGAGATTTTGCGGTGAGGATCTCCTGGCGTTTTTCACCACTCTTGAAGAGCAGGCTGATTTCCGCCAGAAACTGCAGGTGGGGGCCGGTTTTTTCTACCGGCGAAAGGGTCATGATGAAGATCCTGCAGGGTAAGTGATCCAGGGCGTCAAAATCTATTGCCTTATCGGAAATTCCGATACAGGCAACCAGATCGTGAATAGTGGCGCTTTTACCGTGGGGAATAGCAATACCGTGCTTCATGCCGGTAGACATTTTCTGTTCCCGATCCATAACTGCGTTGAAAGCGGCTTCCCTGTCCTGGATTTTTTTAGCCGCTGCCAGTATATCAAGCAACTCGTTGATAATCTCTTCTTTGGTAGAACCCCTCAGATGAAGATTAATAGTTTCCGCCGTAAGCACTGTTTTAAGATTCATACTGTTAGTGTAAAGCCCAAATCCTGAAAAGTCAAGATTTTTAGTAGGGATATTGGCTTTTCGCGGCTTTGAGGATATATTTTAAAAATATGTACTTTTTAAAGAAAATCGTTTGTTTTCCCCTGGTTCTCCTGTTTACCGCAGCCGCGCTCTTTGGCGTACCGGAAGATCCCCCGGCTACGGACTTGCTGGTAGTGAGCTGTGCGGAAAACCTCAGCGGCTTGGGGGCCAACTCCAACGGTGTCTACCCGGTGCGTATACGATGGCAAAAGCCCGCTGTGGCTGTCGGTAGTGTCGAACCCTGGGGCTACCATATATACCGTTCCCCGTCGGCGGATGCGGGTTTCAGTCGAATTTCGGCGGAACCAATACCGGTGGCACGGGAATCAGGCGGTTTTTTCACCTATTTTGACGAAAATCCTGATGCCATGCCGGGGAAACCCTATTATTACCGGGTTTTATCTCTTAATGCACAGGGCGAGGGTTCCAATTATTCGGAAATTCACATGGGATACGGCGCCCTCAGTCATGAACAGTACCTGCGAGAGTACAGCAAAACAGTAAAATCATCTCACCAAAAGATGATCTATATGAATAAAACTTCCGCCATGAGCAAACTGGGCTCAGAAACGAAAAATGGCGCCATCAGCGGCAGCCTTGCGTATAGGGCGCAGATAGTCGGCCTTGGCGGCAGAGTTACTATGCGCTACGAGAACTACGCCGACTTTTACATCGAAAACAACAACGCCCAGGGGCCCTATTTTGTCCTGACCGGAGATATGAACACCGCCGCCGGCATGAACCAGAGCGGCAGCATGGACGGAACCATAACCGTTTCCGGTATGTATCCGGGCAGGGTCTTCTACGACAATGTGCAGATAAAAAGCGGCAAGGCCGGGGGCGGAACCTATGGCATAGAGCCCGCAGGCTTCCCCCGCCGGGAACTTGGTTGGACTCTTGGGGAGATCTGATTGGAAGGATAATGGTTCAAATCATTAAAAATATTTTTACTTTTTTCGCAATTTTCTCCAAAACACTAAAGCAAAACCCATAGTACGACCCATATATACAGGTAGAAAGTCCGGCGCGTCCGGCGTCCCGGCTCCGGCCGGGCTTACCTTGTTTTATGGAGTTACATTATGGGATGGAAAAACAACGCATGGTTTGTGTGTGCGGCCCTTTTGGCTGCCTGCGGCGGGGAATCCGTGCCTTCTTCGCAGGCGGAAAGTTTTTCGCAAACGGCGTCTTTTCAGGCGACTGTTCCGGCAGCGGACTTTGCGCAGGCGGAACCCGGCCTGGAGGTCTTGAACCGCTCGCTTGAGGAACTGGCCGAATTTGAACGCTCCGGCGTTTATATGCAGGGACTGGCCCTTGCAGAGTCGAGTCTGCGGGAACGAGCCGGGGATTTTGCCGGCGCGGTGGCCGCGGCCTACAAGGAACTGGCCTGGGCCTACGGGCAGGGAAGTATACAACAGGAGGCCCTGGAACAGGGGCTTCTCAATGTGCTTGCCCTGAAGGATGGCGGGGACCCCGCTGTACGCGCCGCCGAGGGGATACTTGCCTTTGAGCGGGGGCAGTGGGACAAGGCTGAGGGGATTCTTGGCCCGCTGTTTAACGTTGATGAGGAGCCGGATGGTTTTGCCCGCTGGATGCTCCTGGTCTGCGCTTTGGAGCAAAACCGGGATCAGAAACAGACCGCTGCGGCTTACCGGGCAATCCGGGCTCGTTATGCGCAATTTCCTGGATACTGGTACCGGGGCGCACGGGTATTTTCCGGGGCCATTGGGGCGGAATACGCCGAGCGTTGTATCAGTCTTGCTCCGGCAGGCCCCTTTGCCGGGGAGTGCCGGAACATTCTGGCCGCCTTTACGGGCCTTAAGGGCGAAGATGGCTCATCGTTAAGAACAAAAATCGAAATCGAAAACATTATTTCCCGTTCGGTCTCTGAAGGGAATCCCGAAATTCTGGACGCCCTTATTCCGCTCATTTCCCTGCCTGATAACCCTTACACGGTCTATGCGGTGGGCGCTTTGCGGGCGCTGGCGTCTGTACCGAAATACAGGGATTTTTTCAGCGGCCAGGCAGCCGTTTCCAAAGGGCGCCTTGCTGAACGGCTTGCCTATATAAGCCGGGGTTAGTATGAAAGGGATGATAAAAAAATTGCGCATAACTAAATTTAGTTTCCCGCCGCCTGTATTTGCGGTAATTATGCTGGTCTGGGTACTGCTGTCCTGCGAGGCAAAGGGAGACAGGGAAACCCTTGTCCGCTATGTTCAGGCCGGAGAAGCCTATGCCCAGGGACGCTTTTACGAAACGGCGCTTATGCTGAACGAAATAAAAAACTTTCCCCCGGGATTAACACTCCGGGCCAAGGCGGAATATTTTTCCGGCGATCTTGAAAAGGCAGAGAAATCCTGCCGCATGGCGCTTAAATACCGGCCTTCGGCTTTTGAGGCAAAACTCTACCTTGCCAGAATACTCCGGGAACAGGGAAAAACGGCGGAAGCGGAACAAACTGCCGAAGCTCTGCTGGCGGATAATCCCCAGGATATACGCACCCTGCGGCTTGCGGCGGAACTTGCAGACCAGGGGGCAAAGCCCGGCGAAGCTGCGGCTCTGCTGGACAAGGCGGCGGAACTTTCCGCCGAATGTGCCCTGGTCATGCTGGACCGGGCCAGGCTGCGCTGGATAGCAGGCAGGGGCGCGGACGCCCTTGAGGATCTTGGCCGCGCCAGGGCCATGCTTCCCTGGGACACACCGCTGCTGCGTTCTATTGAACATCTTGAAATACGCATCAAGGAGGCTCTGTAATGAAAAAAACATTTTTTCGTAACATAATTATTTTTTCTCTTCCGGTTATGCTGCTCCTCTCCTGTGAGGCCCTGCCTTTTAACTATTCCCTCAGCCAGTCATGGTTCATTCCGGTTAATGCGCATAACGATGAAATAACAGGCTCCAAACAGGCGAAACCGGCCTGGGGCACGGTCAGTCTCATGGGGGTGCAGGTGGATCGTACCGGCGGCTGGGATTCGGTGGAAAGGGAATTTGCCGCCCTTGCGCCGCTCTGTTTCTGGAAGCAGGGTTGCAGGGTGGTTTCAGGCGATGAGCAACCGAAATACAGCGCCGGGATACAGGTGCGGGAAAGGGAGTACAACTCAGGCTGGCGTACCAGGCGCTCCCTTGCGGTAGAGGTGCGGATATGGGCGGCCGGTAATGAGGGCGGCCCGGAAGGGACAAAACTGCCGCTGGCAGCAGGAAGGGTTGTCTCGGTAGGTGAGCGCAGCTTTTCATCCTCTGATACCGCAGGACGTATGCTTTCCAAAGCAATCCGAAAAGCAGTGAAAAAACTGCGCTCCCATGAATTGCGGGCCCTCAAAAAAGGAAACTGAAATGCGCCATGTTCCGATGATCCCGCTGCTGCTGTTTTTTGCTGCGTCCCTGTACGGTCTTGATCCCGGCCCTGTTTCAGGCTCTGCTTCCCCCTCGCTCAGTTTTGCAGGAGCGGCGGATCTGGCGGTGGCCTACTCGGCGGATCTGAGACACGCCTATGCTTCACAAGGTCTGAAAGAGCGGGCATGGGTGTTGGGACTGCGCGCCTATTTTCCCCGGCTCAGTTTGAGTGTTTCCGAAAACGACCGCCTGCAGGCAATCGGCGCGGATTCGTTTTTAAAAAATTACACCCTCAATCTTGATCAGCTTCTGTGGGACGGCGGCAGAACTTCAATGTCCCGAAAACTTGAACGGATGGAAATTAACCTTTCCCATTCGCGGCTGGAACGAATGTCGGCTGATATAGCCGAAGCTGCCATCGCCGCGTACCGGAATGTACTCTCTTCCAGGGCGGTTTTGGAAATAAGGGAGACGGCCTTACTGGCCCTGAAAGAGCAGCGCCGGATTCTAAACGAAGAGCTGGGGCTTGGCCTTGCCCTGCCGGTGGATCTGGCAAGGGCGGATCTCAGTCTGGCTGAGGCGGAGCTTGAACTTATTTCACTCCGTTCAGATTTGGCTGAATTGGAACAACAATTTGCCGAACTGATCGGCCTTGAAACCCTGCCCGCTTTGGAAGAAAAAGTTGATATCAACCGGGCGGCGATCCTCCCCGCTGCCGCTGCAGCAGGAGCGCTGGCTGAAGAACGAAATCCTGATCTGACGGAGGCCCGCTTTTCAATCATCAAAAAACAGGGCGAGTTGAAATATACTTCCCATTCATGGATTCCTACGTTGCGGCTAACAGGCGGCTTCGGACTAAGCGATCAGACTTATCCGCTTACCCGTTATAACTGGTCGGTAGGTATCAATATCGAATTTTCGAGCCCCTGGTTTCAAAACGCATTTACCGCTCAGGCCGGGTGGGAACCGCCCTATGACAAGACCGCCCAGCTTCAGAACAGATTCACTCCGCTGCCTGATCCTGCCGGCGCTCTTACCAAACGCCAGGCAACCCTGGCGCTGGCGCTTGAAAGGGAGAAATATGATCTCGCTTTTGAGCGGACAGGGCGTACAGCCAGACGGGCGGTAGAGAAGTGTTCCCTTATTGACAGCAAACGTATCCTTGCGGTGGAAGCCATTGCGCTGGCCGCTGAACGCTGCCGCCTTGAGGAGCTCAGGTTAAGCCTGGGGCAAATCACCAGAATCGATCTGATGGAAATCTATATCGAATACACCCAAAAAGAAATTGCCGCAGTAGAAGCTGCGGCAGCCCTGCTGGAAGCCGAGCGGGAACTGGAACGGCTTATGGATCTCAGGCCCGGGGAACTTGCGGTGTTCGCCGCTTCGCCCTCAGGGCAAGAGACCTTTTTGACAAGGAGCAATTCATGACACGCAAAAATGTATCCGCTTTATTAATGCTTACATTGTCTGTGCCGTTGATTTTTTCCGCCTGCGGAAAAAATGGTTCAGGTATTAACGAAGAAGCGCGAATGGTAAAGGGCGCGCCTGCGGTGGTTCGGGAATTACCCGATGAGGCCGGCGGTTTTGGCGCACTCTCGTTTCTTACCAAAGTCGATATTACCGCTCCCCAGGACGGGGTGATCAAAAGACTCAATTTCCGTGAAGGTGATTTTGCATCCCAGGGTGAACGGATGTTGCTGCTGGAAAATCCCCAGATAAAGCTTGCGGTGGAACGGGCGGAGAACAATTTTTCTCAGGCACAGGCGGCCTGCGATCTGGCCCGTTTCCGGCTTATGGAAGGGGAGTTTCAGGCCGAGGCCCAGCTTCTTGCGATTGAGAAAGCTGAAGCGGAACTGGTTCAGGTAAAGAAAAAATGGGGAGAAGACAGGCGGAAGCATCTGAATCAGGAAGCGCTTTTTGATGCAGGAGGAATCAACACCGAAGCGATTCTGGCGGGCCGCTTCAGCCTTGATTCCGAAAAGGAACAGATCCTTATCATGGAGAAAGAACTTGAGATTCGGAAAATCGGCTGCCGTGACAGGGATCTGCTTGCCGCCGGTATGCACGTTCCATCGGACGAGGAGGAGCTCCGCCGCGCGCTTGTTTCCCTTATGACTTCAAGTTTGCGGGCTGAATGGGGCGCTTCCCTGGCCCGGCTTGAGGCAACGGAAAAGGAACTCTCCTCCGCGCGTATAGCCCTTAGGGAACTTGTAGTGAGGAGTCCTACTGCAGGTGTGGTGGGTGCCCGCTATTTTGAAGAAGGCGAACGGGTAAAAACCGGCGACAAGATTTTGACTCTTATGGATACTGCATCGCTGTATGCTGTTTTTCCGTTACGCGAAAAAGATGCCCTCCGTATTGAGAAGGGTATGAACGCCCTGGTCAGAATAGACGGGACCGGCGAGGAACGGGAAGGCAAGGTGGACCTGGTGTATCCCCAGGCGGACAGCCAGAGTTTGAGTTTTCTTGTACGGGTACTGCTGGGCGCAGGGGGATCGGGTGCACTCAAGCCGGGGATGTTTGCAAGGGTTTCGGTGATACTTGGCCCGCCAATGCGGTCTGTTTTTATCCCGGAATCATCGGTTTTTAACAAAAAAAACAGCGAAGGAAGCGTTTTTGTGATCAACGGCAGCGCCCTTTCGGAGCGGAAGCTGGCCCTTGGCCGGACTTTTGGCGAAGAGCGGGAAATTACCGCTGGTCTTGCCGCCGGGGAACTGGTGGTGCTGCGGCCCGAAGGGGATCTGCGGGAGGGGACTTATGTTTCACTGGCCGAATAATATTCAGCGGCTGTTTCTCCCCGCAGGAAGCGTACACAAATTGCGCATAACGTGTTGTTGTACGCTTTGGGTCCTGGGAATATTTGCGTGCGGCTTTGCGGATCTCCGCCCTGTCGGAGTAACCGTAACACCCGGCGAATATGATACGGTGCTGCCCGGCGAATACACCCCGGTGATTCTCGGCTTTGATACTGAAATGCAAAAATATGAAACCGAGGGTATTTTGCAGATAAGTTCCGATATGGGAACGATTGAGGGAGACCGTTTCTGGAAAGGCAATGAACTTTATTTTACACCGCTTGCAGGATGGACCGCAGGGGTTCGCTATACCCTGAGCCTGTCGGGAATGATCCGTTCCCTTGACGGCAGGGAGCTCAGGCTGGAGCGATTTATTACGTTTTACGCGATTAATAAATACGCCCCGCCGCTGGTGGAATGGTACAGTCCGGCTGACGGCGCTTCGGTTGGAACCGGCAATATAACAATTGAATTGCTGTTTTCCCAACCCATGGAAAGACTCAGCGTTGAGTCCGCTTTTACCCTTGAAGGAGCAGGAACCAAAAATTTTGAATGGTTGGCTGACGATACGGTACTCAAAGTTATTCCGCAAAAAGATTTTTCGGCCTGGACTTCATACCGCTGGAATCTGAAAAGCAGTGCAAAAAGCCGCGATGGAGTTCCGTTGGCAAAAGCGGTTTCTGCCCGTTTCAGCACCGATTTGGATCAGCTTTTACCCCGGGTAAGCAGGGTATTTCCGGCGCTCAATTCCGGCGGCCGCTGGCTTGCTACCGGCGAAAGCATTGAGAACGGCTTGGGACCGGGGCAGGGAATCGTTGTGGAGTTCAACAAACCAATGGGCGAAAATGTTCTCCGTTCCCTGAGATTTGATCCGTCTCTCGCTGGCAGAACCGAAGCACTGTCAGATAAGAGCGTAATCTTTATTCCCAGCAGGGACCCTGAGCCGGAAATGGCCTATACCCTTATTGTTTCGGCAGATACCAAAGACAGCGAGGGCCTCAAGTTAGGTGAAGATTTTAGCGTTTGTTTCATTCCCGATATTCCTTTTATGAAAATTCTTTCTATTGGCGTAGACGGTATTCCTGCTCTGGATACAAGCGATAGGTGCGGAGACCTTGGCAGTGTGCTCGCTGTTCCGGTGAATCCATCAGGAGGTGAGCTCATTTTTACTATTTGGTTTTCCCTGCCATTCAGCGCCGGGGAAAAGCAAAACGCCGCCCTGAAAATTTTCCTCAATCCTTTCTTCCCCAGAAGCCTGGAATCTGTCGCCCTGCATTCAATCACCTGGCTTTCTGATGATCTGCTGCGGATGAAGTGGGAAGGACTTGAAGCGGGTAAAAGCGGCGAGACTCACTATTACAAACTTTTGATTCCCGGCGGAAAAGGGGGAATCAACAATGGCGGAGGAATGTATTTGAAAGAAGATCAATACATTTATCTGGAGGCAATAAAATGATGGGCAATGAAGTGAGAAGCGGCAAGATAGGAATAGTATCGCTGATGCTTTTTCTGTTTGTTATTTCTTCCTGCGATATTCTTCGAACTTCTCCTTTTGAAGTTTCCGGCTGGAGCCCCGGTAGTGGTTATCATGCCGATCCCGGAGCGATATTCGTGTCACTGACTTTTTCCCGTGAACCTGACCGGGCAAGCGTAGAGCGGCATTTTTCGCTTGCAGAGGATGGCAACCGTATTCAAGGAGTTTTTCAATGGGAGGGGAGGGGGCTTATCTTTCTCCCGGCTGCCCCGCTGGAAATAAACCGTAATTATTCCCTGAGCATTTCCGCAGATGCCCACGATAACGCGGGCTTGTCTATGGACGTCGCTTTTGAGGGGCGATTCAGCACCAGGCCGGAGGGAGATCGTCCTGTTTTACTTTCATTTTCTCCCCAAAACTATGCCCTGGTAAACGATAGTCGATCTGAAGTGATCCTTGCTTTTTCTGAAACCATGTCTCTTATTTCGTTACGTGACAATGTATCGTTTAATCCTTCAATGAGCGGATCATGGCGCTTGACGGAAAATGGGAAAACGGCGATTTTTAGTCCCCTGGATCCCTGGGCTTATGGCAAGCGTTACGAGATTCGGCTGGCAGCTTCACTGGCCGGGAGTACCGGTCTTGCCATTGGCAGTGACTTTTTGAGCGTATTCACTATCGGTTTGGATCATGAAAAGCCGTTTTTGGCTGAAGCATGGCGTGTAATGAAAAATGGTGATACGGAACGTCTTGCCGCTGATACAAGCGGTACATTTATAGAAAATTCAGGCTGGGAAAGAGAAGACCGGCTCAGGCTGATATTTTCCGAGGCGGTGGATATCCTCTCGGTAAAGAACTGCCTCACTGCCGAAAACGGCCCCGGCCTTGCTATGGAGACCATTCCGGGATTTTACGAAGAAGCGGTTTTTTGTCTGGAAACGACGCCGGTTTTTGAGAGCCGGTTTGCTTTCAGGTTGAAGGCCGGGGTTAAGGACACGGCCGGTAACGAGAGTGATAGTGAATACGCTTTTAGAATATTTGCCAATGGCAAATATTCAAGACCGCCGGAGCCTGTGGGTATCAGGCTGCCTATGGCGCCGGGTAATGCGGCGAATCAGGAGCCGATCAGCTTTGGAATTGATTCGCTTTTTGCGAATATCCCCATTAGCGAAGGTACTGAACGCTACCCTTCAAAGACCGGTATTGAAACATGGATCGAATGTTATTTTATAACCGCCTCCGGCGCGGAAGTGGATCCCCTCTCGTTAATGGATTTGTTCCGTATTGATACCAGTAACAATGTGCTGACCTTTTCTCCCCGGCAGGTAAAGTCGAATGGCTTTTCGGCGCCGGATCCCCAGGCCGGCTGGGAAAAATATCAGCGCCTTGAGATTAGGGGGATCCTTACCAATTCCACCAATTTTGGGGTGGTGAATATCCAGATAGGATCGGGACTCAGAGATACGGCGGGGAACCGGAATGAGAAATCGTTTTGCATTTCTCTGGTGAAGTAGGAAAATGATGAAGGAATTAATCAGCCTTTGTGTGCGCAGGCCGGTTACCATGATTATGATCATGGCGGCGTTGTTAATAGCCGCGGTATTTTCTTTTTCAACGATGTCCCTGGACCGGCTCCCTGAACTGCCTGTCCCCGTGGTAACGGTAGAGACTCTATACCCAGGCATGGCGGCTAACGATGTCCGTACGCTGGTTACTATTCCGGTGGAAGACGCCTTGTCGCCGGTAAAGGGCCTGGAGCGTATGCGCAGTATTTCCAGAGACGGCCGATCCCTGGTCAGTATGGATTTCCGCTGGGGAACTGATCCAATGGCCGCATCCGCCCTGGTCAGGGAAGCCATTGACGCGGTTTACCCCAGCCTTCCAGAAGGCATACGCAAACCGTCGGTAACTCCCGGCGATGCGACCGGAGAGCCCCACGCCATCATTGCGGCGTATTCGCGTAACGGTGACGGGAACTTTGCCCGCAGGCTGGCCGAATATGAACTGCGGGCGCGGCTGCGAAGAATAGATGGCGTAGGTTCGGTGCTTCTTGTCGGAGGTGAACTTGCCGAGGAGCGGCTGCGGCTCGACGTGCCAAGGCTGAGCGCTTTTGGCATTAATCCGCCTGATTTTGTCAGGCTGCTTTCCGGCGAAACTGCGGATATTCCGGCGGGCAATGCCCGTGAGGGGAACATGGAACTGGTGGTGGTCAGCTCCGGCAGACCTGCTTCGGTGTCTGAACTTGCGGAAATTGTCCTTCCCGCAGGCACTCTCAAAGTTGGCGATTCAGGCGAACTCAATCTTGAAGCCCGCCGAAGGGAGAGTGTTTTTGTATTTGACGGTAAAGAAGCGGCTGCTCTGGAAATTTACCGCAGGCCCGGCGCTGATCCGCTGCGGCTCTCAAGGGAAATACAAAAAGTATTAAAAGAAACGGTACCGCTTTTTTCCAGAGACGCTGACATTGTGCTGGTATGGGATTCCGCCCCTTCCCTGGTGCGGGGCATTACCGGTCTCTTGATATCCGCCGCTTTGGGCGCCGTCGCGGTTATCAGCGTACTGCTGTTTTTTATCCGCCGTCTCCGCTACAGCCTGCTTGCAGCTTTTTCCATTCCGGTATCGGCGGCGGCGGGCATCTGTGTCCTGGGGCTGGCAGGGAGATCCCTTAACAGCATGAGTCTTGGCGGGCTTGCCCTGGGCATTGGCCTGGTTTCGGACGTCAGTGTGATTGTGCTTGATCTGCTGCACCGCGCCTTTGGCCTTCGCCATGAAAAGCCGGGCATTGATGAAACCGGCGGGAAGACGGCTTCAATCGCCGGTTCCAGTATTGCCTCCACCATTACCACGGCGGTGGTCTTTGTGCCGGTGATTTTTCTTCCCGGTCCCCTGGGCAGCCTTTTTGGCGATACCGCACTTGCCCTGGTCGCCTCAATTACAGCCGGCTGGATGTACGCCCAGTTTTGCCTACCCTCTCTGTACAGGCTCTTTTTTAAAACAGCGGCTGTATCATCGATATCACCAATGGCGGCTAACAGCATTGGCAGTAAATACGGTAAACTTGAAACCCGTTATCGCATAATACTTGCGCCGCTGCTTCGCCGTCCGGTAAAAATATTTGTCATCGCCGCGCTGGCAAGCCTTACCGGGGCGCTGCTTCTCCTCCTGCGGCCCGTTGTTTTTATCAGCCCTGACGAGACTGAGGAAGTACAGGTTTCGGTGATCTTTCCACCGGGAACGCTCCTTGAATATGCCGGGACAGCGGGAGCGGAAATTTCACGGTTTCTTTCGGAACAGCCGGTGGTAAAGACGATTCATGGCAGGGCCGGCGCCGAGGAAGAAGACGTAGGCCGCCGGGCGGACACCGACTATCGCAGGGAAGAACTTGTTCTCCGCTGTGTCCTTGCAAAGGGCGTTAAGCCCGAAGGGGCCCTTGCGGAAATAAGCCGTGCCATGAAAGATTTTGCCGGTAACGGAAAAATTCCCCCTGATGCTGAAGTTTCAGTACGCCTTCCCAAAGATCGTACCGAGGTTTTTCTGGGCCTTTCGTCAGCTCACACTTTTGCGATAAAGGGGAAAGACCGTGGGGAAACCATTGAGCGGGCCGGGGCCGCAATGGAGCGATTTAAGGCGGCGTCTGTAAACCAGCGTCCCCGGGGGAGCAGGTCCGAGCTGCGGCTCTATCCCAACCGTGAGACCGCCGCCTATCTTTCAATGTCTGCGGCAAATATCGCTGAAAATCTCTATACCCTGAACGAAGGGGTGATTGCCGCCAGGCTTGAGATTGAAGGCCGTCCCCTTGATGTGCGCGTAACGGGACAGACAAATGCCGCCGGCATTGAGCCTGAACAATTACTGGAAAATATTCCCCTTCAAACTCCGCAAGGAAAAACAGTGTACCTGGGTTCCCTTGGCAGGATTGAACGCCGCGAAGCCGAGGCCGCCCTGGCGCGGCTTGACCGTTCTGACGTGATCTACCTTGATGCCCCCTCGGCGGGGCGTAAAACGGCGGAAGAATTGAAGGATTATGCCGCCCGTTTTTCATGGTTCGCCAGGGCTGACGAATCTGTTTTTAGCCGTTACCGCAATTCGCTGATTATCAATATTTGCCTGGTGCTGATCCTGCTCTATATGACTATGGGCGCCCAGTTTGAATCTTTTCTGCTCCCGCTGGTTCTTATGTTAAGCATTCCCTTTTCGCTGGCCGGCGCCGGACCTGCGCTGCTCCTCTTTGGCGCAAGACTCGATTCAGGGGCTGTGCTGGGGCTGACCACTCTTTTTGGCCTGGTGGTAAATAATAGTCTCATTCTTTTTGAAATCAGCGATGAGAAGATACGCTCAGGCTCCCCGGCTGTTGCCGCAGTTTACGGCGGCGCATCGGAGCGGCTGCAGCCGGTGCTGATCACTGCCGCGACTACGGTTTTTGCCCTGCTTCCCCTTGCCCTAAGTCCTTTGGGAAATTCACAACGATCCATGGCCGCCGCCATGCTGGGCGGACTTGCGGCTTCTACACTGCTCAGCCTCTTTGCGCTTCCTCCGGTTCTGATACGGTTCTTTTCCTGGAGGGAGACCCAATGAAATTTTTCACATCCTGGCTTGGCAGAAAAAAAGCGAGTCTCTGTGTATTGGCAGGTGTCTGCGCCATTTCGTTATGCGTCATTTTATTTTCTGACGGACAGAACAAGGGGAATGGCGGCGGGTCTTATGCGGTGCGGATCAGGCATTACGGAATTGACGCAAGGGAAATGGAACGGACCGTAACCATTCCGCTGGAAGACGCTCTCTCGGCCATTTCCGGGGTACGGACCGTACAGAGCTCCAGCGAAAACAGCCTGTCCAGGGTTTTTATACGCTTTGACCGCAGCCGCCGGGGACAGTACGAGGCGGTACGGGAAGCTGCCCAGCGGGTCTATGAAACTCTGCCCTCATCGGCACAGCGGCCGGAGATTCAAAGTTCCGATGATTCCCGTATTCCGGTCTGGTCAGCCGCGTTTTTCTCCTCAGCCGGCACCGCCGATACCGCTATGGTACTGGAAAGAGTTGTAAAACCCAGACTGGAAAGCCTTGAAGGTGCAGGCGAAGTTTTGGTCTCCGGCGCCGGTCTGCGGGAAATAATCATCACCCTGGATCAGGAGAAGGCCACAGCTATCAATATTGATCCAGCCGGTGTGGCGGCGGCGCTTGGAATGAACGATGCTGTTTTTTCAGGCGGGACTCTGGTATGCCGGGACAGGGAAATCATTGTTACTGTGGACGGCCGTTACGGCCAGGCGGCGGATTCATCGATGATGGATGCATCGATGGCGGATTTTATGCCGGAGGCGCTGAATACCGGGGCTCTGGGCAAAGCCCTCATCCCCCTTGACGGGGGCAGGGCGATGCGGCTTTCCGACATTGCCCTCATCACCGAACAGGAGCGGATGCCTGATATTCTTTCCCGTTTGAACGGAAAAAAGGCGGCGGTAATTTCCATTATGGGAAGCTCATCCGCTGATTTGCGAAAACTTTCAGCTAATATAAAAAAAGAATTGGCCGCCTTTTCCCTTGAATTTACTGTGCTTTCCGACAGGGGCGCCGAGGAAGCCATCGCCTTCCGTTCTGTTTTTGTTGCCGCCCTGCAGGGTGCGTTCATGGTAGCTTTTATAAGTTTTCTCCTGAACGGTAAAAAATCGCGTAACGGATTACCTGCCATGAACCGCGCCGGCATTTTTTGCGCCCTGGCGGTTCCTGTGATCTGCCTGGTGTCTGCGGCCATACTTTCCATACTCGGCCTTCCGCCTGAACGTCCGGTTTTGGCGGGAATTGCCGCAGGAATAGGCGCCGCTATCGATCCGGTTATACTCTGCTCGGAAAAACTGCGGAAATGCGCAACATACCACGCTGCCGCCGATGCTTTGGGCCAACTGCGGAATCCCATCATCGCCGGAGCTGCAACCACCGTTGCTGCCCTGCTGCCCCTCTCGGCAATGGAGGGAAGCGGTATCATCGCCCAGGCAATCGCGGTGGTAACCATTGCGTCCCTTGTGTTGAGCCTGAGCCTGCTGCCGCCGCTGCTGCTTTGGGATTCCCCGGCAGCGAAGACCCGGCCTGTATTCGCCCGGTCTGAACTACGGATAATCCGCCGCCTTTCCCGGTTTGTATGCAGATTCCTCGCCGCCGATCTCAAGCTCTGCATCCATCACCCGATCCGGATTCTGATCATCGGCGCTGTTCTCTCCGCCGCCGCTGTCCTGGCGCTTTTTCTCAGAGGCGCAGATCCCGGCAGTTATGGCTCTGAAGATTCTCTGTATGCCCAGGTTGAATTCGACGGAGGGCTTCTGGCGGAAGAAGTTGATCACCTGCTTGCGGTTTATGGAGAAAAACTTGCCGCGCAGAAGGGGATCAATAACGTTGAGACCGGCGCGCGGACAGGTTCAGGCTCGCTCTTGATTTCTTTTGCCCCGACACAGTTACAGGCGGAAAAAGCCAGAGAGCTGGCGAAAAATATTCCAATTCCCGGCGGATTTTTGTTTTTCCCCGAAACATCCTCCAGAGAGCGTTACTGGGAGATCAAAATTGCAGGTGATGACGATCAAAAGTGCCGGGAACTGGCTATGGAACTGGCGAGACTTACCGCCGGCCTTCCTCTGGTGAACGAACGGGTGCTCAACTTCAAAGAAGGGAGCAAAAAGTTGAATCTGTTACCGGATCGTGAAGTCATGGCCGAAGGGGGCATAAGTTTTTCCCATGCGGCGAATATGGCCCGTATGGGGGTGTACGGCCCGGTTGCCTATAAACGGATTGGCTCCAAAGGCGAAATTGATGTGCGGGTAAAAACATCCGGTGAAAACAATTTGCGCATAACAACCGAAAACAGTATGGGTCAATCAGAACATTCGCCGGTAAGCAGGGAAGGAACTCTCGGCATATTGATTACCGGCAGGCAGGGCAGGGCGCTTCGCCTTGATTCTCTTATGTACAAAAAAGAGGGAAATGAACCTGCGAGTATCAGACGGGAAAGCCGACGCCGCAGCGCATCAATCACTATCAGTACCAGGCCGATGGATCCCCGCCGGGTCAGAAAGGAGCTTGCGAAGCTGTTTAATGAACTGGAGCTTCCGCCGGGGTATTCCATTGAATTCGATCCCGATGCCATACGCCGGGCCGAAGCGCTGTCAGGAACCGTTCTTTCGCTGCTTCTGGTACTTACTTTTTGCTACATGGTCATTGCCGCGATAAATGAATCATTCTCGGTGCCGCTGGTTGTGCTTTCGGCGGTTCCGCCGTCACTGGCTGTCCCTGCGCTCTGCATATCGCTTACAGGCAGTCCCTTTAACCCCGCCGCTGCCTGCGCATTTGTGGCGGTAAGCGGCATGACCATAAACGCGGCGGTACTCTGCGCCGGCGCCCTGGTTCCGGGGGGAACATACCTGGACTTTTACCGTGTGCTGCGCAAGAAAATACCCGCCCTGCTTGCCACCACCGGCACAACCATTGCCGGGGCGCTGCCTTTTCTCTTTCTCAGGGAAGGGGCGAACACCCTGGTACGGACTCTGTCCCTGGTGAGCGCCCTGGGAGTTGCAAGTTCCTGTTTTTGTGCAATTAGCGTCGTTCCGGCGCTTTTATTATTATTTCGGAGAATCGTTGAGCCTAAATTGCCTGAATAAGAGTTTCCGCTTGTGCGGAAGTGAAATCAACTGAGAGTAATGCATTATGAGAAAATTCTTTTTCGACAAAACGATCGCCGCCTTTTTGGCGCTGATCCTGGTTTTCGGTTTGATCCCTCCCCTGGGATTTGCCCAATCCAATCCCGAACCGTGGCCAAAAGCCGCAGGTTCTCCCCTTGATGTCAAAGGTTTTGATAAATCGATCTTTGATTATCACTTTAGCAGGGCTGATCGGGAACTCAATCCCGGGCGCTGGATTGCCGAAGCCCGCCGCGGCATTAGCCTGGCGTTGAACGCCTGGGAGCTTTTCGCTTCGGCTATGTACGATAATCCCCTCCTTCTTGAAGGGGAAAAAAAACAGATTGAAGACTGGAGTGAAGAAGAACTTGAGACCCGGTTTTTACAATGGCTCACCAGCCGCTTTTTCGGCGCTGCCGCTGTTAAGGCCGCTACCGAACTTGACGCATCGTTAGGCGAAACTCAAAAACAATATACATGGCATCTGGACGCCGAAGGAAACATTCTCTACGAGAGTGAAACAGGAGATCCTTCAATAATACGTCCCGGCGAGGATGGCAGGGATTTTTCCTCTGATCTTGCGCTTTGGCGCAACAGCGTGGAAGAACACATTAAAACCGGAACCGTCTCGTTTGACGCCGCAATAGCCCGTATGTATCCTGAACTTCTTGCATATATCCCGACGGAAATGCGTCAGTCCCTGGGCGATGTAATCAACGATGCGGGAAACTCCATGAGCAATGCCCTGCGCAGGGAATTCGAGGCTGTCGCCGCCAGGGAAGAGCGGCTTTTCACCAGCCGCCGAACCAGAGACGTATGGAGTCTGCGCAAAAAAAGCGACGATGAGGCAGCCCGGGCCGTTACCGCCCAGCTCATCGTTGAAGCGGAGGAAATTTGCGCCAAGGGTATTGCTGCCCTTAACACCCGTATTGAGGAAGCGTCAGCCGGTACCGGGGATCTGGCGCTTATGGGAAGCGAATGGCTTGAGATGTACCGGGAACAATTTGACCGGGGGCTTAAAGCCTGGGAAGAAGCGGAGGAACGGTTTTTTATCCGTCGAATTGAATGGGAACAGGACTCAAGCAGGCTTTTTTCAGAAGGAGAAGAATCATGGCTTGCGGCTTTTACTCAATTTGAAGAAGAACGAAAGAGATGGGAATTAAAATCAAAAGAATTATTTGATTCAGGGACGGCGATGTTCAAAAAAGCCTCAGCGGATCTTGAGAAGGCCATAACCGAGGCAAAGAAAGAATTTGAGTACAATCTTGCGGTAAGAACCGAAACAGGAAGCGACAAGGCAAAAGCAATGGTCGATATGTATCTGCTTTTCGGTTCCAGCGCTTCTATGGCCAGAGAGAATGCCCTGTTCTGGTTAAAACAATACAAGGAATGGAACAATATTGATCCTTCAAGCTATAATTTTCGGAATTGGCTTTATGAAGAGCGGATAAAACTCTGGCAGCAGGCGGAGTCAGCTTACAAGTTACAGGAAGATTACCAGAAGGATGAATCAAACTTAAACCAACTAATAGAATCAATAAATAAGGAAGGCGATTTCTTTGAGAGGAGAGAACTCGAAGCTCAATACCGGATCGCACAGGATTCGTTTTCTGAGAAACACCGGATCTTGTTTGAAATACAGGATATTATTGCCGGAAGAACAGGTGAAACAAGAGAATTTGCATTTGCAAAAGAAATCAGAAATTTTGCATTTCTGGATGTGCATGCTTTTGATTTATTGGATGAGACTAAAAAATCTTTCGAATTATACAAGTCTTATCTGAATAAAGCCGCAGATGCCCGGAATCAGCTCGCCAGAGATTACACTGCACTTTTAGGTTCAGGCGCCCTGAAAGATATTCTCGCCGATGATGCGTCAAGTGAAGATTTCACCCTTGATGAATATCAGATTGAGCTTATCAGGGCAAAGGCGGTTGTCCTTTATTGGGAACGCAGAACATCAATAGCGGAAGCGGTATCCGCTTATGCTGAGGAATTATCCGCCGGTAGAATGACCGAAACCGAAGGGATCCGTGCCTGGGAAGCCGTAAAAGCCGCATACAATGAATCCATCGCTCAGTATGAAACGGAACTGCAGAAATTAAGCGCCGCCGGTGCAGATATTCAGCAAAAACAAAATGCACTGGATGCATTGGCTGTCAAGATGAAACAGGCTGAAGAAACATTGGATAAAATGAATACTGAATATTCAACACTTATTGCAGCTAACGTGATTAATCAGGAAGACTATATGGTTATTGAAATAAAGGATAACTACTCATTCCTTCTAAAGGAATACAAGGATTTAATGCAATCAGGAAATCAGACGATTTATAAATCATTGTTCGATTATGCCCTGGGATGGGATAATTCCCGGCAGGCGGAAACCGCCAGGAAGCTGCTTGAAACACTTATAAACGGCAATGGGGAAGACATGGACTCATTGACCGCCCTGATGGAAGCCGTAGAGACCCTTACTGACGATGATGGCCTTGCAAAGGCCGAGGCTGAAATAGCGCTTAAAATACGCCTCGCGGGAATCGATCTTTTTGCTGACAATATTGATGATGGTATACTCAGGTCCGTAGATTCATCTTATACCGGCGCTGATTGGTATTTTAAGGTATATGGCGGCGTTCCAGCATCGTATGATGAAACCGCATTGGCAGGGAAAAAACTTGGAGAACATCTCGCAAGTGAAGCTGACAAGAACCTCCGTCTTCTGATTGAAGGCCGGGTAGCCCTGGAAATGGAAGCTCTGGATTGTTTTTTGAATGAAGATCCCGATTCCGATCCTGATCCCGATTCCGAATCCGAATCCGAAAGCGATGGAAAAAAACTTTCAAAATCTTGCCTTATTGATATTGATTCCGCCGCAGAAGGTTTTGATATTTTAAGCCGCTTGAAGGCGCGTCTGGACAGGGGAGAGGAGTATTTTACTGGCGATGAAGACGAAGATGCAATAATCAACTGGTTTGTTTCAGGAGGAACTTTTTTCATTGGTTCTGAAGTCTTTATTGCTGATTATATTAAAAATTACCGTCTTAGCCAGGACTTGATGGAATTATATGACGATTATGCTGCATTAAGTTGGTTTGCCGCAAAGGAAGCATGGCAGGAGAGTATTCAGTCCATGAGAAATTTTTTTGACCGTTATGAGCTATATGAACAGGAGACTTTGCTGCCTCCAATTCAGGATATTTATACGGCTATTCTCTCTCAGCAAGATGATTTTTTCCATAACGCCGGCGATTTTTTGATGGAATTTGACAATCTGTTCACTCTTGTCCCCGAATGGCTTGCGGCTGAAATAAACACTTGGAAGGATTCATTTATTGAGTATATTGCATCTAACGCCATTTTTACAGGAGCAACGCCGCTTGACAATACGGTGAAACTTTCTCAGAAACAGAAAGCCATTGAAGATCGTTATACGGCATTAGATGGATATTGCGCGTCTCTTTTACATCCCGGCAGCGAAGAAATTGAGGAAATAAATCGCGTGTATGCTGAAATCAGGAATGATGAAACAACGCTCTATTATCAGTACCTTATTACCAAAGCATGGGAACGAAACAGGGATGAAGCCGCAAATGCCCAAAACGAAAAAACAAAACACTGGCGCCAGTATGTTTCAGAAGATATTATTGAAACCCCGGATTCCCTTGTTGCCGGGGCTTCTTCATGGAAAGAGGGGGCAGTACTGGATGCCGCAGCAAACGCACTTATAAGTACCGGACGCCTTAATATGGCTTTTTCCATATATACACAGGGCAATAACGTGGATGAAAATGAAGATGTGGCCTTGCTGCTTACCCAATATAATAACGAAGCTGTAAAAATACAACGTCGTTTTCTCAAAATAGAAGCAATTAAGGAAGAAATTGCCCGCTTGGGACGCGGTTATGAATACTCTAAAATGGATTCTGATGACTTGAAGAAGGAACTCGACAGGCAGTATGCGGCCCTTAAAACCCAGGAGAATGTTTTTAACACAGCCAGGAATAACTATCTTCTTGGCGCCGGTGAATTTGCAGATGCCGGTGCTGTTTATGATGCGCAGTATACTCAGGTAAAGAAATTTTACGAGGGGACAGAACAGAAACGGCTTGAATATGAAGTTCAGGATGCTATACGGAGGTGGGCAAGCACCGCTTATCTGGATCTAAAAACCGAGATCGAAGATCTTGTCAGATGTAAAAACAGTCTGGTAAAATCTCAGATGGTCCTGACAGTATTGTCGGATATCTATGATGGAGAAACCAGCCGACCTTATGAAGATCCTGAGTATGCGGCTTTATATTCCGAATATGAGATGGCATTTAACAGAAAACTTACGGTCATTAAAACCCTTAATACAATTAATTCCGCAAGTGCCGAAGAGATGACAAAAAACAATGCTATTTACAGTAAATATCTTGAAGGGCTTTATACCCTGGGGAATATTCCTCATGATTATAAAGACCATGTTTCGTCAGATAAGCGGGATGAATGGACAATTCAGGATATTATCACCATAAAAAATGACGGCCGTCTTGGATTTTCAACAGATCATTCCATGCGGCTTGACGGGATTGATGCCAATGATGCAAAAAGTTTTGAGAATTACTTTGATGCAAATATTGAGGTAATGGACGAAAAGCATATGATTAGTCAATTTGAGAAAGCGCTCAGGGAGCTAAGCGCAAGAATGACAGGCTATTTTTCTGATGAGAAAAAGTATCTCCAGTGGAGCCTGGCAAGAGATTATCTTGTCGCAGACCTAATCAGATCAAACGGCGATATTGCTTTTTTGAAGAACAAATACGGGGGCTATGGAGAATTGGAAGAAGGCCGGTCTCTTTCGGAGACATTATGTATGATGGGTCCTGTGGAAAAAGATACCCTTGGCGATATTGCCCGTTGGTTTATGAGTGTTTCACGTCAAGAAGCGTGGGATAGGCTTAGCGATACGGAAAAAGCCGATCTTGAGTTTTATATTGTTTTGACTATTTCCGGAAATTGTAATGACTATATAGATGGTTTTTCGCAGCTCTGGGCTCTTGATTCTTATAGGTTTATATATCAAGAAATGGACAATAGATACCGTATTGCCCAAAAAAAGGCTAGTCAATGGTGGAAACTAGGTTTTTGGGTTTGGTTTGAAATGAGGGATGTAAACAGGACCGCATTATCGCGGATTGAACCGGTCTTGAATAAAACTCAAGAAAACGTTAATAAGTGGAAATCGGAATTATACTCAAATTTCGAACAGATAAAATCTTCCGCATCTTCTTATGCCGCATCATGTGCCAGGTTAAATTTATTGGAAGGAAAAGCAGCCGCCGGGAGCAGTATAGGCTGGAATGAGATAAATCTTGCTATAATGGAAGCGGGAGGCATGGAAAGTACAGAGCTTTCTATAGTCAAGACCTCCTGGGAAACAATGCTGCGGGAAAGCGGCGGAACCTACACCAATGTGTCGGATGGACTGTCAAAATTGATCCGGTGGACCATGAATGTGGAGGACAAGAGTAAAAAAGATCTTGAGAATAAATGGCTTGTTGATGAACTAAAGCGCCTGAATAATGAATCGTTGTACCATACAGCCACAGAAAATTTTATTGCTGGAACTGCTGATGCGGCAATGCTCCGGACGGCGGCGGAAGCGGCGTTTGGAAAAAATGCGGCGGCCTGGAAAAACCATCTTGAGAAAATGGAACAGAAAATAATAAGGGATCTTGCCGGCTTTCTTGAATATGGATCGGATTATACCGCTGAGTTTTCTGAACTGGGAAATGAATTTGTTTCCTTGGTTAGCAGAACATTTTACAGCAGGTATATGGCGGAACTTGCGGCCAGAGAGGCTGAATGGAATGAACAGCGCCGGGATATAGCGGATAAATACAACACCTGGCTGGAAACAGCCGTCAGTCTGGTAGAAAATGGCAGGTCTGACTGGCAAACTGGCGCGCAAAAAATGGAAACCGCTTATAAACGCTGGAATGAGAATTTCCTTCAGGAACACAAACGAGTCAGTAATGACTGGGTTTTGGCATATCTGGCAGGTCTTGAGGACAAGGAACAATGGCTGGCACAGGCTGCCGCCGCCGCAGATCAGGCTTCATCAGAAGCGTTCCTGTCCCTTATCGGTGCCGAGGCCGAACGCATGGCCCGTGCTATGGATACCAGAGAACCACTGGGCATAAGGAACGCCGTCCCGGAAGCGGAAAAACTCCTGGCGGAACTCCTCAGCAGTTCCGGTATCAGCAATATGAGTAATGCTTTTGCATCAATGAACGGAATTGCCGATCTTGCTTCCGTAACAGTCAGGCGTGGTATGGGC
>BNVF01000012.1 GCA_025997895.1 Spirochaetia bacterium
AAGCGTATGTACGGGGTATCATATTTTATCAACAGTTTACGTGTACCCTGGAATATCTCAATAGCGGCGTCAAATTGTACGACGTTCTGATCATTGATCATCTCATAGGTGCCGATAAAACCATCATATTGCAGGAGACTTACAAACTGCGTGCCATTACGGGAAGTAAGTACGGACTTTATATCTTTAGGTAGTCCAATAAGCTCCCTTACAGCACTGAATGTATGGCAGCCAAGACCCAACAGCATCTGGTAAGCGTTCCGCTGCATTTCCGTAGCCTCTTTGCCAAGACCTTCGGAATGTTGTGCATACTTCATCTGGGCAATTTTTTCAAATGAATCAGGCGGAAGATCGCTCTGACTTCTAGCCCGGAAAGTCTTTGTTGTTTGGCTGACAAAATATTTACCTTCCAGTATTATGTCCCTGAATCGTATGTATTCGATAGGACGTTTATCGGCCTGAAGCAGCTCCTTTGCCTTGAGGAAAGAAGAAGCAAAACGCCGCATATACCCTACCATTACCGTTTGGTTAGGATGGTTGGCTTCGGCTGCCATGAGTTTTCTGACATCAGAAGCGTTCATGGCAAGCGGTTTTTCTATAAAAACATTTTTACCCGCTTCAATACACTGCAGCGCCAGAGTACAGTGCATGGGATCCTGGGTAAGCACAAAAACCGTATCAATATCCCGGTCACCAAGAAGCTCTTCCGCACTGTCATATGTTTTTGGAATATTGAATTTTTCCTTGACCTTTCGACTGGTTTCTTTGGACAGGTCTGATATGGCCACTACTTCAAAATCATCAGGTAAATTTTTAAGCATTGGCAGATGTGATAGCTGGGCAATACCGCCTGCACCGAGCATTCCGACTTTAATCATAAGATCCTCCTAATATAATATAGATAAAGTAACCGATTTTATGGACAAACACTAGATCATATTTATTCTTGCAAGGTATTCCCGGTTTTTTTTGCTGAGGGCAAAACTCTCTTCTGCCGGTTTACCTGCCATATCCTGTTCGACTACACCCAGGCCGTTGTAATTGGTTTCCTCAAGGACCCTGCGAAGTTCTGTAAAGTCAATGATACCGTCTTCCAGCGCACAGTAAGGCATGATTTTTTCCGCCGGGTTGGCAAGTCTCTTTTTCATAAGTTCTGCATCAACATTCTTAAAGTGCAGATACGGAATCCTTTCATGATGCCTGCGGTAAAAGTCTATCGCGCAGCTGTCTCCCTGTTCAGGAGAACCATTAACAATCTGATGATGTCCGGTATCAAAACAAAGCAGGCCATCCGTATATTCCATGAATTCCAGTATTTCCTCCTCTGTTTCTACAATGGTTCCGGCATGGGGATGAAAAACCACCGTAATACCGTACTTTTCTCTGGCATAACGGATATATTCCTTGATAATATCATAACACTTAAAAACCCGGGAGCGTTCCCCCTTTTTTGCCTCCCTGTCCCGGCCAAAGGGCGATTCATCCATCATCATCAGGTATTCAATATTAAAAGTTACCAGGAGACTACATAGATCATCTGCACGCTGACGGAAATCCGCAAAGCCCTGCGCTTCGTCAACTTTGTAGCAGGCAGTTCCCGCCCGGGCTTTAAGGCCCCGGCTTGAGAGTTCCTTTTCGAGCAAATCCTTGTCCGTCGGCAGATACCCCACAGGACCAAGTTCCAACCCTACATAACCGGCCGCAGCAGCCTGGTCCAGAAACACCTTGTACGGTACATGAGACGGCGAACCATCAGGCCAAAAAATACCCCAGGAACAGGGACACGTTGCGATTTCGACTTTCATTCTTTCTTCTCCTTACAATAAAATACGTTAAATTCCGGAATACTCCCGGAGATCCACTTATCCTTTAACAGATCCTATGGTCATGCTTGAGACAACCTGCTCGCTAAACAATGCAAAAATCAGGAGAGAGGGAAGGGCCGCTATAGCTATGGCTGCAAACAGCGCCGTATAGTTAAAGCTAAAAGCCGAGACAAAATACCCCAAAGACAGGGGAAGGGTTCTGATATCAGGGCTTGTTGTAAGGAGCAGCGCATAGGTAAACTCATTCCAGTAATCCAAAAACCGAAGTATCATACAGGTAGCCAGCCCCGGTTTAACCAGGGGCAGTACAACCTGAAAATAGGTTCTGATAAAATCTGCACCATCAACAGCTGCACTTTCTTCCATTTCGCGGGGGATACCCGTAAAAAAGGAACGCATGATCATAAGGGTCAGCGGCATACCCAGGCAGGAATAGACCAGTATCAAACCAGGCCGGGTATTTAAGAGACCGATTCTGCTCACCTGCAAATAGACCGGAAGCATCATCGCTGTAGCAGGAAGAACCATTGCCAGCATGATAATGTAATACAGGGTATTTGACAGTTTAAATTTGGCTCTGGCAAAAATATACGCAGCCATCGTAACCATATTTACATTGAGTATCATGGATATTGTTGCAGTAATAACACTATTAAAAAAATATTTAATAATCGGAGCTGTTTTAAGGGCGGCCCGGTATCCTATAAGGCTGAATTTTGAAGGAAAAAATCTACCGGAAAAAAATTCAGCATTTGTCTTAAAGGACGAAAGAAAAACCCATAGTATGGGAAGCAGCGCAATCGTTACCGCCAGAGCCAGCACTAGATAGGTAAAAACCTGTCCGGGAATGTTATATGCTTTTTTATGTCTCTGTCCCATATTACTGCTCCTGGTTGGTTTTCATAACCCGGTTGATAATCTGCATGGAAAGAATACCAATAAAAATGATAACGACGCCTATGGTATTCGCATAACCGAAATTGCTCTCCAGCATGGCTGTTTTATACAGATAAAGCGGAAGATTCGTGGTTAGTACTCCCGGACCACCGTTGGTTGTTACATAGATAAGGGGAAACATGGTAAGCATATATGCCGCTGCCATCACCATTGTTGTTGCCACCGTATCCTTTACAAGGGGAAGGGTAATATAAAAATCAATCTGCAGGCTGCTGGCGCCTTCTATTGTCGCTGCTTCAAACATTTCACCGGGCAGGGAAAGGATACGGGCCAGAACCAGGGTACAGGTATACCCGGCAAACAAAAACCAGACCATAGTGAGCGAAAAAAAAGCTGTCCGGGTATCAAAAAGCCAGTTGCGGGTAAGGGCATCAAGTCCTATATATTCAAGAAATTTATTTACCAGTCCGTATTCAACATGAAAAATCTGCATGAATATCAATCCGACTGCAGAAGACGCGATAATATTGGGAGCCATATACACCGTACGGACAAATTTCCAGCCTCGCGGTTTTTTGGAAAGAATCAGGGCAAGGAACACGCCGATGGCCACATGAAAAAATACATGAAGAAACATCCAGGCCAGGGTATTTTTAAGGGCTATAAAGAAGGTCTTGTCTGCGGTAAAAAGACGTATATAATTATTCAATCCAGCAAAACTAATTCCGCTCCTGGTCATTCGGTAATCCGTAAAAGAGGTGATTACTACGATAAAGAGAGGAATAATATATTGGAACGAAAACATAAACACAACAGGCGCCAGGAAAAGAACAATCCATTTAAGCGGGATTTTCCGCATAGTGTCCCTCCTTTTTACCGGCCAATTTCCAGGCCGTAAACAATAAGACCGCACCCAGAGGCGCAAAGGCAATTACACACTTTAACATATTCTGCGGGCCAAAACTATCAGAAGCTGCCCCGCCAAGGGGATTGATTACAATTGCGGCAAGGCTTGACCCTATAGCGACGGTAATCATTTGAGCGGTGGCCAGGTACTCCCGCCTGATTATTTCCATAAGGAATTCTACCACTGCGGGATGAAAGATAGCAAAAGAAAAACCCTGCAGCATACTTCCCAAAAGAACTACCGTTATAGTGGGAGCAAAAGCAATGCAAGCAGTTTTGAGCGCGAAAAAAATCATGCCTATCATCAACAAATAAACCGATTTGATACCTGTTTTCTTTTTTATTCTGCTGAACAGGAGCATCACCGGAACCTCACATATGGCCTGAAAAAAAAGCCCCAAACCTACATGCCGCTCATCACCACCCAATTTGTATAAAACCACAGAATAATAGGTACTGGCCGGAACTGAGGTCAGGGACATTAAAAAATAAGCTCCGATAAAAAGGAGAAACAATTTATAGTGTCTTAGATACTGAAACCCCGAACGCAGGGAAATAGCGTTTTTTATATGTCCCCTGGGATTAGGCAGTCCCCAGAGAGCCCACATCATAACCGCACAGGGAACAAGATATATAAAAGGCGCCAAATGCATCCCAAAACGGGAAACCGAAAAACCAAAAATCACCGCAGTAAATGCATAGGCGATGGAACCGCCGGAACGGGTGGCACTGTAATTGATATGATAACCGTCAACAATCAATTTGGATACAAAGGCATCAATCAGCGTCATCATAGGAATAAAAACTCCATACATTGCTATTGCAGAAGGAATAGCTACTGCCTTGCGCCCTCCGGAAAAAATAAAAATAAAATAGATGACAGCGCCCAAGAGACAAGAACCGGCTATTATCTGCCGGTCCATGACAATTTTATCAACTATATAGCCCCACAAAGGTTGGACAAAAATAGCCAAAAGAGATGTAAACATCATGATGGTACCAATGAGCAAATTGTCATACCCAAAACGCTGAAAAGCCTGAACAAAATATACGGTACTGGCACATTGCATAGCAGTAAAAGCACCCTGTACAAAAACAACCCGAAGATTCAAATTTTGCACAGCATCCCCCAGATGTTCAGCACTCATGCCAGATGCGCCAAACAACGGGGAAGGCGTTTTTCTTTACCTTCCCCGCTAAAATTGATTACGGCTTACTTGTTTGCCTGGGCAGCTTCAGTCATGGCTTTAACCATATCCTCGGCTGTACATTGTCCGCTGGCAAAAAGGGTAAGCTGCTGTGAGAACACATTACTCACATTTGCATACCACCTGTTACCTAACGAACGGCTCGGCGTACCGTTTCCGCGAAGAACCAATATATTACCCAAAAGCCGGTTATTGCTTATCACATCCTGGGGTATATCAATGTTCCCGGCAGGCAGTAATCCCGATGGCCCTCTGAGATTGGCAAGCTGGGTTTCCGCACTGGTCCAGTGCTTTAACATGGCCAGGGCAGCTTCCTGTCCCTTGGGAGTCTGTGCGCAAACGGCAAACCCGTCAAAGGGATTGGAAATATAGTAATCGCCGGGATACAGGGCGATTTCGACCTTGTCGGCAAATTCCTGGCTGCCACCCATATTAGGATCAACAAAACTGCCTATCATCCAGGTTCCATTGGCAATCATCGCGGTTCTGCCGGAAATAAAATTATTGGCCGCATGTTCATACATGCCTCCGATAGAATCCCTTGTTGTATATCCTTCTTTCCATATTCTCTGGAGTTGATTAAGGGCATCGATGACAAAGGGTTTATTATAGTCGTCATGAAAGTCAGCGCTGTTCATATACGCCAATCCTTCGCTCCCGCTTGAGGCGATCATTTCGCTCAAAAAAAGCTGGGCTACAAACGCATTGTCACCGGTCTGCATGGAAAGCGGCGTAATACCTGCGGCTTTAAGTTTTGCGCAGACATCGAAGAATTCCTGCCATGTTTTTGGCGGAGCACTGATTCCGGCTTTGTTAAAGAGTTCCCGGTTATAATAATAACCTACCAGTTGGCCTTCGTTGGGAAGGGCAACAATCTTACCGCCCCGGGAATTATGATTCAGAACCGTATTCGGAAATATACCCTTCCATGCGGGGTCGGCATTTAAGGCTGCGGTAAGATCCAAATAGGCTCCCTGACTGTAAATCATATTTATAAGAGTGGAACCATACACAAAATCCGGCAGCTGTTTTGCTGATGCAAGTACCTGCATCTTATTCCGGTAATTCTCATCGCCGGGAACCTCTTCAATCTCGATACGGTATTTACCCGCATATTTTTCGTTAAACGTTTTGATCATCTCGGCATTGGCGGCAGCGGAACTATTGGAACCTATCTGATGAGTAGGATATTTAATTACATATTCACCCTCATCAGCTTTTTTCGCCTTACAGCCTAAAAGCGTCAGGACCAAAAGAAACCCCAACCCAATACACCAGATTTTTGTCTTTTTTGCATTCATACTCTTTCCTCCTAAAATGAACACAGATTATAAAAACATTATCAACTATAAGTATGTCGATAAAACATATTTTCTGTCAATATAAATATGTGGTATGTCATATCCCATTTTAGAGCGGGAACATCTGCCGAATCTGTTTGATATCTCCCTGGGCTCCATATTCGCAAAGTTGAAACGCTTCACACCGTTGAACATGGAGACTTTTCTCGTGTCCGTACCGCTCAATCAAAATTTCCTTATACCGTCCGGTAATACAGGGTTCTCTCTTTTCCAAATATGTTTTTAGCCAACTCAAACGGCCTGCTTTATCATGCTCTGGAGGAACCTCGGCAGAATAGCCGCCGGCAAAAGGCAGCCACTCATAAACCTGTGAAGCATGACAGTCCAGCATAGCTGTTTTTTTATCTATCACGCTGTCAAGTTCGACAACTACATCAGGAACAAACGGAGTGGGATATTTAAACCTGTCGTATACATGAAAAATATAAGGGGTCTTATGCAGCGGAAGACTGTCAGGAACCACATGAGGAACGATAACCAGATAAGAACAGTCCATCACAAGGGTCCCGGTGGCCCGATGATCAGGATGATAATCATTGGGGCGGTGCGTAAAAATCATATCCGGTTTAAAAGCACGAATTTCACGCATAAGGACATCCCGGTATAAAAGATCGGTAGTCAGCGATCCGTCGGAAATATCCGTCATTTTATATTCAACTCCCGTAAGTTTGGATACCGCCAGGGTTTCGTTATACCTGCGTGCAGCCATAGCTTGTCCTGGAGAAGTCTGATGCCCCGAACATCCATTGGTCATGGAAAGAAACATCACCCGGTGGCCTGCAGCCAAAAATTTAATTGCCGTTCCCCCAAACCTGAAATCACAATCATCAGGATGAGCGCCAATTGCCATAATATTGAGCTTTTCCATCATCTACCTCCTCGTAGTCTAATAGTTTTGTAACCCGTTCATATTGTATTTTTTTATGATTTTATGGTGAATTCTGCGGAATGTCTTTACCCCTGACGGAAGTGCCATATATCAGCTTGATTGCGGTTTTGATATCTTTGACAATGAGCAAATCCCCGGCTGTTCCCGCTCCATCAGCGGCATACGCTTCCGGCGCCGGGCCCAAAAAGCTGACAAAGCCCAGGTTAGTGGCGGTTTTGATACGCCCTGCCATGCGCCGCACCGGCCGTATTTCCCCGGTCAGGGACAGCTCCCCGGCGATAACCAGTCCCGCAGGCAGGGCAAGGCCGGTCCGGGCCGAGTACAGGGCGCAGGCCAGGGCCAGTTCCGCCCCTACCTCGGTAATGCGTATACCGCCGGCTACGTTTACATACAGGTCCTGATCCGAAAGCCGCAGCCCCAAATGCTTTTCCAGGGATGCCGCCACCCGTGAAACCCGGCCGGAATCGATTTTATCCGAAAAAACCCGGCTTACGGCCCCTTTGGCGGGGATAGTCAGGGCCTGAATCTCCACTAAAATGGTTCTGGTGCCCTCCAAAACCGCAGCCGTAGCAACCCCGGCGGGCAAATCCCCCTCGCGGCGCACCAAAAAGAGCAGCCCCGCGTCTTCAACGGCGGTAAGCCCCTTCTCGCTCATGGTAAAAATGCCGATTTCGTCCACCGAGCCAAAGCGGTTCTTGGCAGCCCGCAGAAAACGGCAGTCCTGGGTGCCGGAAAGCCCGGCAGTTTTATCGTTTTGCTCAAAATAGAGCACCGTGTCCACCATGTGTTCCAGGGTCTTGGGCCCGGCAATAAGCCCCTCTTTGGTAACATGGGCCACCAGAAACAGGGCGGCATCATGTTCCTTAACCCAGGAAATAAGCTCAAAGGCGCAATACTTCATCTGGTTAATGGTGCCAGGCACCGATCCGGCATCGGCGGAAAAGAGGGTCTGAGCGGAGTCCACCATAACCAGCACCGGCTTAACGGCGTTCAGAATAGTTTCGATTTCTTCAAGATTGCCGGAGCAGACGATTTCGATGCGCTCCATGCCGCCGCCGTTTTTGCCGCTCCCGCTGAGCCCCAGCCTGTCCGCCCGAAGCCGCACCTGGCCGGCGGATTCTTCACCGGAAATGTAGAGCACCCGCCCTTTGGTTTCCACAGCGGCTGCGGCCTGTAACAGCAGGGTGGACTTGCCTATGCCCGGCTCGCCGCCTACCAGCACGGCGGAGCGTTTCATAATGCCGCCGCCCAGAACCCGGTCCAGTTCGCCAATGCCGCTGGGGATGCGGCTCCCCTCCTGGGGGTCCACCGCCGAGAGGGGCAGCGATTGGGGCAGCCCCTTACGGCCGGGAGTCCGCGTTACCGGGCTGCTGTTTGCGGTTTCCACCAGGGTGTTCCATTCTCCGCACTCAGGGCAGCGGCCAAGCCACTTGGGTTCCTCGTGGCCGCAGGCCGAACATTTGAAAATAAACGCTTTCTGTTTCTTCATCCGGCAGAGTATAGCATTTTTTCGACTCTTAACACAGACGCAAAATTGTTCTAGTATTGATGAAATGGATTTGGAAACCACCCTCTATTCGATACCCGGCGTTCTGCTGGGCCTGACGATTCACGAATGTTGCCACGCCCTGAGCGCCTGGAAACTGGGAGACAGTACCGCAAAGGATCAGGGACGAATCACTCTGAACCCGCTCAAGCACATCGACATCATCGGCTTTTTGTTTATCATCTTCGCCGGTTTTGGATGGGCAAAGCCCGTACAGTTCAACCCCGAATACCTGCGCCACCCCCGGCGTGATAAGGCCCTGATCGCCGCTGCCGGCCCTGCTTCAAACTTCGTATTAGGCGTCATTTTTATTTTAATGTTGAAAGGGCTGCTGTTTCTTCAGCTGGATTTAGGGCACCTTACCGAACGGGTCTTTATGCTGCTGCTTTACACCGCGGTGGTCAACTTTGGGTTGTTTGTATTCAACCTGATTCCCATCCCGCCCCTTGACGGCAGCCACATCGTATTTTCCGGCCTCAATATCCATCCCGAAACCGAACACCACATCATGCGGATTGGGGCGCCCCTGTTATTCGTCATCATGATCATCCAGAACCGGACGGCTATTACCATCCTGCCCATCGGGAAAATGGTTGGCGCTATTGTGCGGTGGTTTTTGGGCGCTTAATTTGGGCCATTAAGATATAAGGAGAAAACCAATGCGCTATTTACCTTCAGAAATCAGCATTCAGCTAAAAAAAGAAAGTCATGATGCAGAAAAAGCAGGAAAATTAACAGACAAACAGCTTGAGATCATTTACTCCGGCAAATTGTTTAACTTGTTTGTTCCCAAAAGTTTGGGCGGATTGGAACTGGATTTGATTAAAGGGTTGGAAATAGAGGAAGAAATTGCCCGGATTGATGGAAGTCTGGGGTGGACAGTTACCTTATGCAGCGGCGCGAACGCGTTTGTCGGCTATTTATCACAAGAGTTGGCCGCAAATATTTTCAACAATCCCAAGGTGTGTTTTGGGGGCAGTGGAAAAATGGAAGGAATTGCCAAAGAAACAGAGCAGGGCTATGTAATATCCGGAAGATGGAATTATGTGACCGGTTTACCCCATGCTACAATATTTACCGCCAACTGCAAGATCGAAAAGAATGGACAATTGCTGGCCAACAATGACGGTTCGCCACATTACAAATCTTTTTTCTTTACCCCGGACGAAGTTGTTTTTGAAGAAGACTGGCATACGATGGGATTAATCGCAACAGCCAGCCATTCTTTCAGAGTTGAAAATCTAAAAGTGGATTTTAATCGTGCTTTTATGATTGACGGAGCCTGCCGGACTATTGATCATTTAATATATCAATATCCCTTTGCATCTTTTGCCGCACTCACGTTAGGCGCCAACCATTTAGGAATGTTGGAACATTTTTTGGAATTGGCGGAAACTATTTTCTCATCAATAAAGGAAACCGCGCATAGGGATTATCGATCCAAATTGCTGGAAGGAGCCGTTCAGGATGCGGAAAACCAGAGGATACTGTTCTTTTATTATGCGGAACTATCCTGGAATGAATTAAAGGAAAAGGGGGAAATCCCGGAAGCGCTGATGAACAAAATATTTGAATTATGCCGGAGTATTGTAAAAAAGGGGCAAACCATAGTTATGGAGATATATCCGTATTTAGGTATTTCAGCATCAAATCCCGAAACAGAAATGAACCGTCTTTTAAGAGATATGCTAACAGCAAGCCAGCATAGTTTTTTATTGTAGAAAAAAGCACTGCGGCGTCATATCTCTACGCTGAATCATTGACAAGGTCCGCATAGCCGCCCTATACTGTAAATGTATACTTCAAAGGAAGCGAGGTGCAAACCCTCCGCTATCCCGTAACTGTGATTGGGTATTGAGCGCCGCTCATACAAATCTGTCATAGGCAGCCACTGGGTAAAACCGGGAAGGCTGACGGATTTGGTTCCCATAAGTCAGGAAACTTTGGTATACACGGTCCCTTGTGGGGCCGCCATATTTTTTTCGGGTTCCGAGGATAGGGCCCGAAAGGAGCTATCATGTTTTCTTTTAAACGTATCCTTTCTCTTGTTTTAGTTTTGAGTCTTGCTTTGCTGGTTATGGCGGGCTGCAAAACCGATCCCGATCCCGTACCCCGGTTTGGACCGAAAGTCACGGGCGCCGAATTCAGCGGTACCTGGAAGTCAAGTGATGATGAATATATTTCTATTGATATTTCAGCAAAAACCGTTACATCCTCATTTAGTAATACTCCCTCCTTTGGTATGGATAGCTGGGATTGGAAAGGTAATATTGTCGGTGAAGTTTTGGATGATATGAGTCTCTTGCAGTCAAAATGGGGTTATCTTATCATAGAAGTAACCGATGCAGGCTTAGGCAGTACCGAATTTCCTTCTGCTTATTCTGCCGGGAAATATCTTGGTTACCATTGGAAAAATTTAACCGCGTCTACTGTTGATGGATCAACCCAATACAAAAGCGGCAGTGCGAATAATGGTGGTATGGATTCAGCAGCAGAGGCAGAATCGGAATATACTGCGGACAACGGCTATTTTGGTATGTCCAGTACCTATGCCAAACAATGATGTACCTCTTTCCCCGGGCCGGCGCGCTGTTTCTTGCCCTTCTCTTTTTTTTTAATATAGGCCATCTCTTTGCGGAAGAAGATTGGGACATGGTTATGGAAGGGGAAGGGATCACCATTACGGGAGCCAACGAAACTTCCCAGCAGATGAAGGTTGTTACCAGGGAGGAGATTGAAAAAGCCAACGCCCCGGACCTGGCCGCCCTGCTGGAAGAAACCGCCGGGTTGGGAACGGTTCGGTACGGGCCCTACGGCAGCCAGGGGGATATTAATCTTAGAGGCTTTGATTCAAAACGGGTAGCATTTTTAATTGACGGCATCCCCGCCAATGCGCCGGATTCCAGTCAATTTGACTTCAACCAAATTGACCTTGATTCCATTGAGCGTATCGAGGTGATCTACGGCGGCTCCGATTCCCGGTACAATGTGTCCGGGGCCATAGGGGGGGTGATCAATATTGTTACCGTAAAAAAACAAAAGCCGGGGCTGCGTTTTGCCGGGAGTGTTTCCAATATGTCCGCCCTGCCGGGGAAGTATTATAAACCCAATGCGGGGAACCAGGAGCCCCAGTGGCAGGATTTGGCGGACGCCCAGCATATCGCCTTCTCCGCCGGGCAGGGGCTGGAACAATTTTCCTGGACTGCCAACTGGTTCGGCAACCGGGCGGCGAATCACTTTCTGTACGAAGACCCCTATGGCAGAACCCGCCGCAAGGAAAATAATGAAATCTGGGACACGGGGCTTTCCGCCGCTCTGATTCGGGAATTTGCGGATCTTTCAAAACTCATTGTCAATGGCAGTCTGTACTACGGGGATAAAAATATTCCCCAAAGCGGGTATTCTCACATTTACGACAAGCTCTACGATTTTTCCACACGTGAAAACATCATGCTGGAAATGCCCCGGGCCTTTCACGATACACTGGCCGCTGAATTTTCTCTGAGCCACAGCATGGAACGCACGGAGTCGTCTGATAACTATCCCGTTACCATCACCCACGCTTTTATGGCAATAAACCGCTGGGCATGGTATCCCCTTACAGCCCTTACCCTGCGGGCCGGGTGGGATTACCGCTATGTTTTTTTGGATGCCGCTTCTTTCCGTGACCGGCATGACGGAGGGCTTTCCCTGGGGGCCGAATGGTCAATCCATAAAACATTTACCGTCATTCCTTCGATAAAACTGGCGGTTCAGAGTGGCGGCCAGGCGGTGCCGGTTCCCAAACTGGGCCTGCTCTGGAAACCCGCTTCTTCCCTGACCATAAAAAACAACTACTTCCGCAGTTTTAAATTTCCCGATCTGATAAACCTTTACTGGAACAGCAGTGATTCTCAGGGCGATCCAAACCTAAAGCCGGAAGAAGGCTGGGGCGGCGATCTGGGAGCCGCCTGGAATCATAAAACAGCCAATGATTTGCGCGTAACACTGGAAGGAAACGCCTACGTTCAATGGTACGATAATTCCATCCACTGGTACTATAGCGGCGGAAAGTGGCAGCCCCAAAACGTGGGGGGGGCATTTTTTTACGGCGCCGATACCAGGGCCGGTATTGAACTGCCCCTTGCCAAAGGGCCCTTTAAAAGCCTGGGGTTTTCCCTTTCCTATCAATACATGATGAGTTATCTTCTTGCCTATGGCTACACCTTTGAATCGAATAAGAGAATCCCCTATATGCCCGTTCACAGCGCGGGAGCCGGGGCGGAGCTGGCCTGGAAAACAGGTTCCCTTTCCGTTACCGGCCAATATGAAGGAGATCGCTATAATGACACGGGAAATTTTGCACACCTGAAACCAATTTTTAACCTGGCGGTAAACGCCAATCAAAAGATAGGGAAAAACTTCAGTGCCTTTGCCGCAGCCCGCAACCTCCTCAACCAATCGTACCAGTCCTTTAAAGATTACCCCATGCCGGGACTTACCCTGACTCTGGGTATGCGTATGCAATTTGAGGCCAAATAATGCGCATAACAGTAAATGCATTAATGCTGACGGTAATAATCATCACAAGCGCCGGCTGTGCAAAAACCGGCGGCAGGGAGATAAACGACCGCGCCGGCAGAACTGTGCGCTTAACGCGCCCCATTAACCGCATTGTGTCCACGGCCCCTTCAAATACAGAAATAATCACCGATTTGGGAATGGCGCATAAGCTGGTTGCTATTGACCGGCACTCGGCGAATGTGGCGGGGATACCCGGCGGCCTTGTTACGCTGGATTTTTTCTACCCCGATGCGGAGGTGATCGTCAAGCTGGAGCCGGATATAATCATAGCCAACGGCCACAACCCCACCGGCAGCGGCGAAGACCCGTTCCGGCTGCTGGGGGAAATGGGAATCCCGGTGGTGTATATTTCCATGAGCAGGAGCATAAACGACATTTACCGGGACATCGCCTTTATCGCGGAGATTTTGGGCGTTACGGGAAAAGGCGGGGAGCTGATTGATTCCATGAAAGCCCAGGTTGACGAGATTGCCCGGACAGGGGCGCTAATCGAAAACAAAAGGTCGGTTTATTTTGAAATTTCCGCAGCCCCGGAGATGTTCACCTTTGGCAGGGACAGTTTTCTGGACGATATGATCAGCGTGATTGGGGCAAGAAATATTTTTGGAAATGATAACTGGATCGTCAGTCCCGGCGCGGAAGCGATTATCGACCGTAATCCCGATGTGATACTAACCAATGTTAATTACATCGATGATCCCATTGGCGAGATCAAGCGCCGGCCCGGTTTTGATCACATTAACGCGGTTATACATGACCGTGTGTATCAGATAGACACCGATTCCTCGGTGCGGCCGTCGGCGCACATTGTCCTCGCACTGCGGCAAATGGCCTGTGCGGTCTACCCGGAATTCCATGAAAAATAGCGCGCGTATCGTCCTGGGATTAATCGTTTCACTATTAATCATAATTGCCGCCTCTTCGCTGGGCAGTTCCGGTATCGGCTTTGGGGATACATTGCGCATAATAGGCCACCGGATTTTCAGCGGCGGGCAGGGCGGCGGCGTTCCGGCGGGTGTTGACTCCAAAAACGTTTCCATAGTCTGGCTTTTGCGGCTGCCCCGGGTGCTGCTGGCATTTCTGGCCGGGGGCTGCCTTGCCATGGGCGGGGCCGTAACCCAGTCGGTGCTGCGCAACCCTTTGGCTTCGCCCTACATTCTGGGAGTTTCCTCCGGCGCTTCCCTGGGGGCGGGCATTGTGATCGTCAGCGGAATATCTCTGCCGCTGATCAGCGCCTTTACCCTGCCCCTGGCCGGCCTTGTCTTTGGCCTGGTTACGGTTTTTACCGTGCTCGCCTTTTCCGCCAAAATCGATAAATCAATGTCGAGCAACACCATAATCCTCTGCGGTATGGTTTTTTCCCTTTTTACCGGCGCCATGCTCACCACCCTGAGCGCCGTTTTTTCAGATGATTTAAAACGCATAACGCTCTGGCAAATGGGCAGTTTTGCCATGCGGGGCTGGTCTTATGTCAAATTGATACTGCCGTTTTTTATCATCGGAACAGCGGGGATTATGCGCTACACAAGAGAAATGGATATGCTGACCTTTGGCGACGAGCAGGCAAAGGCCGCCGGTGTGGAAACCGAAGGGGTGCGGAAAAAACTGCTGGTCTTTGCGATTGTGCTTACCGGCGCGGCTGTCGCTTTAAGCGGGGTCATCGGCTTTGTGGATCTTATCGCCCCCCATGCGGCGCGGAAGATCGTCGGCTCACGGCACAAATACGCCATTCCCATGTCCTTTATTCTGGGCGGCTCCCTCATGGTAGTTACGGATCTTGCGGCGCGTACCATAATTTCACCGTCTGAACTGCCGGTAGGCGCCATTACCGCCCTCATTGGCGCGCCTTTTTTTGCCTGGCTGTATTTTAAAAAGCGAAGGCTTGCGTAAGGACAGTTTATGATAGAAGTGAAGGATCTATCCGCCGGTTACAACGGCGAGGATGTGATACAGAGCATAAGTTTCACGGCGGAGTGCGGCGAGAGTCTGTGCATATTGGGACCCAACGGCTGCGGGAAAAGCACGCTCCTCAAAGCCATTGCCCGCATAATTGCCTGCCGGGGAACGGTCAAACTGGAGGGCCGGGAAGTTTCCGGTTTTTCCAGAAAAGAGCTGGCAAAAAAAATCGCCTTTCTGGGGCAGGCCGCGCAGATTTATTTTCCCTACACGGTACGGGAGACAGTCTCGCTGGGGCGCTACGCTTACTCAGGCGGCTTTCTGAAAAATCTGTCCCCCGAAGATGAGGAAGTAATCGGCAAAACCATCAAAATGCTGGATATACAGGACATACAGAACCGGATGATCGACGAACTTTCCGGCGGCCAGTTACAGCGGGTGTTCCTCGCAAAAACCCTGGCGCAAAACCCGGAAGTCATTCTACTTGACGAGCCGACCAATCACCTGGATTTAAAAAATCAAATCGAATTACTGCGTTATCTGAAATCATGGGTAAAGGACAACAATAAAACGCTTATCGGCGTGTTACACGATCTCAATTTAGTGCATCAATTCGGCGACTCCGCGCTTTTAATGTCAGACGGCAGACTCGCTGCCTGGGGTACGATTGAAAAGACACTGAACAGCGAAACATTGCAGGCCGTCTACGGAATAGACATCCGGGGCTTCATGCTGGATTCGCTGGAAAAGTGGCGGGGGGCTGCTACACCGGTTTCCAAATAGGATGCATTCATTCGCTCTCCAGCCGCCCCCCCCCCCGAAAGCTGGTTGGGCTGGGGCGCTTGCCTCACTCCTCAACCCGCACGAACTGGACGCGCATATTACGGGCACCCGGGTAGGGCGGGACAAGCAATGTAAACCGCGTGTTTCCATTGTCAAACTGGTAGAGACTTGCCCATTGGATGCTGTGCAGATACTCAAGGGGCGAATCAGGGAATTCACACTCAATACGGAGGACGGACGAGCCGGTAATGCCGTCCGAGCTTTCCGACCAAAGGCCATCGGCATCGAAGTATATATCCTTGCCACCCGCTTTTGTATTCACGCTGACTATACAGGTGCCGCCCTTTACAAAGATAATCTCGTAAAGATCGCTATGGCGCACACCCTGAGCATCCGTATAATTTACCCGGCCCTGCCAGCGTTCCGCAGGGGGCAGGATGAAAGGAGAGGTGGCCTGCTGCGCCGAAAGCGGCACGGTGAAAGTAAGCAGGGCGAAGATAGCGGCAAAAAAAAGTTTTTCACGTTTCATTGGACTGTTTTGTTCCTTGTATAACCGGGTTTCGTACAGTGTAGACAACTGGGCAGAACCGGGCAGTTGCCCACCCGGTTTAACGAATCTCTTGTCGCAAACGGTCTCGTTTGTTATCTGTTTGCTTTACTCAAGATTGACAGTCGCCCGGTAGATTTCTGTCTTTCCTTTTGCATCCGAGATAAAATATATGTTGTTGTTTTTATCCCAGGTTGGACCATAAGCCGAAACGTTCCCTTCAGTTAAATTTCTTACTTCGGACCCGTCAGCTTTCATGCAAAATATCTGCCATTTGTCCACTCTGCTTTCCACCACCCTCTCATTCTTCTTTTTGCCGTCTACCACCGTCTGGACAGTGCGGGTAGTTTTCACTTCAGCGCCTTTCTGGAACAGAATATATTGTCCATCGCCTGAATAAGTCGGAAATCCAACATTGTACGGCGCGTCGTCAAAAAGCTCCGTTACCTGGGTAGTAGCCGCGTCCATTTCATAAAGTGTGGTTCCCCGGATAAACAAAAATTTATTCTCAAAAGGATGCCACGAAGGAGAATGCCCCTGACCCAGCATGGTATATTCATTGCCATTGTCTCTGATGGTGACAAGCGTGCTATTGCTGTTGGTAGGGGCAGTATTGCAGAGAATCACGCCCTCTTTGACCGTGGGCCGCACTTCACCTTGTCCATCCGGGTTTCTGGTAATATACGTTTTTGCGCCTCCGGCTATTGATGTGCGAAGCATTTTATAGGTACTGTTCTCCCAGGTTACATACGCAAAATTGGTGTTGTTCTCGTACCATGCCGGGGCGAATCCGCTTTTGACTAACTGCGTCTTTGCGGGAGAAGTCGGATCCCGCAGTAACACAATGTTCCAGGCAGCATCATCCTGGTTATAAGGTTTTTCGCAGTATATCAACTTGCTTCCATCCGGAGATATTTGCGCCCATTCTTTATATAGGCCGTCACTGGTTACCGCCGTTACGCCATTCAACACCGTTGGATCCCAGAATGTTAAATTCTCCACAACATCCGAATTTGTTGAGACACATCCGACAAACAGAAAAACCGCCAGGACCATCAAAACAGCAAGCATAATTCCTTGTTTTTTCATAACACAAACTCCATTGCAATTTTCATTTTCCCATATCCAACGGATATGTTCTTTTGCACCCCACCAACGGTGGGATAAAATAACTATTAATGCCCGGAACGTGCAATCCGAAAACCGATGGCATTGTTCCGCTCCGAGGCGAGACCGTAGTCCCTGTTGACAAACATCAAGCGTCCGTTGTTTTTCCATGAAAGACCGCGTCTTACGCGGGCCGCGCCGGATGCGGGTCCCCGTGGATTCGACTGTTCGTCCTTGCCATAAGTCCCGTACCAGTCCCAGCACCACTCCCACACATTACCTATCATGTCGTAAAGGCCGTAACGGTTGGGCGCAAACTGCCCCACCGGATGTGTCATCCCGCTGGAACTGCTGCCAAGCCAGCCGTCGATCCATTCTCCGCAGGCGTATTCCCATTCCGCTTCCGTGGGTAACCGGTAGCCTGCTGACCGAGGGTCAACTTGGGCGTTGGCGTTCCATGTTACATTTGCGCCGCTTATCATATACACTGGCGTTAGATTTGCCGCTTGACTTAACTTGTTGCAAAATTCAACCGCGTCAAGCCAGCTCACTGTTTCCACCGGATGGTCGCTTGCCTTAAAGGTGCTGGGGTTACGTCCCATAACTGCCTCGTATTCATCCTGGGTAACTTCGTACTTCCCTATACTGAAATTGCCCAGAGACACCTGATGTTGGGGCCGTTCATTGGTATTGCCCGTCTCTTTGGGGCTGCCCATCAAAAAGGTCCCACCGGGAATACGCGCCATGTTCGCGTTAATGGCCCGAATTGTTTGTTGCAGGGAAAAGCTGCCGCCGGTATTGGCGGGTGTGCCCGGGCGCGCCCCCTGTACTGCGGGCCGTGAACTAGAGGTGGAACCGCCTGAGTAGCCAAGAGCCTGGAGAAAACGGTCGGTAAATTCTTCCATCGCCGTTCGGGCCTGGTTCAAGCGCTCAAATTCAATGTCGCTTGAAGCTATCTGTTCCGCCGTATTCAGGTCTATCATCCGGGCTGTAACAAAATAAATGCCGTCCATCTCATCAATTTCGCCAACCATTATATAGTCGGCGCCCACCGCCGCACCCAGCTCCGCCGTCTTGTTTGGGTTCGACCAATCGCTCATTTGAAACCGGTGTTCGGCAGCGATTTTGTCAAAATCATCCCGCGTAACCAGCGTGACGACCCCGCTTGCCCCAATCCGGCTGCGGATAAGGTTTGTTACCGTCCGTGCATTCTCTGCCGAAACCCCTTTACTGTTGGCGAATTGCTGAACTACGACCCGTCTCTTTTGCTGCGCGGACA
Source organism: Spirochaetia bacterium (assembly GCA_025997895.1). Lineage (GTDB taxonomy): Bacteria > Spirochaetota > Spirochaetia > Treponematales > Breznakiellaceae > WQXQ01. Next base: position 18,809 of record BNVF01000012.1, read on the forward strand.
GCGGCCCTGCGATGGCAAACAGAATGCATAAAACGGCGAACAGCGCTTTTTTCATGACGGCGTCCCCTGCTTATTCAATACCCGCTAATGCGGCCAGCGCAGAGATGTAATCCGTGTCGGCCTTTGTAACGCTGGCGGCGGCGATTTTCGCGCTGTCCCCGGAACGGTAGGCGGCCCGCTGTTCACTCGCACTCATCGGCGTTTGCAGGGCTTTCAGTTGGGCCTGGACTTCCTCGCGGAAAACCTGCTCGCTTTTTTCCTTTTCGTTTTTGCTATCGGCGGCTATCTCGGCGAACATCCCCGCGATTTTTTGTTTGGCCTCCTGCTGGGGAACTTTGTCCACAATGTCGAACAGGTATTTCGCTACCAGCTTGTCCCACACATCGTTGTCACAGGAGTAGACAACATAATACATATAGTACCTGGTGGTCCGGCCCTGGGAATTGGTGATTTCGTACTGCTGCCAAAAATCTGTTAGGCGCTGCTGCCCGGCTATATCGACCTTTGTTTCTGTGGCTGCGTCCTGCGCAGCGGCAAACTGGTCATCACTTTGCAGCGTGATCGCCGCCCTGCTCAATACTTTCTGCTTCAACTCGTTGGCAAGGCGCGCCGCGTACTGTACATCGGCGATGGTCTGCGCTGCGTTGAGTCTTTCGGCACGGACAGAAATCGGCTGCAACCGCTTGTCCCCGGTAATTTGCCAGTCGCGTTTAAACACCGTAAAGTTACCGCGCTGGGCGGGGAGCAGCCACTCCGGGGAAGCGACCTCACCCAGGCCGCGATCTTTCCAGTCCAGCACCCGCTGCTTGTCCGCTGTTTTCTCCGCTGCCTGGGAAGCCGCCTGGGTTTGCGAGAGCATCGGCGTATCCTGCTGAGAGACCGGTGCAGAACTACTGGCCGGCGCGGAGCCGCAAGCCACCGCGAGCAGCGCAAAAGACGCTACCACCGCCATCATCACATTCATTTTGAAACTTTTCATTGTAATCCTCCTAATGCTTTATGTAACTCAAGCGGAAATTCCGCGTTAAAGTTTTGCTCAATGTTCCGCAGGCCGCGTTTGACGGCCTCATCCGTTGATTGAGGATGGCGGAAGGGATCGTAGGCTTTACGCCAGCTTGCCACCGGCGAGCCGTCCTGCGCTTTGAGGATGACGGCGACCTCCGGCTGGATGATGTAATTGTTCGCCGCCTTCGATTCGTTCGGCGTAACGGTAATTTCCAGCGTGTAAACTCCGCCTTTCTCGATAATGGCGAGGCCTTCGTTCTTTACGGCAGTAGCAGCCCCGTGGGCGAGGGAACGGAAACGCTCATCGTTTATAGTAACACTGGCCGTAAGCCGCGCTTTAGCCGCGTCAATGGCGGCGTCAACCCGCGGCACTATTGCCGTGATACCCCGGTAATGCTCCGCCGCGCCTGAGTTAATAAGCACGGCAATACCGGCGAGTTTTTCCGCCAGGACGGCACTTTCCCGGGCTTCGCGCAGGCGGGGAATGGCGGCCAGGGGATGAGGGTTGTTATCGTAGCGTTTAAGGAGTTCGTTGACTTTTGTAAGACAGGCAGCGGTCCGCATATCGTAGACTTCGAGCGCTTCTTCCCGGTTAATGTAGGCCAGGGCGCGGACGGCGCCGCCTTTCTCGAAGTATGTTTCGGCGAAACGGACACCGAAAAAGTCAGCTTCGGAGCTGACAACGGATCTTTGGCTTACGGCGGTGTTTTCCGCCGTACCGGTGATCGTTTGGTTGTAGCTGTACAGCATATTCTGGGTGTCGTCCACAGTGGTCTGGAAAAAGCGGCTGATCTGGGCCAGCGCCCGCATACGCGCTTCCTCTTCGCTGCGGCCCTCGCCCGTACCGGTGAGGTACTGATCAGGCGGATAAGCCATCGCCTGGCGTGTTACCCAGCGGGGCGCTTCCTGGGCAAAAACAAAACCCGCACAAAAAACAAAAAAGAGGAAAAAATTTATTTGTAATTTTTTGTATATCATTTTGTACATCCCTTTTTGACTTGGCCATGTTCTTTTATGGAAGCTTGTGCTTCCTGTTGTTTCACATCACGGTCAAGGCTCTGGGCCAGGGAGGTAAACCCTTCCTTAATCGGCTCTGGTAAGCCCTGGTAAAAGGCCCAAAACCGGGAAGTCCAAGCCGCATCCGGCAATTTCGTCCATTCTTTCATATTCATATTCTTATTATGTAAGTGATTATGCAATGCTATATTAAGTTTTGTCAAGAGAAACTATGGAGGATATATTCTATGGGCATCCCATATTCTTGTTAAATCAGCAGATTTTCGCTACTCTCTTAAGTATGGAATCCAGGAAGATACCGGTACTAAATGAACGAATAAAGGCGGTTCGTCATGCCCTGGGCCTGTCGCAAGCCAAATTTTCCTCGATTATCGCCCTTTCGGGTGGTTATATTGCCAGGGTTGAGACCGGCCATCTGGCTGTCAATGAACGGCTCATCAAGCTGGTGTGCTCTTCTTTCAATATCAATGAATCGTATTTGCGCTATGGCGAAGGCGATATGTTCCGGGAGGATTTGCCAGACGACCGGTTCAAAAACCTGGTCAGTCTTGTAAAGGGCCTGCCGTCCAAGTATCAGGATTTTCTATTTGGCGTGCTGGATATGCTCTTAAAGATGAAAGATAAATAGGGCGGAAGATGTACCGCCCTATTTAATGGTTAGCTGGGTAAAGGACAACAATCAACCACTTATCGGCGTGCTCCTTAGTTTGAAACCAGCTGTAAAGACAAGAGCAGCGGCAGATGATCGCTCATGCCCGATCCGGTTCTGGGATTGTAGGAAACCGGATGACCGTTGGAATTGGTAAAGGGCGGATAATCGATAACTGCACAGCCTGAAAATTCCCAGCCGGTTTTGGTAAAGAGCTGCCCTGAAAGCAGAAAGTGATCGATGGTTTCCCAGTTATTTTTGTAGTAGTATGAGCCGTTTTTTAACTCATTGTTCCAGGGCGAATAAAGTGTCAGAATCTCCGGCGGAAAATACTTCGGCACAGGGGGCTTTGTTTTACTGATAACGAGAAAATCTTTTTGCAGTTCGCTGCTGTCTTGTTCTACGTCTTCGGTCTCGCTATAAAAGCCGGCTTGGTCCGCTGTGTAGGGATCATCGGGTAACAGGGCGCTTATTACCGTTCCGTTCCGCCGGTAAAACTCATCGTGGTTCTCATTCAGATCGCCCATGATGATCACCGGGAGATCCGGTTCCTGTTCCGCCAATTCCCGCATACGGCGCAGGATGATCCGTGCCGAGGCGCGGCGGACCGCTTCGGTAAGGTCATCACCGCCCAGTTTCGATTTCCAGTGGCAGATAAAAAGGGCCAGCGCCTCATCCCCTGCGGTGATCCGGGTTTCCAATACCGGCCTGGGCGTAGTATCGCCGTTAATGGTAATGGTGTGAACCTTTGTGTCATGCAGGGGAAAGCGGCTCAATACGCCCACGCCCAGGGACATACCGGGACTATTGGCAAAGTGGGTCCAGGTATAGCCGCGTTTTGCCAGGGAGTTGGCCAGATCCTCAACAACCCCGGCGGTCTCCACTTCCTGTACCGCAATGACATCCGGTGCGGGATCAATTCTGCCTATGGCCCCGGCGATAATATTCAGTCTGCCCATATATTTCTCCCTGGACCAGTCTGCGGATTCCCGGTATTCATCATACTCGTTCCCCGTATCCGTTCCGTCAAACAGAGTCTGCATATTCCAGGTCATCACCGTGATAGTCTGTACTTTTGCAGATTCCTCCGGCTCCGCCCCGGGAAAATTGCAGCCGCTTATCAACGCCCAAAGCAAGGGCGCTAAAAATAGAGCTGCCAGCCTTTTGTTTTGTTGTTTCATAGCAACCTCCAAAAAAGATTTCTTACCCTATATATGGCTCGTCCCTGCGTGGCGCTTTAGTGTTTTTGAAAAAAGTGAAAAAATTTATGATTTTACCGGTAATAATTGCCTGGGCACGGCCCCTTTTCGGTATCTTTTTCAATGAAGCACTGCGGGCCCTTGACAAATTGAGCACACTTATGTATATTAAATTAGACAACGCAAGGTAGAGCAGTTGGCAGCTCGTCGGGCTCATAACCCGGAGGTCAGAGGTTCGAGTCCTCTCCTTGCTAAAGTTCTGTAATTCCTTACCCTATAAGGAATTACAGAACTTTCTTTTTTTATGTCTACAAGAATCAGCGAGAAAAAGTTATTTTCCGTAAACCGGGACTTTATTATTATTCCAAAAATACCATTACTGCCGGTTATGCTATTGCGGCAGGGCTTTTTGTTATAGAGGTTGTGGCTCTTGATTGGGATAATCCAGCAGTCGGCGTTCCTGCAACAATAGGATTTAGCGCTGCTGGCGTAACATTGGTCTATGGTTTTGTAAGACCGTTTATCTATAACCATTCGCCAAGATTAATTTCCGTGCTTGATAACAAAAAGGTACTGTTTGGTATATTGTGATAATTGTTCATCAGTCAATTCCGGGCAATCGGAAAAATCTGTGTTTTTGAAAGCCTTAATTTCCTTCGCCCTCCGTACCTTTTCTGTAATAGTCATATGGCGTGGGCCATTGCTTCCCGTAAAATGGCGTTCATACGGGTCTGGTAACCCTTCCCGTCACTCTGGAGCCATTCAATCACATCGGCGTCAAGACGGACATTGACGGTCTTTTTTATAGGTTTGTAGTTTTTCATCATGCCCCGCAAATGGGAAGGTTTCATTTGTGCCAGCTGTTCATCGGTCAATTCCGGACAATCGGAAAAATCCGTATTTTTGAACGCCTTAATTTCCGCTAGTCTCTCTTCGGTAATTTTCATCATACGCTTTCCTCTCTTTTGGAGTAGCCTCCCTTGCTGTTATCAAATGTACTATGCCGTCTCTCTCCGTAAATGCAACAAACAGAATAACCATATCACGCCAACGTCCCAAACAGATGTATCTGTCTTCTTCCATTGAAGAATGACCATTGTCATACCAATCCATCAGATGCGAATCATCGAATACGTCTGTAATTTCAGAAAAGTAAAAGCCATGTTTTTTCTTGTTAAGCAGGCTCATGCGTTGCCGGAGGACCATAGAGTTCGCCCCGGTATTGGCGGTTTTATGAGGAGGAACCCGATTCCTTATACACCTTATACACCTCTTCAACCGTCCCAAGAACGTCATTTTTAAACCGCTCAAGTATGTTCCGGTGTTCGGCGGGTGTTTTGTCCTCTTGAAACAGCTCGCAGACCTCCACTCCCAGTGCATTTGTGATTCCGGACAAGGTTTCCGAAGTGGGATACTTAATACCTCGCTCTATTTGGCTGATAAAAGTGATTGAAATGTCCGCCTTTTCCGCGAGAGTCGCCTGGGATAACTGCCGCTGTTTCCGGTAAAACTGAATCCGCCTGCCTAAAAGTGTTCTAAGGTCTTGCCCGCTTATCATTATCGTAAAATACCCTTATATACCTATGATCTATTGAACCATAAGGGTATTTTCTTGACAAAACACTGAAAGTTTCATATTATATAACACCATAGGCAAAATAAAAAATCGTTTCTATAAGATATTTTGGTTTTATAGGCGGCTCTTTTGGGTTTTCCTGGGTAAAACCTGCCCTTGAGGGCAGGTAAAGTATTGACGCCATTTTCACCGGGAGCGGCGGGAGCAGGGTGTACAAGGTTCGTGCCGTGCGGCAGTTTTAAAGCAAACCGCCGCGTTGCGGCTGCAAATAAAGACGGCGGGAAAGACCGCGAAGGAATTATTTATGGCAACAGAATACAATATCCGCAGAAAAAAGGTCACCGTTGACTCAGTCGACGGCGAGGTATTTGTTAATGGGATGTTCTCCGGCCTGAAAAAGAGCCTCACTTCCACCATGTAGATGAGCCGCGCCGGAATCGAGATTAAGGAGCTTAAGGGAAAATCCCTTGAAGATGCTCTGCTCTACATGGGGAAGATATAAACTTTTCCACAAAAGGGATTCCATTACAGTCGGGAACCCCGGAAAATGCGGACCTTTGGTTCGATAGTTTTGCGGTGTTTATAGCAAAAAATCATGACAAATTTCCATTATTGGAAGAAGGAGCAAAGTATGTTGGTTTTTCTTATTATCGTTATTGCAGTCATAGCGTTCATTGTCTGGAGAAAAATTTCCTTAAAACGTGCAATGGAGGCCCTGATAAGCAAAATGCTGGGTGAAGGTAATACGAAGGAGTTGTATGAAAAGAATAGCTATGCAAAAGACGTGAGTGATTTTGCCGTTTGCGTTTCGTTTTTTCTGCGATTTAGGGATGATTTGCGTAAAGCCGGCTACTCGCTACGCGGTTATGTTAGCGGTCATACAATAGACATTTCTGTGAGCAATAAAGACAATAAGACGGTTGGTACTATTCGCATGATGCCGGGAGATAAAAACGAGATATTGAGACATTCTATATGGTATCAAAGGAATATCAATAGAAGAATTGAGAGTCATGCGGTTGGCTGTTCATGCCTGAGAGCATTGATGTTGGAATCGAACTATGAGAAGACACCGGCAAACGAAGTGCCGGAATGGCTGCAAATTGCCGGAAAAGAACTTTATTCATCAATCCGGATGAATGGAAGTGAGTTTGATTATCCTGTTGAGATCACAAATCCTGAGGCAAAAAAATATGTCAACGTAGGGCTCGGATAATATATCTGGGAATGCAGAGATCGCTGAGATAATTCTTCCTCCGCGTTCTCTGCGCGCGGTTTATCTTCTTAATTCGTCCCAAACATCACGCCTGCTTCCTGCCCCTGGGTTCCTTCGATTTCGGTAATGTCCACCGTAACATGGAACAGCGTAAAGGTATATTCCGCCGCGTCTGGTACCACGTCCCAGCTAAAGGCAACCTGCCGATCGCGGATAATAATTGCTTCAGTAAGGGTATACCCCGCAGCAGGCCGCAGGTTCCGGGGTGTCGCAAGCGGTGGCGCCATAGGCGGCGGTGTTTCGCTCTGGGGAACTGTCCTCACCGGCGGAGATGGCGCTGCCGCAGTTGGTGCGGGAGCGTACACAATAGCAAGCCGCCCCGAAACTCCGCCCCGTTTTAATTCGGCTTCGCTTGCAGGATAAGCCCGCCAATAATACACGCCATTGGCAAAATTCAATGCCGCTTTGTCAGCATTGCTGGTAAGGGTATTGATAATCCGCGTATATGTACCCTTCGCATACAATCAAGTTTTTGTCGACTTTTCTTTTATTTGAAATAGACCAGGAAATCCAAAAACTCCCCTGCGGTCCGTAAAATACTCATACGTTATCCAATGAGAAATCCCCGGCAGGGTCTTATACTAAAAGAGAAGCTGATTATTTGGCTTTCATAAAAAAATAATGGAGACCTGCCATGCAAAAAAACGATTTTATCAGTACCAGACTGACAAAAGGGGAAATCAATCACTATCATTTTAAACACCTTGAGCTGTACGTTTACAAAACCAATGACCCCATGAACGACATCACCCTGATTTTGAAAAAAGACAAACGGATCGTGGTGATCGAACCGCCCTGCTTTACGGAGAATCTTGTCGAGCTGGAACAATACCTCCATACTCTGGATGCCAGGACTGAAGGGCTGGTTCTGGCCTACCACATGACCGGCGCCCATTTTATGAAAGAGGCAAAACGGTACAGTACCAGAAACGCCGAGGAGTTCGGTACCTATGGCCCGGGGAAAGCAATGGTAAATGATTTTTCCAAAACCTTTGGGAGCGCCTTTGACAGTTCCATCAACAAGGTGACTGATTATATCGATAGGGCTTGTGTGTCCATAGCCGGTATTGAGATGAATATCGAAATGACCCACGAAGCCTTTGATATTGAAATCCCCGAAATCAACCTGAAGTATATGCATCTGCTTGGTCATGATGTACATTCGATCATCATCAGTAAAAGCCGCATTGATACGGAAATAACAAAGCTGACCGGGTGCATCAAGAAGGGGTATGATCTTATATGCAGTTCCCATTATCCGCCCGAGGATACATCGGATGTAAGGGTGAAGATAGGGTATTTGAAAAAATTGAAAAGCGCCGTCGCTGCCGCGAAAACGTCTGAGGAATTCATTCAAACCATGAAAAAGGAATTCCCAAACTATGGCGGGGATCATTACCTTGAAATGACAGCTCACATTCTTTTTGGCAAGCCCGCATAACTGGACATTGCTACCGCAGCTTTTTCCTCAGCTTGCGCCGCCGGTTGCGTTCTGTTTTTTCAGCGTCGTCCCGGCCGGCTGCACTGTCCGCTGTTACGGCATGAAACGGCTCCCGGCCCGGCAGGCGTGATGCGACGAGGAGCCACACAATGCCAAAGAGGATCATCCCGAAAGAGAGAATCTGACCGGTAGAAAAGCTGAGGGGAGGGTGGGCATAGGCGGGCGAAAGATATGTTTTGACAAATTCAATGCGGTAACCCAGGTGCGCGTCAGGCTCGCGGAAATATTCAATAAAGAAACGGAAAAAACCATAGCCCAAAAAGTACAGGCCCACCAGAAAACCCTTGAAGGGTTTACGGTTACGGAAAAACCAGATAATGGCCCAGAGGATTATTCCTTCAAAAAGGGCTTCGTAGAGCTGGGAAGGATGACGCGGCAAATTCACCATTGCGCCCCTGACGACGGCGCCGGTTTTTTCAGCCGCTTCCCGCACCCAGAGCTCGCTGGTTGGAAGGGGCGTTGCGTAAGGAAAGATCATTCCCAGGGGGCCGGTGGTTACTCTGCCGTAGAGTTCGGCGTTGATAAAATTCCCCAGCCGGCCAAAGGTGTAGCCCAGGGGAATACTGGCGGCGTACATATCGCTGATTTCCCGGAAACTAAAGCGCTTGCGCCGGGAAAAAACAATCACCGCCAGGAGGCCGCCTATTGCGCCGCCGTGATAACTCATTCCCATAAGTCCGGTAAATTGTCCGTTACTGAAAGGCCAGAAAATCAGCCAAGGCTTTAGCAGATAATCTTTGGTATCATACACCAAAGTGGAAAAAATCCGCGCCCCCAGCAGCAGCCCCAGTATGCCCCAGAAAAACAGCCCCGATAAATCATCTTCGCTCATGGGGAAATGCCGCTCCCGCACCTGCCGGCGATAGAGCAAAAAGGCAACGCCAAAGGCGACAATATACATAAGCCCGTACCAGCGGACCGGAAGGCCAGGAATTATTTCCGGCTTGAGCCATGCAGGAAAATTGATACTCAACAGCATGGGATTATCATAGTACAAAGGCCGGCGGATGTCATCCCAGGGGAATCCCTGCGTTTCTGGCGCTATGACTCGTCAGAGCAGGTAAGTATCGCTATTGACACAGCCCTGCGCCGGGTGATAACATCATTAGACTTTGGGCGATTAACTCAGTGGGAGAGTGCTACCTTCACACGGTAGAAGTCACTAGTTCAAATCTAGTATCGCCCAGAAAACAACTTACCCTCTTACCCCTGAATATCCACCAGCGCTGCGGTGTTACTGGTGGAACGTCTTGCATTGGCAGCGTAGGGGTTGTTTCGCAGGGTTTTGATCTCCGAGCGGAGTTCTACCATGCGTTTGGAAAGGAGCTCTTTATTTCGGCTGGAGCGGATCACCGCTTCATTTTTCAGATCTTCCAAAGCGGCCTTGAGACTTGGCACTTCATCGGCGCCTTCGGAGTGAAGGGTGTCTTTGCTGGGCGCCTTTCCGGGGCCAAAGCCGGAAATAACCGCGTGATACATTTCCTCCAGCGGGTTGATAACTTTCTGTATTGAAAAAATATCCGCCACGATTTTTTCTTCCATCTCAACATGGGACAGAAGTTCCTCGGTATTGCCGGATTCGATCATGTGCTGTTGTTTGTCCAGAACCTCAAGATAAGAACGGAACCGATCCCGCTGCTGAGTAAGCAGGGTCCTGAAACGCCGTAAAATGGCAACCCGCTGGGCAAGTTCCTCAGGACTAATTTCGACGCTTGTTGCTGCTCCCATATCCCCCTCCCTCATTAACCCGCAATATTTATGCCTACAACTTCGCGATTAGCGGTCTCGGCGGCATTCTTGGCCGCAATTTTGTGCCAGGCATCCCGCAGCTCATTGAGCATATTCCTCACAACCGTAACCCGCTGTATATCCTGTTTGATATTGGCTTCCAGAAGTTCCCGGTTAAACCAGGTATACAGGGAAAAAAGGTTTTGCGAAATCTCCCCTCCCTGCTCAAAATCCAGAGAAACCATCAATTCGGTAATAATCTCCTCGGTTTTCATAACCGCTTTGCCGATTTGCTCTATTTTTCCCGGATCTTTCTTTCCGGAGCTGTTCACCCCCAGCAATTCCAGCGCCTTGTCCAGTTGTTTTACTGCCTCATCATACAGCATGATAATCAACTGTCCCTGGCTGGCCGTTTTGATTCTGGTCTCTTTGTAAGTAGAAAGCGCGTTTTTATAAGCCACAATAGTCCCCTCCATCCTGCCGAAAATAATTCATCCCTTCATTGTCGGCAGAAGGAAATTTTAATTGAGGGAATTTTAACGAAAAAGAGAGAATTTTTCCAGATGAAATTCGTCTGTATAGTCAGGGGTTCCCTGCCCTGTTATACTTACCCCATGAAAGTATTGGTCATTGGCTCCGGCTGCCGCGAACACACCCTGGCGTGGAAACTCGCCCAGTCCGATAAGGTTGAAAAAATATTCGTCGCTCCCGGAAACGGCGGAACCGCCGCAGAAGAAAAATGCGAAAATGTTTTCATGGTCGATGATGCCGCCACGGCGGAAGGGCAGGAGGAGTTGGTTCAGTTCAGCCGGCGGGAAAAGATCGGTCTGGTGGTGGTTGGCCCGGAGCTGCCCCTGGCGGAAGGTATTGTCAACCGTTTCCGCGCCGCCGGTATTGGGATTGTGGGCCCGGACAAAAAAGCGGCACGGCTTGAGGCGAGCAAAATCTACTCCAAGTCGTTTATGGAAAAATATGGGGTACGTACCGCCAGAAGCAGAGATTTTACCGATGCCGAAAAAGCCCTTGCCTGCGCAAGGGAGCATTTTAACGCTGTCGCAGGCAATGCTTCCGCGCCGCCACTGGTGATCAAAGCCGACGGTCTTGCCGCAGGCAAAGGTGTGGTAATTGCAGCTAACATAACAGAGGCGGAAGAGGCGCTCTCGGCTTTTATGAAGAACAAAAGTCTGGGCGAAGCCGGCGCTTCGGTAGTGCTGGAAGAATTTCTTGCAGGCAGGGAAATTTCGGTGCTTGCGGCAGTGAGTGTTGTTTCAGGTAACGGCAGTATTCAGCCCTTTATTTCCGCCAGGGATCACAAGCGCCGCTTTGATGGCGGCAAGGGGCCGAACACCGGGGGTATGGGCTCCATTGCGCCGGTTCCCGATTTTACCGCTGCGCTTAAAGACGATTTTGCCAAATCAATTCTGGAGCCGACCCTTGACGGCATGAAAGCCGAAAACATGGACTACCGGGGTTTTATTTTTTTCGGCCTGATGATAAAAAACGAACGCTGTTATCTGCTTGAATACAATGTACGCCTTGGCGACCCGGAAACCCAGGCAGTGCTGCCCCTGATGGATTTTGATTTTGCCGATCTGTGCGCTGCCATTCTTGCCGGGCAGGACTTTATGCTTAAATGGAAGCAGGGCTCAGTCTGCGCCCCGGTGGCAGTTGCCGACGGCTACCCCGGCTCCTACCGCAAAGGAGATACCATTACCGTAGATACAACAGCCCTTGAAAAAACCGGGGCAAAGCTCTTTTTCGGCGGTGCCAAAAAAATAGCCGGCGCGGGGCAGGCAGCGGAACTCCAAACCGCAGGCGGCAGGGTTTTGACTGTTTCAGCCTACGGCAAAAATGCCGATGAAGCCTGGGACAGGGCTTATCAGGGGCTTGAGGCGATCCGTTTTTCGGGCATAGGGTACCGCAGGGATATAGGGAAAGAGCGTTAGGCGATCATCGCAAATCTACCGGCGGGTTCCTGATGATTCGCCTTTGTACCCATATAACGCCAAATCGATCTTGCCCGCCTTCGACACCTTCACCCCTTCGGCGCGGAGCAGCCCCGCTTGCAGCTCCCTCCCCTGACCGCTCTCAAGGGCAATAAAACCATCGGCCCGTATAATCCGGTGCCAGGGCAGCTCATATTTCTCCGACATGGAATGAAGCGCCCGCACCACCTGCCGAGCCCCATTGGGCAGCCCCGCTGCCAGGGCAATGTCCCGGTAGCACGAAACCTTTCCCTTTGGCACCGCGAGAATTGCCTTGATAATGCGGCCGGTCGCTTCGGTCATGAATACATGATAAACATACCTTGTAATAAAATAAAGGCGGTGAAAGAAAGGCCCTGGGGATCATGCACACCTCAAAAAGATGTATTCCGTACATACAAAATTATGATTGATCTTCTTATTCTTAATGTAAATCTAGAATTGCTGACTATAAAACCCCTAGAAAAACATCCCCTTTCATGCTATCCTTACTCCATGAAAATCGAAATTAATGCCCGTGGAAACGGAGCCTGCCCGCTCTGTGCTTCCAATGGAAATTGCCGGGTGCAGGATACGCTCAAAAAAGCTATGGACAGTTTTTCCAGCCAGAATGATCCTATGGAGCTGGTGGTGTACTCCTGCCCGCAGTTCGAGGAGAAGTCATGAAACAGAGGTTAGCAACGTGAACGAGCGGCTGAGTTCCCTGTTAAAGCGTTACGAAGAATTGTCTCTCCTGATACAGGACCCGGATCTGGTAAAAGATCAAAAAAAATACCGGGATACGATGAAAGAATATTCCCACCTCAGCGAAATCGCCGCAATCCAGAACGAAATTGAAGAACTGTCGCGGCAGACCGGGGATGCCAGAGTTTTGGTTCAGGAAGAAAAAGAGCCCGAAATGCGGGAGCTTGCCAGGGAAGAACTGAAAGAACTTGAAACCAGATTGACCCATGCCGAAGACAAACTGAAATTTCTCCTCGTCCCCAAAGATCCTCTGGATGAAAAAGACATCATCATGGAGATACGGGCGGGAACCGGCGGCGACGAAGCGGCGCTTTTTGCGTCCGACCTGTACCGTATGTATTCCCGTTTTGCCGAAACCAGAGGCTGGAAGTTTGAGATTATGAATTCCAACGAAACCGAGCTGGGGGGCTTAAAGGAAATTGTATTTTCTATTAGCGGCAGCAATGTGTACGAAAATCTCCGCTACGAGTCCGGCGTTCACCGGGTGCAGAGGGTTCCCGCTACCGAGGCTTCCGGCAGAATTCACACCTCGGCGGTTACAGTGGCGGTGCTGCCCGAAGCGGACGAGACCGAAATTGACATCAAGCAGGAAGACCTTCGCATCGATGTGATGCGCGCCGGGGGCCCCGGTGGTCAGTGCGTCAACACGACCGATTCGGCAGTGCGGATCACCCACCTTCCCTCTGGGCTGGTGGTTCACTGTCAGGATGAAAAGAGCCAGATCAAAAATAAAGCCAAAGCCATGCGTATTTTACGCGCCCGAATATACGAAATGGAGGAAGCCAAGGCGGCGGCTGAACGCGCGGAAGCTCGCAAAACCCAGGTCGGCACCGGGGATCGTTCCGAGCGTATACGCACCTACAACTTCCCCCAGAACCGTCTCACGGATCACCGGATCAACCTGACCCTTTACAAACTTGACCTTATCATGCAGGGAGATGTAGCAGAACTGTTCGACGCCCTCAAGCTCTCCGCCAGGGAGGAACTGCTGCGGACCACGAGCTCCGAAGCCACCGCATCATAACCCCCTGCCCCTCCCCTATGACCATATATCAGGCCCTTGCCGAAGGAAGCGTCGCCCTCAAGCAGGCAGCCATTGAAAGCTCCACCCTGGACGCTTCTCTGTTACTCGCCAATGCGCTCAACACCAGCCGCGCCTCCCTCATCGCCGCCGGCCCCGACCCCCTTTCCAAAGCCGCCCTCGCCGCCTTCCGCCGCCTTATAAAGCGCCGCCTTGCCGGTGAATGCGTCGCCTACATACTTGGCCGCAAAGAATTCCACGGCCTGGACTTTGCGGTGAATCCCTCGGTACTGGTGCCCCGCCCCGACACGGAAACGCTGGTGGAAGCGGCTTTGGAAAAATGCCGCAATCAACCGAGGCCGCAGGCCGCAGGTTCCCCTCCGGCGCGCATCCTCGATCTCTGCACCGGCTCAGGCGCCGTTGCTATCGCTCTGAAACACGAATGTCCCGAACTGGAAGTATGGGCAACAGATATTTCTTCTGCGGCACTTGAAACAGCCAAAACAAACGCCGCCCGCCTTATAGGCGGACGCCTTATAGGCGGACGTCTTTTAGACGGACGTCTTTTAGACACCCATCTCCTCCCCCTGAACTCCATTCACTTCCACCAAGGCAATCTCTTCAAAGCGCTCCCCCCCACTCTTCACTCCTCACTCCTCACTCCTCACTTCTCCCTGATAATCTCCAATCCCCCCTACATCCCCTCAGCCCAAATAAAAAGTCTCTCCCCGGAAGTGCAAAACGAGCCGCTCCTTGCCCTTGACGGCGGCAGCGACGGCCTTGCAATAATCAGAAATATTATCGCCGAAGCGCCGGACTTCCTCGCCCCAGGCGGTACGCTGCTTTTAGAGGCCGATCCGGGTCAAATGGAGATCATCGCTTCCCTGCTTGCAGAAAGGGGGTTTATCGATATAAAAACATATAGGGATCTGTCGAACCAGGAGCGGGTAATCGGCGGCATAAAGAAAGGTGCGTAATATGGAAAAAGAACTTGCGACATTTACAGAAAAACTAAACTCCTGCGAAAGCCGGGACCGGGAGCGTATTCTCAAAGCTCTGGATTGGGCGCTTGAGCAAAACGCCGCTGTACACGACGCTGCGGAAAACCCGCTTGTGCGTGCCATCGGAATAGCTTCCATACTGATTGAACTCAACCTGGATGCGGATACCGCCATCGCTGCACTGCTCCTTGGCGGGATTGGGGATCAGCCGCCGCCAGAATCCCTCAGCGAACAGTTCGGCGCCCAGACCGCGTTGCTGGTGAATGGAGTCGCAAAAATCGGCGACATATCGGCGAAAAACAAAACCATTCACGAAGCGGAAAATATCAGGAATATGCTCTTCGCTATGGCCGAGGATATTCGGGTGATCCTCATCAAGCTGGCGGAAAAGCTGCACACACTGCGGACTCTGGATTCGTTTCCCGCCGAACAACGCAAACCAATTGCCCAGGAATGTCTGGATATTTACGCGCCCCTGGCTGACCGGCTCGGTATTTCCTGGATAAAAGATGAGCTCGAAGATATTTCGCTCAAGCATCTCAACCACGATGCCTATCTGCAGATTAAAGATATGGTAGCCGAAAAGCGCGGGGAACGGAATGAATTTTTGAATCAGGCACAGGAGGCGATCAAAAAAGAGGCGGAAGCGGCGGGAATAAAAATCGAGGTGAACAGCCGGGCGAAACATTTCTACTCGATTTACATGAAGATGCGCAAACGCAACAAAAACGCCTCCGAGATCTACGATTTATTCGGCATACGGATACTCTGCAACAACATCGAAAGCTGTTACACGCTATTGGGAATTGTTCACCGGCTCTGGAAACCCATTGATGGCCGCTTTAAAGATTATATCGCCATGCCCAAGGCCAACGGTTACCAGAGTTTGCACACAACGGTAATGTCAGTCCCCGCAGCAAGCACCGCAAAATCGCCATCGACACCGTTAGCCGCTAACGATGATACAGTTACAAATGGCCGGCTTCTGGAAATACAGATCCGTACCAAAGAAATGCACCACGTTGCCGAGAACGGCATCGCCAGCCACTGGCTCTACAAAAAAGGTTCGTCCCGCGAAATCGTGCGGCCCCTGGATATCAGCATTGTAAACCGCGTCATAGACTGGAAGCGGAGCGAAAACGAGCAGGGCGCGGCTGTGTCCCTGCTTGAGGACATCAAGCGGGAAATACTTCACGATTCAATTTACGTGTTTACCCCCCAAGGGAAAGTAATTGAACTCCCCGCCGGGGCAACGCCCATCGACTTTGCATATACCATACATACTGCAATCGGCGAGCACTGCATTGGCGCCAAAGCCGATGGTTCCATTATCCCCCTGAGCTCCGAGCTGCAAAATACCCAGGTGGTGGAGATACTCACCAGCCCCTCGGCGCATCCCCACCTCAACTGGCTGCGTCTGGTAAAAACCTCCAAGGCCCGCAGCAAGATCCGTTCCTGGCTTGAGCAGAACGATGATTCGATCATTATCGAAAAAAACGTAGTCGCAAAAAAGAAATCCGCCGCTCAAACCCCGGAAGCAGCCGCTCCTGTGGCCGGGAGCAGAGAAACGCCGGTAATACAGCGGGTCATTCCGACGCCGGGCGCGGAAGTTTTGCATGTGCGGGTTGAAGACGAAAAAAACATGATGATACGTTTTGCCCGCTGCTGCCGTCCGGTTACCGGGGACTCGATCATTGGCTATGTGTCGCGGGGCCGGGGTATCATCGTCCACCGGAAAAATTGTTCCAACCTCGTCAACATCCCCGATTTTGAAGAACGCAAAATCGAAACTGAATGGGAAAATGCCGTTTCGGTGCTGGTCAAGCGTTTCAAGATCGAAGCCCGGCTCTCGGCGGATCTTTTTTCAGAAATCGAGGGCGCAATACGCAAACGTCAGGGCCACCTCATCGAAGGCCGCCTTGAGGAAACCGCCGCCAATCGTCTCACGGGCTTTTTCACCATGCAGCTTGAAAAGGCCGGCGATCTCAAGGCGGTGCTGAAAAATATCCGTGGTATTCCGGGCATACTCAGTTTGCAGGGGCTTAACTGATGCACGTATTTTGTTATGCTATCACCATGAAGCGTTTTTTGTTATTATTGCTGGTTTTAATGTCCTGTTCGCATCTGCCGCCTGCGCCCTCTAAACCGGATCCCATCCCGCAGGTGGAAGAAAAACCACCCCGCCACAGCCTTACCCTGCTGGCAACCGGCGATAATCTGTTACACGAAACTATACTGACGTCATCCCCTGATTATGATTTCACACCGCTTTATACTAAAGTGAAAAGTCTCATCGAAAGCGCCGATCTGGCCTTTGTCAATCAGGAAACAGTTATGGCCGGAGAAAAATTTGGCTACTCCGGTTATCCCCGTTTCAACACTCCCCAAACGCTGGCAAAAACCCTTGCCGAAACGGGTTTTGATATTGTGAACCACGCGAACAATCATGCTATGGACATGGGCCCGGATGGCCTTCTGTCAACAATGGACCTTTGGGACTCTATGCCCGGTCTTGTATGCATTGGAGTCCAGCGTTCAGAAGAAAAGCAGCATATCATCACCAAAAACAATATACGCCTGGGTTTTCTGGCCTACACCTACGGCCTTAACGGCTTCATGCTTCCCAAAGACAAGCCCTGGCTGGTTTCCCTTATCAACCGGGAAAAAATGGCCGAAGATATAGACACCCTGCGTCCGTTATGCGATTTTTTAATTGTCTCCATGCATTGGGGCGATGAATATGATCTTGAGCCAAGCGCCGCCCAGCTCGGCCTTGCATCCTTTCTCGCCGAACACAATGTTGATCTGGTAATCGGCCACCATCCCCATGTACTCCAGCGCTTTGAATTGCTACCCCGTCCTGACGGGAAAAACACCTTTTGCTTTTATTCACTGGGCAATTTTGTTTCACATCAAAGGCAGAAGGAAAAAATTCTGGGCGCACTTTTGTATGTAAAATTTGAAAAAGAGGACGCTGAACTTTCCATTACCGATACGGGTCTCATTCCGGTAGTAAGCCACTTTGACCAAAAATACTTAAACACCAGTGTTTTCCCGCTCTATTCTTACACCAAGGAACTCCTTAACGAGCACCGGAATGTCTGGGACAAAAGCATGACTATGGAGTATTTCTATTCAGCGCTGCCACGGCTGCAAACAAACATTATTCTCAATAATCCGTTTATGTGATATAATATGCTGTGATTAAAGGAGGCATTATGGAAAAAGTCAGATTTGGAAAAACAGGACTAATGGTAAGCAAAGTCGCTCTGGGCGGCATTCCTATTATGCGAATTTCAAAAACGGAAGCTGCAAAACTGGTTCAGGAAACCATCAGCCTGGGGATAAATTTTATTGATACTGCCCATGTGTATGCAGACAGTGAAGAAAAAATCGGCGAAGGGATAAAGGGAATACCCCGGGAGGATCTAGTGATCGCCACAAAATCCCCGGCCAATGATAAAATAACTTTTAACGAAAATCTTGACCTGAGTCTCAAGCGCCTGGGCGTGGATTATATCGATATTTACCAACTGCACAACATCGGTTCGGAAAAACGGCGTGACGCGATTTTCGCCCCCGGCGGTGCCTATGAAGGTTTGCAGGAAGCGGTCAAGGCCGGCAAAGTACGTTTCCCTGGTTTCTCCAGCCACAGTCTGGTGATTGCCATTGATCTTATGAAAAGCGGTAAGTTCGCCTCGGTGCAGCTTCCGTTTAATTACATCGATCATGACGCTGAGAAGGAGGCCATCCCCCTGGCAAAAAAACTTGATATGGGTTTTATTGCCATGAAGCCTATGGGCGGCGGCCTACTGGACAAGGCAGAGCTTTCATTCCGTTATTTGCTGCAGTATGATCACATTGTTCCCGATCCGGGTATTGAAAGAATTGAAGAGATACGCGAAATCGTTGGTATAGTAGAAAGAAAATCTGCCCTTACCGAATCGGATAAAATAGAAATCGAAAAAATGCGCACCGAATTCGGTCCCTCCTGGTGCCATCGCTGCAATTACTGTCAGCCTTGTCCGCAGGATATCCCTATCAGCACTGCCCTGGGCGCAAAAAGCAGTATGAAACGTTTTTCCATAGAGCGCGCCCGGTCAATGATTGGCCCGGCGATTGAAAAAGCAAGAAACTGCCTGGCCTGCGGCGACTGTATGACCCGCTGTCCTTACGATCTGCAAATCCCCGAGCTGCTCAAGGAAAGTATTGCCTATTGGGACAGTGCACAGTTGAGTAAGTAAGAGAGATCGTTTTAAATTCAAAGATCATCCTTAAAAACAAAAGGTTCCGCAGACTTTCGTCCCGGAACCATTCAATATTGCGAGTGAGTCCAGAGACTCATTCAAAGGCGGCTATCTCTGCTGCAACTTGGCTACTCAGCCGCAGCCGTTTACACCTCAGCAGCCGGCGTTTCAGCGGCAACAGCAGAAGCCGTCTCCGCCGCAGGAGCGGCCGCCTTCGGGGGAGCTGCCCGTTCAGCAGCAGCGCCTTCCGACGCAGATGACGCAACCGCCAGGTTGATTATGCTTTTCTTGCCATGCTTAATAGCGGCTCTGCAGGTCTTGCAGATTTTTACCTTCTGCTCTCCCGCTTCCTGTTCATAGAGAATCTTTACATTACTCCGGTTACATACCGGACAATCACCGCGGCCGTGGGCAGCCTGGTCCCGAATTCCTTTGCCTCTGTGCGCTTTAGACATCTATTTCCCCTTACCCTCGCCCTTGGCTTCTTTTTTCTTTGCCTTTTTTTCGGCCCCTTCGGTGTCCAGTTTATAATCGACCAGTTCCAAAATCACCACTTCCGCAGCATCACCCGCCCGCTCACCAAGTTTAATAACGCGAGTGTAACCACCGTTCCGTTCCTTCATACGCGGGGCGATATTGGTAAAAAGCTTGGCCACAATGCCCTCGTCAAACAGACGACTGGAAACAATACGCCGGTTATGCACCGTATCTTCCTTGGCGCGGGTTATCATCTTTTCCGCGCTTCGGCGAATTTCCAGAGCCTTGGCCTTTGTGGTTCTGATCCGTTCGTGCCTGAAAAGGCTCGTTACCATACTGCGGTGCAGCGCCTTGCGGTGTGCTGCCATCCGCTCAAGGGGGTTAAATCCTCTCCTGTGCTTCATCTTCAGCTTCCTTTTGGGGAGTTATCCGGACCGCATTTTTAAGGACATTCATATCGGTAATCCCCAGGTTCAGATTCCACTCTTTGAGTTTTTCCTTGATCTCAAGAAGTGACTTCTTCCCGAAATTGCGGGTCTTGGCGATATCGTCTTCGGTTTTCCGGGTCAATTCCCCGATGGTTTTAATATTCGCGTTCTTGAGACAGTTTGATGAACGAACCGAAAGCTCAAGCTCCTCAACAGGCGTGTTGAGAATGGCCCGGATTCTTTCATTGTCTTCATCAAGATCATCTTCAAGTCCCAGGTTGTTTTCATCAAAGTTGATAAAGACCGAAAAATGGTCCTTGGCAATTTTTGCCGCTTCTGCAAGAGCATCGTCGGGCTTGATAGTTCCATCAGTCCAAACCTCAAGTACCAGCTTGTCGTAATCGCTCCGCTGGCCCACACGGGTAGGCTCCACGGAAAACTTTACTTTTTTGACCGGCGAGAAAATCGCGTCCAGCGGAATGGTTCCGATAACTTCCACATAACGCTCGTTCACCTCGGATGGCACATAACCCCGGCCAAGGTCAATCTGGATTTCAAAATCCACCTTGGCGTCATCCATGAGGGTCATGATGTGCTGGCCGGTGCTGAGTACTTCCACTTGCCCGGGACGGGTAAAATCATCACTTTTGATTTCATTCTTTCCGGACCATTCATAGAGCAGAATGTCCTGTTCCATATCATCGGGAAGTTTAAGGCGTATCTGCTTGAGGTTGTTAATCACCTCCAGGGTATCCTCAACGATGTTTGGAATCGTCTCGAATTCACTGGAAACGCTGTGGGCAAGCCCGCTGGCGTCATACGAGGTGATTTTGACTGCGGTGATGGCGTATCCCTGAATTGAGGAAAGGAGGACCCTGCGCAGTGTATTACCAACAGTCGTACCGAAACCCGGTTCGAATGGAGCGGCGATGAACTTACCGTAATTGGATCTGAGTTCACCGTGTTCAAAGGTAATACCTTTAGGACGCTTGAATCCTTTAAGAAGGTTCTTACGGGCCATTATAACCTCTATATTAGTGCGGCGCTATGCCGCACGGTTGAAGCGAACAGGAAACTCAGTTTCATGAGGACTCCTTATTTAGAATAATATTCAATAATCATCTGTTCCTTAATATCTCCAAGATCGGTGATATCGCTGCGCCGCGGCGCAGCCAGGAACTTGCCTTTCATTGCGTCAGGGTCAAGGGAAAGCCAGGGCATAACCCCAGACTTACCGAATTCCTTTAACGCATCCTTAATGACCACCATATTGTGACTCTTCTCAACAATGCTGATCTCATCCTCTGCCTTTACCAGGTAAGAGGGAATGGAAACTTTTTTACCGTTGACCAGCACATGACCATGGAGCACAATCTGCCGGGCCTGGCTTCTGGAAGTAGCAAAACGGAGACGGTACACCACGTTATCGAGCCGTTTTTCCAGCAGCACAAAAAGATTCTCGCCGGTAATACCCGGCATACGCAGCGCCCGTTCAAAGAACAGGCTGAACTGCTTTTCCTGCATACCGTAGATTCTCCTGAGTTTCTGCTTTTCCCGAAGCTGTACGCCGTAGTCGGAACGTTTTCCGGGCCGGGCTTTGGGATCCTTTCCGGGAGCGGCGCGTTTTTTATTGATGGGACATTTATCGCTTTTGCAGCGGTCCCCCTTGAGCATGAGTTTTTTCTGCTCCACCCGGCACATTCTGCACACGGGGCCGGTATATCTTGCCATACCTTTCCTTCTCCCTTAATGCGCGTTATACGCTATATGCGGCCCGCCGCTATATGCGGCGAGTTTTCCGCGGCCTGCAGCCATTATGCGGAATGGGGGTAACGTCGTTAATCGACTTTACTTTAATACCCAGCGCCCCAAGCTGCCGGATAGCCGATTCCCTGCCTATGCCGGGGCCCTTCACATACACGTGCACCTCCCGAAGCCCCGCCTGCATCGCCTTTTGGGCGGCAGTCTCGGTTACGGTCTGGGCCGCAAAGGGGGTGGATTTTTTCGCGCCCCTGAAGTTAAGCCCCCCGGAACTTGCCCAGGAAACCGTATTCCCCATGAGGTCGGTAATAGTAACAATCGTATTGTTGAAGGTAGCCTGAATATACACGTTCCCTTCGTATACCGATTTTTTCTCTTTCTTTTTTTTCGTTGTACTCGCAGCCACTCAGTCCTCCAACTACTTTTTCTTTCCGGCGACAGTTTTCTTCTTACCCTTGCGGGTACGGGCATTGGTTCTGGTCCGCTGACCCCGGAGAGGCAGTCCCTTGCGGTGCCGCAGTCCCCGGTAGCAGCCTATATCCATAAGCCGCTTAATGTTCAGGGCAACTTCGGTACGCAGGCGGCCTTCCACCTTGTAATCACTTTCAATAATCTGCCGCAGCTCGTTCAGTTCTTCCTGAGACAGATCATTGATAAGCCGCATGGGATCGATCTTTGCCTTTTGGCAAATCTCATCCGCGCTGGGCCTGCCGATACCAAAAACGTAAGTCAACGCGATATTTACGTGTTTATTCGGGAGGTCAACCCCCACAAGACGCGCCATACTGTATTTCTCCTAACCCTGCTTCTGTTTATGCTTGGGATTCTGACAAACGATACGGACAATGCCGTTCCGCTTGATCACCTTGCACTTGTCGCAGATGGGCTTTACACTGGTTCGGACTTTCATCCTTTTAACTCCTATACCATGCGACGTCTGGCCGCACATTATTTAGTTCAAAAACCCCATTTTCGAGGTAACTAACCATTAAAACAGTTTTGGAAATAAAAAGCAAGGCTCTTATTCCCAAACTATAAATTCCTGCCCCGCAGCCGTCCCCTTCGGGTCAGGCCCTCATGATGGTGCATTTTCAACAACCCCTCGATCTGGCTCATGGTATCCAGGTCAACGCCCACCAGGATGAGGAGACTGGTGCCACCCATCAGATAAGAAATTGACGATGGAAACTTGAAAGCGTACTGGATAAAGGTCGGAATAACCGCGATAAGCGCCAGATACAGCGAGCCCGGAAGCACAATGCGGTTCAGTATCTTGGTGAGGTATTCCTCAATACGCTCAGTCCTGATCCCGGGAATGGAACCACCGTTCTCCCGAATCTGCTTTGCAATTTCTATGGGGTTCAAACTCACCTGTGTATAGAAATACGCGAAGAAAATGATTAACAGTATATAGAGCACATTGTACAAGCTGCCCCTGGGGCTCAATATCTGGGCAACTCTCGCAAGCCAAGCCACATTACCGCCTATGGTGGAAGCGATCTGCAGGGGGAAGGTCAGGATCGACGAGGCGAAAATGACCGGGATAACCCCGGATGGATTGATCTTAAAGGGGATATAGGTATTCTGGGCGCCGAACATCTTTCTTCCCACTACCCGTTTGGCATAATTAACCGGAATCTTCCTCTGGCCTTGCTGTTCAAACACTACCAGGGCAACCACCGCCACAAACATCACAAGGACTACCACCACAAAGACCAGGTTGAGGTCACCGCTCCGCACCAGGCCCACCAATTCCCAGACCGCCTGGGGCAGCCGCGCCACAATACCGGCGAAAATCAACAGCGATATGCCGTTGCCTATTCCCCGCTTGGTAATCTGCTCACCTACCCACATGAGGAACATGGTACCGGTAGTAACCGTAAGCATGGCAATTAATGTAAACGGAACAATGCCGATGTTGAGGAGATTCTCCACACTGCGGGAAATACTCTGGGCATACTGGGTAACCGCGAAGGACTGGATAAGACAGACTACCACCGTACCATAGCGCTGCCATGTCTGTATCTTTTTGCGGCCCCCATCCTCCTGGGAGATCTTCTTGAGACTGGGAAACACGATAAGCAAAAGCTGCATGATGATCGACATGGAGATGTAGGGCATAATCCCCAGCATGAACACCGAAAAATTTGAGAACGCGCCGCCGGCAAAGAAGTCCAGGTAATCAACAATGGGGTTACCTGAATTTGCCTGGGAAAGGAAATAGGCGGAAAGTTCCCGGACATTGATCCCCGGTATGGGGAACACCGCGCCGATCCTGAATACCACCAGCATTGCGACGGTAAAGAGGATTCGCTCCCGGAGTTCCTTTACTCTAAAAATACCGATCAACGGATTAGCCATGTACCATTCCTGTTTTACGATTCAGTTTTTTCGGCAGCCGGCGCGGCCTTGGCTTTGGAGCCTTGTTTCTTGCCGCGCTTCTCCGCCGGGGCGTCAACTGTTACATCGCCGCCCGCCTTTTCAATTTTCTCTTTTGCCGAGACGGAAACTGCAGCAACCTTAAAGCTCAGCTTCTTGGAAAAATCGCCATTAGCAAGCACCTTAACCGGGGCAGTCCCTTTGACAAGCCCTTTCTTAAAGAGCGAAGCCGGGTCCACGGTTTCAGATGTCTCATAACGCTTCTCAATTTCGCCGAGGTTGACAATCTGCCATTCCTTTCTGAAGGGATAGTTTGAAAAACCCCGGTGGGCAAGCCGCCGGTACAGGGGCATCTGCCCGCCCTCAAAGCCTATGTATGTCTTGCCGCCGGACCGCGATTTCTGGCCCTTGTTTCCCTTGCCGGCGGTGGTACCCCGGCCGGAACCCTGTCCGCGGCCGATGATCCGTTTCCGCTTGTTGGCGCCGACAGGGGCGTGAAAATCAAAATCGTGAGCCATTATTTAATCTCCTCAACTGAAACAAGGTGAGACACTGCTTTCACCATTCCCAAAATCGCCGGGCTCGCTTCCTGCTCGGTACTGGAACCGATCTTCCGTAAACCCAGCGAACGGACCGTGGCGCGCTGCTTGGGAAGGGCGCCGATTGTGCTCCGCGTAAGGCGGATTCGAATTTTCGCCATGTCTATCAACCCCACAGTTCATTCAGGGACTTGCCCCGGTTTTTCGCTACGGTCTTGGCGTCCATCATCTTGCTGATGCAGTCGAATGTCGCCTTGACCACGTTGTACTGGCTGGACGCGCCGATGGACTTGGACAGTACATCGGTAACACCGCCGGCTTCCATAATTGCCCGCACCGGGCCGCCGGCGATAATGCCGGTTCCCGAACAGGCAGGCTTTAACAATACCCGTGAAGCCTTAAATGCGCCGATTATCTCATGGGGAATGGTGCCGTTCTTAACCGGCAGCTTCACCATGTTGCGCTTTGCCTTGTCTATGCTCTTGCGAATGGCTTCGGAAACATCGTTGGCCTTGCCGAAGCCATAACCCACGTTGCCTTTCCGGTCGCCAATGACCGTGAGGGCCGAGAAGGAAAAACGCCGGCCGCCCTTAACGACCTTGGCGGTACGGTTGAGTTTTACCAGCTTCTCGATAAATTCTTTTTCCGCCGGCTCCCGGTCACGGTTTCTATCCCGGTCTCTGCCGCCCCTGCGGCCCTGGCCTTCGTTACGGCCTTCGCCGCCGCCCTCAACTCGTTCCTGTGAATTTTCCATTCCGCCCCCTAGAACTGAATCCCGGCTTTCCGGGTTCCATCGGCCAAAGCCTTGATTAAGCCATGATACAAATATCCGTTCCGGTCAAAAACCACGGACTTGATGTTTTTTTCCACGAGCCGCTTGCCCATTACTTCGCCAAGCTGACCGGCACCTTCCAAATTGGCCTTGAGATTCCTGAGATCCTTTTCCAGGGTGGAAGCGGATACAAGAGTGTGTCCCTTGGCATCGTCGATGATCTGAATCGAGATACTACGATTACTTCGCGTAACGGTCATCCGGGGCCGCTCGGCGGTTCCGATGA
Organism: Spirochaetia bacterium; assembly: GCA_025997895.1. Lineage (GTDB taxonomy): Bacteria > Spirochaetota > Spirochaetia > Treponematales > Breznakiellaceae > WQXQ01. The sequence goes on from BNVF01000012.1 coordinate 44,400, forward strand.
TCCGCTTACGGATATGCACCTTTCTTTTGAGCCGTTTTCTGTCTTTTTCCAACATCTTTCGCAACATATTTATACCCTTTCTATATGTGGAGAAATTGCGGTGCAATTTCTCCGTGTCAAATAGCGGAGCTATTTGACCCCCGACTTGCCGACTTTCCTTCTGATCTGTTCATCCTCATAGCGGATACCCTTGCCCTTATAAGGTTCAGGAAGCCTAAGCTTACGGATCTGGGAGGCAAACTCCCCTACCCTCTGCTTGTCGATACCACTCACCGTTACTTTGCCGCTGGCGTCTGCGGTAACCGCAATGCCATCAGGGATACCGACAAAGATGTCGCTAGAGTATCCAAGGCTCATGGAGAGGATATTTCCCTGCACCTCGGCGCGGTAGCCAACGCCGGTGATAATCAAGGCCCTGGTAAAACCAGTTGAGACTCCCGTCACCATGTTATTGAGGAGATTCCGGTACAGACCGTGGAAAGCCTTGGTCTGCTTTTCCTCGTTAGCCCGGCTCACAATTATTTCTTCACCCTTGTCTTCAAAACTGATGATGGGGTGATACTTCTGAGTCAATTTTCCCTTGGGGCCCTCTACGGTCATTACCTCGTTTTGAAAAGTAACTTTGACCCCCTTGGGAACCTTAACCGGTATTTTTCCGATACGCGACATTTTTCTAACCTCTCTCTTGTGCGGCATCATGCCGCACTGTCCAATCGAACAAGAAACGAAGTTTCATGACCTCACCACACCGTACAGATGACTTCACCGCCGACTTTTTTCTCTGCGGCTTTTTTCCCGGTTGTTACTCCCTGGGACGTGGAAACGATCAGGGTTCCGTAGCCGTTAGAAACTCTCGGCATTGTTTTATAGCCCATGTACACACGGCGGCCGGGTTTTGACACCTTTTCAATGCCATGAATAATCGGGGCGGTTACATCATCGTACTTCAGGAAAACCCGAATCACATTCGCACCTTCCTGGTTCGCCTTCTTGAAATTTTTGATATACCCTTCGGTCTTCAAGATCTTCACAATTTCCAGCTTCAGCTTGGAGGTGGGGATATCAACTTTCTCATGTTTTGCCATTCCGGCGTTCCGGATCTTGGTCAACATATCCGCAACGGGATCAGATACACTCATCCTGTTCTCCTACCAGCTTGATTTGGTTACGCCGGGAATAAGCCCTTCGCTTGCGAGTTTACGGAAGCAAAGACGGCACATTTCATATTTCCGCAGATAGCCCCTGGCTCGTCCACAGATCCGGCAACGGTTAACCTTTCTTGTCTTATATTTAGGCTTCCGCATCGCCTTGATAATCATCGCTTTTCTTGCCATATGCTAACCTCTTCCTCCTCCCTTACTTCCTGAAGGGCATACCGAATTTACCGAGAAAGGCCTTTGCTTCCGCATCGGTCTTTGCCGTCGTTACAATAACGATATTCAGTCCGGCTACCTTTTCGATTTTATCAAAGTCAATCTCGGGGAAAATGATCTGTTCCTCAATCCCCAGAGAGTAATTTCCATGGCCGTCAAAGGCGTTCTGGCTGATGCCCCTGAAGTCCTTAACGCGGGGCAAGGCCACATTTACCAGCCGGTCAAAAAACTCGTACATCATCGTGCCCCGAAGAGTCACTTTGGCGCCGATTTCCTGTCCGGCTCTGATCTTGAAATTTGCTATGCTCTTGCGGGCTTTGGTCTTTACCGCTTTTTGTCCGGTGATCTGGGTAAGGGTATCAATAGCTGCATCAAGAAATTTCTTGTTCACCAGGGCTTCGCCCACGCCCATGCTCACCACAATTTTGTCCAGCTTGGGGGTCTGCATAGTTGACTTATAGCTGAATTCTTTAAACAGCTCAGGGGCGATCTGCTCCCTGTAAATTTTCTTGAGCCGGGGCACGTAGTTAGCATGAGCCTTCGGTTCGGTTTTGGCTTCAGGGTTACTCATTACAGCGCCTCCCCGCATTTTTTACAGACTCTGGTTTTGTTTTCCCCGTCCAGCTTGTAACCGATCCGGGTGGGCCCGCATTTTTTGCATACGATCATCACGTTTGAGCTGTGAATCGCCGCCTCAAGCTCGACAATACCGCCCCGATCCTGCTGATTCCGGCGCTTCTTTGCCTTCTTGACGATGTTTGCCCCTTCAACCAGAACCCGGTCTTTGTCGCGGAGAATCTTGAGTATCTTGCCCCGCTTGCCCTTGTCCTTGCCGGCAATGATCTCAACGGTATCTTCTTTTTTCAGTTTAAACTTATGTGCCGTTTCAGCCATAGCATACTCCTAAATATGAAACCGCAGGTTTCATAAGACCTCTGGGGCAAGGGATACGATTTTCATATAATCGCCCTTTTCCCGTAGTTCACGGGCTACCGGCCCGAAGATACGTTTCCCCTTGGGATTCAACGCAGCATCAATAATGACACAGGCATTGTCATCAAACCGTATATAGGTACCGTCGGGGCGGCGGTACTCTTTGTGGGTACGCACCACCACCGCTTTTTCCACGGTGCCCTTCTTGATTGTCGATGTGGGAAGGGCCTCTTTGACCGCCACCACAATAATATCGCCAATACTCGCATAACGGCGATGGGTGCCGCCCAGCACTTTTATGCACTGGACCAGCTTGGCTCCTGAATTGTCCGCCACATTCAGGAAGGATTCCACTTGAACCATTTTGCTTCACCTCTCCTTATTTGGCGCGCTCGAGGATTTCCGCAAGCTTCCAGCATTTTTCTTTGCTGATAGGCCGGCACTCGATCACACGGACCCGGTCGCCGATCTTCGCGTCATTGGTCTCATCGTGAGCCTTCACCTTTTTGACCTGCTTGACGTATTTCTTGTACAGCGGATGCAGGGCGGTTGTTTCGATGGTAACCACAATGGTCTTATCCATCTTGTCACTCTTCACAATCCCCACAAACTCTTTTTTACCGCTTTTGGCTTGGCCTGTTTTTGCAGCCACCGCTTGTTCTTCCATTATTTAGCCTCCGGAGTGGAACTTCGGCCTGCGGCCTCAGCGGAACGTAGCGCCGAAATTGCCTGTACAATTTTCGCTTTGCCGTCCGCAATTTCCTGCGCGCGGATAAGGGTATTCAGCCGGGCAATCTGCCGACGCATCGTGCGCTTTTGCAGGGGATTCTCCACATGGCCAACAACCACCTGGAACCGGAATTCCATGTACTTCTTTTTCAGCTCGTCCCGCTTGGCCTTGAGCTCCGGGAAGGACAGGTTCTTGAATGAGTTTTTCATACCGCTCCTTCCTAAGCCCCAATTTCCATATCGGAACGGGCAACAAATTTAGTTTTAATGGGAAGCTTGGCCCCTGCCAGGACCATCGCTTCTTCGGCGATTTTCTTATCAACGCCGCCGCCCAATTCAAACATTACGGTCCCCGGTTTTACTACGGCTACCCAGTATTCGGGAGCGCCTTTTCCCTTACCCATACGGGTTTCCGCAGGCTTCTTGGAATAGGGCTTGTCGGGGAATATGCGTATCCATATCTTGCCGCCGCGCTTTATGTGACGGTTCAGGGCGATACGGGCCGCCTCTATCTGCCGGTTGGTGATCCACATCCGGCCCATCGCAACCAGGGCATATTCACCGAACACAACGGAGTTACAACGGGTGGCGTTTCCGGGCATATTGCCCCGCTGCACCTTGCGGCGCTTTACACGTTTCGGACTCAGCATAACTTAACCTCTTCCCGCCGGAGCACGTTCCCGCCGCTTGCGGACCAACGCTCCCGCGTCTTCCTTCTGTTCTTTACCGTACTTCATGCCGTTGTACACCCAGACCTTTACCCCAATGGAGCCAAACGTGGTATGAGCTTCGGCAAAACCGTAGTCAATGTCCGCCCGCAGAGTATGCAGGGGAATGCGCCCTTCCTTGGATTCCTCGGTACGGGACATTTCCGCGCCACCGAGCCGGCCTGAAAGCCGTATCTTTACGCCCTGGGCGTTGCCTTTCTTAATCGCGTTGCTGATAGCCTGCTTCATGGTACGCCGGAACGATGACCGGGCCAACAATTGCCGGGCTACGTTTTGGGCGATGATTTGCGCGTTATTGTCGGCGTTCCGCACTTCCTTGATCTTAATTTGAATCTTCTTGCTAACGTGCTTCTGCAGCACAGAGCCGATCTTCTCGATATTGGCGCCCTTGACCCCGATGATAACACCGGGCCGGGCAGTGTGAATGGTGATGGTAATCCGCTGGGGATGCCGGATGATTTCCAGCTCCGCAATATCGGCGCCCTTGGTTTCGGGCAAAGCCAGAATGAGCTTGCGAAGTTTTAAATCTTCATGCAGGGTATCGGCGTATTCCCTGGGGTCAACATACCACCGGGAACCCCAGGTCTTGTTGATTCCAAGCCGCAAGCCAATCGGGTTTACTTTTTGTCCCATTTATTTCTCCGCCTTTACAGGGGCTTTTTGAGCTCCGCTCAAATTTTTGAGCCCGGTTTCATCAATTACCACGGTAATATGACACATACGCTTCAGCAGCATATCCGCCCGTCCTCTGGCGCGGAACCACACCCGTTTGAGCCGGGGCCCCTCGTTGATAAATATATCCCGCACATAGAGCATATCCTCATCAAGCTGCTTATTGCCTGCCAGGGCATTGGAAGCAGCGGACTTCACCGTCTTCCTGATAAGCTTTGCCCCTTTGTGAGACATATTTTCCAGCAGGGAAATCGCCTCGGGATAGGGCTTGTGACGGACAAGATCCGCAACGGGCCTAACCTTGAAGGGAGAGGCGATGAGGTATTTGCTGACCGCCTTGTAACCGCTCTTCGTTTCCATACACCTACCTGCTTTTACTTTGCGGAGGACTTCTTGTCCGAGCCTGCATGACCCCGGAAGATCCGGGTGGGAGAAAACTCGCCAAGTTTATGACCGACAAGGTTTTCCGTGATGTACACGGGAACCCAGGTTTTACCGTTATAGACTGAGATAGTTCCGCCAACCATCTCAGGAATGATGGTAGAACACCGGGAATAGGTTTTGATCATCTTCCGATCCCCGGACTTGCTCAAGTCCAGCACTTTCTTATACAGGCTCTTCTCAATGAAGGGCCCTTTCTTAATAGACCTTGACATCGCAACTCCTATTTCTTCTTGCCGCGGCTGACAATAAACCGGGAGGAAGGTTTGTGCTTGCTCCGGGTCTTGAATCCCTTGGTGGGCTGGCCCCAGGGAGTTACCGGGTGAATACCCTTGCTCTTGCCTTCGCCGCCGCCGTGGGGATGATCTACGGGGTTCATGGCCATACCGCGGACAGTGGGGCGAACGCCCAGCCAGCGCTTACGCCCGGCCTTGCCCAGGGTCGTGTTCATGTGATCCTCGTTGCCCACGGTTCCGACTGTCGCGTAACACTTCTTGAACACCATGCGCATTTCGCCGGAAGGGAGTTTAACAGTAACGTAGTCCCCTTCCTTGGCGGCGATGAGCGCCCCGGAACCGGCGGAACGGGCCATCTGCCCGCCCTTGCCCAGGGTCAGCTCAATGTTGTGCACCGTAAAGCCCAGGGGGATATTCTCCAGGGGCAGGGCATTACCCGCCTCGATAGGGGCAGTGGGCCCGCTCATTACGGCGGCGCCTACTACCAGGCCCTTGGGGGCGATAATGTAGCGCTTTTCGCCATCAACGTAATTGATGAGGGCAATGTTAGCGCTGCGGTTGGGATCGTACTCAATGGCGGCGACTTTGCCGGGAATACCGATCTTGTCGCGCTTAAAGTCAATGTCCCGGTAGAGACGCTTGTGACCACCGCCCTTATGACGCACCGAGATCCGGCCGTTTGAATCACGTCCGGCTTTTTCGGGGCGCCCCGATGTAAGGGACTTTTCCGGCTTTGCACCTTTGGTAAGCTCTGAATAATCCAGGCTGGTCCACTGCCGCATCCCCGGTGTAATAGGTTTGTATGTTTTAATTCCCATGATTTCCCTATACTCCCTCAAAGATGCTGATCTTCTCGCCTTTAGGAAGGCGCACAATGGCCTTCTTCCAGTCCGAGGTATACCCTGCGCGGGACCGCTGCCGTTTGGGTTTGCCGCCTACCACCATCACCGTACAGGAAATGGGGTGCACATTGAAGAGCCGGCGCACTGCTTCCTTAATCTGAATCTTGTTTGCCGCCATATCAACCCTGAACACGTATTTTCCCTCTTCGCGTAACAGATTCGCCTTTTCGGAAAGTACCGGTGCAAGCAAAATGTCTTCGTAACTAATCATTCACCGGCCTCCTGGTCTACTTCGTGGCCCTTATCTTTGGAACCGTAAAAATCGTTGAGATTTTTCGCGGCTGTTTCCAGCATCAGCACCTGGCGGCCGTAGAATAAATCATGTGCCCGCAGGCGGTTATAGGAAAGGTAACTGAGCCAGGGGATGTTTTTGGCAGCTTGCTTAAGCTTGGGATCATCGTCTTTCAGGACGATCACCGTCCGCATACCGGGATTGAAACTACCCAGCAGCCCTACAAGATCCCTGGTTTTTCCGGATTCAATTGAAAAGTCTTCAATTATTTTTAATGTATCGCTCTGGGCTTTCAAACTCAAAATGGTTTTGATCGCCTGGCGTTTGGCTTTTTTGGGCATAGACCAGGAAAAGTCCCGGGGTTTCGGCCCGAACACCACGCCGCCGCCAACCATAATTGGAGATTTTTTATCACCCCGCCGGGCGCGGCCGGTACCCTTCTGTTTGTAGGGCTTGGTATTGGAACCGTGCACTTCGCCGCGGTCTTTGGTACTGGCGTTTCCCTGCCGCTTGTTTGCAAGTTCATTATTGATGGCGTACCAGATCAGGTCCTCATTAACCGGAAGACCAAAAACGGTTTCTTCCAGATCGATGGTCCGCAGTTCTTTGCCGTCTTTTGAATACACTTTACAGTTCATCATTTTCCCCATTACTTCTTAACTGCGGCCCGGACAAATACCAGACTCTTGTTGACGCCGGGAACGGCGCCTTTGACCATAATGAGCTGTTTTTCAGGGTCCATCTTGACCACGCGCAGACTCAAAACCGTTACGTTCTCCCGGCCCATACGTCCCGGCAGCTTCACGTTCTTGAAGGTTTTACCCGGATAGGTTGACTGTCCGGTGGAGCCCGGCTCCCGGTGAAACTTGGAACCGTGAGTCGCCCGTCCGCCGCCAAAATGGTAGCGCCTCATCACACCCTGAAAACCCTTACCTTTGGAAACACCGGACACGTCCACATAGCGAACCCCTTCCAGCACTTCCAATCCCAGAGAATCACCCAGGTTGACTTCTTTTTCAAAGTCTCGCAGTTCCCGGATTTTCTTTTTGGGGGCGATATTTTCCGGAAACTGCCCCGCATAGGGCTTGGTCACTCGGTTTTTCTTTTTATCGTCCAAACCGACGACCACGGCCTTATAGCCGTCTTTTTCCGTTGTTTTTTGGGCGATGACGGTATTCGGATCAACCCGCATCACCGTTACCGGCGTCAGATTTCCCGCTTCATCAAAGACCTGCGTCATGCCCACTTTCTTGGCAAAAAGCCCTAACATCGTAACTCCTAAAACCGTACGTTATTTCAAGGTCCTGAAACCGTCTACGGTATACGTTTACTGTTTGATCTCCACGTCCACGCCGGCGGGGAGTTCCAGTTTCATTAGCGAATCCATCACCTCAGGAGAGGGATTGATAATATCGATCAACCGTTTGTGAGTCCGCATCTCAAACTGTTCGCGGGCTTTCTTGTTCACATGAGGCGAACGAAGCACCGTTACCTTGTTGATGCGGGTGGGAAGCGGAATAGGTCCGGTAACCTTCGCGCCCGCCTTCTGCACCGCTTGAACGATTGACTTCGCGCTTTGATCGATTAACTCAACATCGAAACCGCGCAATCGCACGCGAATTCCTTCCTTAGCCATTATTCCTCCAGGAAGGCATCACCGGACCGCGTTAGCCGCAGCCCGTGTATGCCGTAAACATCCTCGCGCGCTATTCTATGATCTCAATAACCTGTCCGGAAGCAACCGTCTTACCGCCCTCGCGGATAGCAAAACGGAGACCTTTTTCCATGGCAATGGGGTGGATCAGTTCGCCGAAAATTTCGGTATTATCACCAGGCATAACCATTTCTTTTCCATCGGGAAGTTTGACCGTACCAGTGATGTCAGTGGTACGGAAATAGAACTGGGGCCGGTATCCGGTGAAGAAGGGGCTGTGCCGCCCGCCTTCTTCCTTGGACAGACAATAAATCTGACCCTTGAACTTGCTGTGCGGCGTAATGGAACCGGGCTTGGCAAGTACCTGGCCGCGTTCCACGTCTTTCTTATCAATACCGCGAAGCAGGGCACCGATATTATCGCCGGCCTGGCCTTCATCCAGCAGTTTGTTGAACATTTCAATGCCGGTGATGACGGTCTTCTTGGTGGGCTTAATACCGACGATTTCAATTTCCTCGTTCAGTTTGACCTGACCGCGCTCCACCTTGCCGGTTACTACCGTACCGCGGCCGGAGATAGTGAACACGTCCTCGATAGGCATGATGAAAGGCTTGTCGGCGTCACGTACCGGATCGGGGAAGTAGGAGTCCATAGCAACGAGCAGTTCTTCGATGCACTTGGCAGACTCGGGAAGATCACCTGGGGATTCGACCAGTTCCGACATAGCCTTGAAGGCAGAACCCTTGATAATGGGGACTTTATCGCCGGGGAAGCCGTTGGCGGTGAGCACGTCTTTGACTTCTTCTACAACCAGTTCAACCAGATCCGGATCATCAAGCAGATCGATCTTATTAAGGAATACGATGATGTTGGGAACACCAACCTGGCGAGCCAGAATGATGTGCTCCCGTGTCTGGGGCATAACCGAGTCCGGCGCCGAAACGACCAATACCGCACCGTCCATCTGGGCAGCGCCAGTAATCATGTTCTTGATATAGTCGGCGTGTCCGGGACAGTCGATGTGCGCGTAATGCCGGTGTTCGGACTGATACTCCAGGTGACGGGTATTGATGGTAATACCACGGGCTTTTTCCTCCGGGGCATTATCAATGTCGTCAAACTTCATGACCTTGTCACCGTACTTCTTTCCGCAGTACATGGTGATAGCGGCGGAAAGCGTGGTCTTTCCATGATCCACGTGTCCGATAGTTCCAACGTTCATATGGATCTTTGTTCTATTAAACTTATCCTTAGCCATTTGTGTCCTCCTTCAATGGGCACCTAATAATTTCTTGCACAAAATTAAATCGCGGGAATAACATTCCAGCGAAAGCACAGCGTTATTGATTGAATGAGAAAAAAGAAACGAACTACAGCGGAATAATGAAGATACGGCTCAAACCTTTGGTTCGCGAACTTTTAGTTCGATACCGCTTTTCTTTGTTCCGACGAAAATCCATAGGACTTTCATCATCTGTGTCCCGTTCCACCTATCCCATCTTACCCGGCCTTTGCACAGCCGGCATACGCCGATGATCGGTTTGGAGCCGGAAAACCCTGACGATTACAAAACCGGCTGCATAGCCAGCTATTGAAACCGCCCTCCCTTTTTGAGATCCACCTTCTTATTGGAAGGAAGCTCCCCAAGATTTTCCAAGTTGAGCCGGCCAAAGCCAACTCAAACCAAGACCCCGCGCAGGGGTTTACTGTCCGAAGCCATACGTCTGCTAAAGCAGCCGGAGCTCCGTTGCAAGTCGACGATATTAACCCTTCTTAACCTCCCCGACACCGAACCTTCCGGTCCAACCGCTGCGCGGTCACTACCCGGCTATAGCGCCGGGCGCCTGTTACCCAGCCGCAAAATTACGCAGCTGGGCACATTTTCAAAAAACCCAGAAGCATCCGTTTTACCGGAAACTCCGTTAAACCAAAATCCGTGCGGTTTGCACCGCCTCTCAAAACCACCATCTATGAGTTTTCGTAGAAAACTCCTTAAGGCGAAAACAAAGTTTTTGCCTTACCACCTATAATGAGCGAAAGCCTTATTGGCCTCGGCCATTTTATGCGTATCCTCTTTCTTCTTGAAAGCGGTACCAGTATTATTATACGCATCCAGCAGCTCCGCTGCAAGCCGGTCGCCCATGCCGTGACCTGAACGGGCGCGGGCGGCGTTGATAATCCACCGCATACCCAGAGCTTCCCGCCGGGCTTCCCGAATTTCTATCGGGACCTGATAAGTAGCGCCGCCAACCCGCCGGGATTTAACCTCAATCATGGGTTTGACGTTCTCAAGGGCCTTGAGGAACACCTCCAGGGGCTCCTTATCGGCCTTGCTCTGGAGAAGGCCCAAAGCTTCGTGGACAATGCGGAGACCGATTGAACGTTTGCCCTGCCACATCATGCGGTTTACGAACTTGGAAACCACCACGCTGTTGTATTTTGGATCCGGGACAATGCCCCGGTCTATGGTCTTTTTCTTCCGTCCCATACCTGCTTTCCTTACGCCTTTGGCCGCTTGGCGCCGTATTTTGACCGGCTGCGCTTGCGATCCGCCACGCCCAGGGTATCCTTGGCGCCCCGGATAATATGATACCGCACACCGGGAAGGTCTTTAACCCGTCCGCCCCGGACCAAAACCACTGAGTGCTCCTGCAAATTGTGCCCGATTCCGGGAATATACGCGGTTACTTCAGTTCCGTGGGAAAGCCGCACACGGGCTACCTTCCGCAGGGCCGAATTAGGCTTTTTGGGCGTAACCGTCATAACCCGTGTACAAACCCCCCGCTTCTGCGGGCAGGACTGTAAAGCCGGGGATTTCGTCTTGGAGCTCACCTGCTGTCTTCCGAAACGAACCAACTGGTTAATAGTAGGCATTCGCTAAAAACTCCTATACAAGCCCTTTAGAGCATAATATCCCCCTCTCGAAAAATAAGAGGAAGGAATTACAAATCTATCAAAAAGTAAAAAAAAGGTCAATAGGGTTGCGTAAAAAATTGAACTTTTTTTAATCTTTTTTTTCTTTTTTACCCCATTTCCTTATACTCAATCAGACGCACATTTCCCATTTCTTCCGCCATTTTTTGGCAAGCTGGGCTAAAAGTGCTCCGGGAGAACAAAAAGAGACGCTTTTTGGTGAATTGGGCAAAAGACGGCAGGGCGGCCTTTGCCTCAAGTTCCTCAAGCACTTCCGGGCCGGTCTTCTGTTTACGCCACTTGCACTCGCAGAAAATGGCGTTTTTTTTGCCGTCGTGGGCGATGATGTCAATTTCGGCTTCCTGTTTGCGGATGGGATCGTTGCCCCACCATCTGCCGGCATCGGTAAAGGCAAAAGGGAGCTCGGCTTTGCCGGCGACCTTGTCGAGGGCGCTTTTGCCCGGGGCAGCGTTTATGCGCCAGAGGTACTGCAGGGCGATGTCTTCAAAAACTTTGCCCATGTAGGCGTCAAGTTCGGGTTCTATTTGCGCCCAGGCCAGTTCCGCCCTGGCGTTGCGGATGAGCGAGAGATTGGCAGAAATAAAATGGTACCAGAAGCGGATCATGTTGTCGCTAATCACATAGAGGGAACGTCTGCTTCCTTCGATTACGGGGCTTTCCTTTTTGACCAGATTCAACGACATGAGATTGCTCATAAAGCCGGAGATATTGCCACTTTCCAGCTTTGCCTTGCCGGAAATTTCGGAGTACCTGGTGCTGCCGGCGGCAATGGCGGTAATAATGGCGTTGTAATTTGAAGGATCCCGCACTTCCTGCTTAAGTATGCTTTCGGGCTCGTCCAGCAGGGGGGCGCCGTTCTGGAGGTAGTTCTTGATGATGTTTTTCTTGAATGAAAGTTTTTCGTCGTAATCTTCAAGGTACCGGGGTATGCCCCCAAAGGCGCCATAAATGTAGGGCAGTACATCGGCGGAGGTTTTGGGGAAAAAATCTTTCATCTCAAAAAAGCCGAAGGGTTCGATTTTAAGCTGAAAGGTCTTTCTGCCGTAGAGGGGCCGCTTGTAGTTAAAGAAATAATTTTCCATAAGCGCCATTGAGGAGCCGTTTATGATCATGAAGAGTTTGCTGCTTGCCTTGTTTTCGTCGATAAGACGCTGCAATATTGAGGAAATGCCTGGATAGGAGGCTGCCAGAAAGGGGTATTCATCAATGACAAAGACCAGGCGGCTGCTGCGGGCAAGGGCAAAAACTTCCTCAAGAGCCGCCAGAAAACTCTGAAACACCGGAGCGGCAAGGCTTTCCCTGTCCAGGGACAATATGCTCCGGCTTAAGGAGACCAGGTTTTCGTGTTCGCTGGTTTCCATGGCGGTAAAAAAAACCGTCCGCTTGTTTTTTATGAATTCGTTGATCAGGGTGGTTTTCCCTACCCTTCTGCGGCCGTAGATAATGCCAAACTCGAATTTGCCGGAACCGTACCGTTCCTCTATGGCCGCCATTTCCCCTGCCCTGCCGACAAACATTCTATACTCCAGTTTGGTAAGTTATGAGTTACTAAGTTATAACTTACTAATGTATAAGTTACCAAGTTATGATTTACTAATCATGATAGAGCAGAGGGGGATTGTCAAGAGGAGGAGGAACCTTTTTTGTTGAAACCAGTACACTACATCACCAGCCATGAAACACTCTTATGTGTGCTGCGCAGCATGAATAGTCCGAGTTGAGGACTGTTTCTATACCATTTCGCGGTAATCATATAAACTAATCCTGTTATAATACATCACCACCATGGAGAAACATGAAACACCTTAACCTGCTGATCAAGCCAGCGTCATCGCTCTGTAATATGCGGTGCCGGTACTGTTTTTACTCCGGCATCAGCGCTGTCAGGGAAACTGCATCCTATGGAATTATGTCCGGGGAAATAACTGATAAAATAATCAATAATGTATTTAAAGATATCAATGACAAGGATGAAATCACCTTTGCCTTTCAGGGGGGCGAACCTGCTTTGGCGGGTCTTTCCTGGTATCGGCATTTTGTTGAGAATGTCGCATCACGGAAACGGGATATTACCGTGCACTATGCCTTTCAGACCAATGGGTTACTGATAGATGAATCCTGGTGTGATTTTTTTCGTGCACATAATTTTCTTATAGGGCTTTCCATTGATGCGAGTCCCCGTTTCCATGACCGTAACCGGATCTCTACCGCAGGCGAGGGAACCTGGCAGGCTTGTCTGCGGAGCAAACATCTGCTGGACAAATATCAGGTAGAATACAATATCCTATGCGTTCTGACTAATGATCTGGCAAAGGAACCTGACAAGGCATGGCGCTTTATTCAGAATGAAAGAATTCGCTATATACAATTCATTCCCTGTTTGGACCCGCCGGAAGAACAGGCGAATGCCGGAAGGGAAGTATCGAATCATAGGGGCGTTGCAAACCAAAGGGGTGCCGCCTTAGGCCCTGGTGATGATTCCGGGAATATCCTGCGCCCGGTACAGTTCGCAAAATTCTATTCCCGGCTGCTGTACTGGTGGACCCGGGAAATGGAAAAAGGAAATTATATCAGCATTAAGTTTTTTGATGATGTGGTACATTATTTTTGCAGGGGTATTCCTACCGCCTGCGGTATCAACGGGCAATGTCATAATCAATATGTGGTTGAAGCGGATGGCAGCGTATATCCCTGTGATTTCTACGCCTTTGATCGGTATAAAACAGGAAATCTGACTGAAAGCACACTTCGGGAAATTTTCGATGCCGAACAGACCCAAAATTTCCTGAATGAAAAACTGGAGCTGCCAAAGATCTGTGAAAAATGCGATTTTAATACTGCGTGTCGGGGTGGATGCAAACGAATGCGGAATGTGATGTATATTGGAGCCAACGAGGTTGTGTGCGGCTACCGGTCATTCCTTGAAAAATGCCTGGGTCCCCTGGAAAATACGGTACAGCGGGTATTTCAGGAAGGGACGCAGTGAAGGGAGCAAGAAAAAAGTGGCGTTATCTTTGGTGATGTTTATGCTTATCGCCCTGGTTCCCTGCGTTATCGGCGCTATCAGTGGAATAGGCGGAGGCATTATCATAAAACCGGCGCTGGATATGGCTGCCGGGAGCAGCCTTGCAGGGAATTTCGCCGGCAGCCTGGGGGCGGTGGAAATAAATTTTCTCTCGGGCTGCACGGTTCTTGCCATGTCTGCGGTTTCCCTGCTGCGAAGCCGGAAAACCGGTGTCAGGCTTGAGGCCGGCAGAGGCGCCGCCTTGGCAGTGGGAGCGGCTGCGGGCGGTATAAGCGGCAAAATATTTTTTTCCTTTGTTGTCATGGCGGCTCACAAAAATACGGTTGGCGCGATTCAGTCATTGCTGCTGATCATCATGACCGGCGGCGTAATGCTATATATGCGAAAAAAAGAATCCATCGCCAGGAAAAATCTGCGATTTTTACCCTTCTGCACCGCCCTGGGGCTGGGGCTGGGGTTGATATCCGCCTTCTTGGGAATCGGCGGCGGCCCGATTAATATTATGGCGATCTCCTTTTTCCTTTACATGGATACCAAAACCTCGGCGCTCCATTCCCTGTTTGTTATTTTTCTTTCCCAACTGGCAAGTTTTTTTTTGACACTGGGTACCGGGATTCCCGCTGTCCCCCTGCCCGGCCTTGGCGCCATGATCTGCGGCGGAGTCTCGGGAGCTTTAATCGGTTCATACTTTGTCAGACTGCTACGAAATGATCAGATTGAAAAACTCTTCAATATCCTGATGATAGCGGTTATCGCCCTATCGGCGTGTAATTTAATCAACTTTATCCGCAGCCCGGTTGTTTAACCCAAGCACGGAATAATCATAATATTTATTCTGGAAAAGCATTGCCGCCCCAATGGCAAAACCATCATCCTCAATCAGACGCATCTTGCCCGGTTTCTTCGCCATTCTCCGCAAGCGGGGAAACCGCTCACCCGGCGATTTCCACCCGGTTTCTGCCTGATTCTTTGGCTTTGTGGAGGGCGCTGTCGGCGGCAAAGATGAGACTTTCTACGGTTTGGGCGTGGGTGGGTGCTACCGCTATACCTATGCTGGTACAGATGTTTATGGCGACTTTTTCCACAGCGCCGGGGCTTTGGGGGACCTGGACTTGCTGTTTCATAACGCTTTCGCGAATACGATCCGCAACATGCCGGGCCTCGTCAATATCGGTGTCGGGGAGGAGCACCGCGAATTCGTCACCCGAAAGCCTGGCGGCTATGTCGCCGGAACGCATAATAGAACGGAGTATTTCCGCCACGGCGATGATCACCAGATCGCCGCCCTGGGGGCCGTGACGATCATTGATACGGTGTACCTTATCCAGGTCCAGCATCATCAGGGATATTTTGCGCAAGCCCACTGAGCCGTGATCAAAACGGTCTTTGAGGGATTCTTCCAGAAAATGGCGATTATAGAGACTGGTCAATTCGTCGGTAATGGCCCTGCGGCGGGCGGTCTCACCCCAGCGCATGAGGTCACTGTAAGATTTTGAAGATTGATCCAGCCATTGATTCTGAACAGAGCTGATGGCCTTGAGCAGCTTGACTCCGATCATGGGGTGCTCAAAAATGATGCGGTAAAAATCTATGCCCTGGAGTACCATAAGTTCGGTATCGGCTTTGGCGCTGAGTGTGGCGGAACGGGGCTCGTGGGCGATGATGGACATTTCGCCGAAAAATTCGCCGGGCTTTATGTCAAACATCCAGCGCTGGGTTCCATCGGACTGGGACACAAAAGCGCTGAGGGCACCTGAAAGCAGGATAAACATATCCTCGCCACTGTCCCCTTCCTTAAAAACCGTCTCGCCCTTTTTTACCCATAAGCGCTCAAGAAAGGCGGTTACGGCGTTCAGTTCCAGCTCGCTCAGGGTTGTAAAGAGCTGCGACTTGATCATTACCGGATTCGCAACAGGGGAAGCGGCCACGCCACTATTACCGGGGGCTCCACTCATTGTTTTCCTTCCTTGCGGTAACGGGCAACCCGGTTTCCGCCGGCCTTCCAGGTGTCCAGCAACAGCGAATATGTCTGTTGAAAGAGGTTGTCCCAGGAAGTGTCATCAGCTGGCCAGACAGAATAACACAAGGTTGCGGAAAACGAAAAGGCGGGAATGTCCTTCTGGGCGGGAACCGGCTTTAGGGCGGCAATACCCGCAAGCAGTTCCTGGGCTAGTTTTTCCGCCTTGCGGACATCACATTTGTTAAGCACGATGCCTACTTCATTACTTTTAAAACGCAGGGGCCAGCCCCGCCCCATGCGGCGGGTGATATTTTTCAGCACCATCGAAATTCTTACCATAGCCTCATCCCCTGCGCCATGACCGCGGGAATCCACCAGTATTTTAAAACGATCCGGCTTGAGCATAATGAGAGCCATAGGGTCTTCCAGAATACTGTTGATCTTGTCGGTAAGGAAGGACTGCTTCCACAGGCCCGTACCGGGATCTTCATAGGCCCGGCGGTCGAGGTCCTGCACCCAGGACATATTCTCTACATAGAGCTTGTGGGTTGATTTGATCCTGCTGGTCATCATCATAATGGAATTGAGAAGTATGCGGCAGAGGACATGGGGCTCCTCCAGGGCAAAGGAATCCAGGGAAAGGCCGTAGCCGGGAAACATAATGAGCTCCGAATCCTCGGAAGCCTCGGCACAGGCATCGTACTCGGCACCCCGGACAAAGTCAAAATCGCCGATAGCGTCGCCGGGGGTAAAACGTGCCATTTCATCCTCGCCGCCGTCCGCTTCCCTGAGTTTAAAGACCCGGATCGCCCCCTTGATCAGCATATAAAAATGGGCTGCCCGTTCACCGGGGGAAAAAAGCCGCGCACCCCGGCGAAGCTGAACCGCGCCGGAACGGGAAATAACAAAATCAACTTCTTTTTCGAGAAGCGTCGAAAAAAGTTCCGCCTTTTGAATAGACGCGGGATCTATGCCTGACTGTGTCATTCCTAGCCCTTTACCACGTATTTCTGGAACATTATGCGGTATTATGAACCGGATTTTGCTTCTTGTCAAAAGGCTGGCAAGGCTCGCCTTACATTAATCTGCGGTGGCACCACCATCCACCGGCAAGGCTCGCCTTGCATTAATCAGCGGTGGCACCACCGTCTACAGGCAAGGCGACGCCGTTGAGGAAAGCTGCTTCGTCGGAGACGAGGAATAGCGCCGCATTGGCCACATCCGCCGCAGTGGCAAGCCGGCCCAGGGGCACTTCCCCCAAACGCTCGGCCCTGAACCGGGGGTCTTTGAGCCGTTCCGCCACCAGTTCGGTCTCTACCGTGCTGGGGTGGATGCTGTTGCAGCGGATATTGTCTTTCGCGTAACGGACGGCGATTGTTTTGGTGAGGAGGGTAACTGCCCCTTTGGTAACTGTATATGCTTCGGGGGTAAAGGCATGACCGATAAGGCCGCAGACTGAGGACATATTGATGATCGAGCCGCCGCCGCCTTTACGCAGCAGGGGTATGGCGTGTTTTATTCCCAGAAAAGGCCCCTTTACATTGACTGCCAGCATGGCGTCAAAATTTTCAGCTTTCATTTCTTCAATAGGTTCCCTGATATTGATCCCCGCGTTATTCACGAGAATATCAAGGCGACCGGTTTCTTTCACCACTGCCGCCAGGGCGTTTATCCAACTCTGTTCACTGGTAACATCCAGGGCAACGAAAAAGGCCTTGCCGCCCTTTTTGTGGATTTCCCCAACAGCCTGGTTTCCAATATCGGCCTTGAGATCCCCAATAAAAACTATGGCTCCCTCTTCAGCAAAGCGGAAAGCCATTGCCGCTCCAAGCCCCTGGGCCGCCCCACTTATCAAAGCAACTTTATTCGCCAAGCGCATAACACATCCCCTATTTATGGAAAATTTTATTTTCTTACTTCAATCTTCGCCAGTTTTTCATAGAAGCGGACAATGGCGCTGTGATCGTTAGCCGCCATGCCGTCAACCTTGAGGGCCTGCATAGTCTCCATCACATTTGCGGTAAGGGGCAGCGGCACGTTGAGGTTGTGGCCCGTGTCCAGGGCGTTTTGTAGGTCCTTGATGTGCAGTTCAATTCTGAAACCGGGTTTGAAGTTACCATCCAGAATCATGGGGACTTTGGCGTTCATCACCGTGGAACCCGCAAGGCCGCCCTTGATAGCATCAAACACCTTGGCAGGGTCAACACCGGCCTTGGCGGCCAGCACAAAAGCTTCGGAAACTGCGGCAATGTTGAGGGCCACCACTATCTGATTTGCCAGCTTGGTCACATTACCGGCGCCGATATCGCCGACCAGAACCACTGAGGAACCCATCTTTTCCAGGATGGGCTTCACCGTGTCAAAGGTTTTCTGATCCCCGCCAACCATGATAGCCAGGGTGCCGTCAATGGCCTTGGGCTCGCCGCCTGAAACCGGGGCATCCAGAAAAGCCACCCCTTTTGCCTTGAGGGCGGCCCCTACTTCCTGGGAAGCAGCCGGCGCAATGGAACTCATATCCACCACGATTTTTCCGGAACTGATCCCTTCGATAACGCCGCCATCCCCAAGGATCGCTTCTTTTACATGGGGCGAGTTGGGAAGCATGGTGATAATTACATCGCTTTTAGAAGTAACTTCCTTGTTGGAAGCAGCCCCGCCGGCGCCTAGAGCGACAAGATCGTCAAATTTGGCAAACTTGTCGTATACCGTTAATTTGTATCCGGCTTTGATTAAATTTTTCGCCATAGGGCGCCCCATAATACCGAGGCCAATAAATCCGATTGTCATGATTACTCCTTTTCCGTGTGGCGGACTCGCCACACACATTAATATCGTACATTATTTTTTCAACGCCTTTTTAACCGCATCATACACATGAGCGGTACTAAGTCCATATTCAACCAGCAGTTCCTCATACGAGTGCGCCGATGTTCCAAACACATCATCAATGGCAACCTGCGCAAAGGAGACGTTAATCTCGCCAAAAAGCAGGGCCGCGATGCCGCTGCCAAGGCCGCCGGTTTTTACCGCTTCCTCGGCGGTGATGACGGCTTTTTTCCCGGCGGCGTATTTTAACACCTCTTCCTTAAAAAGCGGCTTGAGGGTGCTGACGTTTACTACCTGGACGCCTATTCCTTCGGCTTTCAGTTTTTCAGCGGCCTCTACGGATTTACTTACCATAATGCCGGTTGCAAAAATAACCGCATCGCCGCCTTCGGTTACGGGGTATAATTTTCCAATTTGATATTCGCCGTCAGGAGCGGTAAAGACCGGAAGGTCGTTACGGTTTATCCTGATGTACACCGGCCCGTTATACGCAACAATGGCTTTCATCATTTTTGCCGTTTCCACGGCGTCCACAGGATTCAAGACCGTCATGTTAGGTATGGCGCGTAATATGTTGGCATCTTCCACGGACTGATGGGTCTTGCCATCTCCAAAGTCGGAAAGGCCGCAGCTTGAGCCGCAGATTTTTACGTTTGCTTTGGGTATGGCTATGGAACAGCGTATCTGATCGTAGGCGCGGCCGGCGGCAAAAACCGCGAAGGTGCTGTAAAAGGGAATCTTGCCGCTCAGAGCCAAACCAGCCGAAACGGAAGCCATATTCTGCTCCGCGATGCCCATTTCAAAATAACGCTCAGGAAAGGCATCCTTGAAAAGCGTAGACATGGTGGATTTCCCCAGGTCCGCTTCCAGAGCCACAATGTTCGCATTCGATTTACCCAATTCCACCAGGGCCTCGCCGTAGGCTTTTCTTAAACTCATCAACTTCGTTGCTGTTTGTTTTTCCATGATTATAACCTCTGTTTATTGCCGCCGTCGGGCGGCATAGTAAAATCAACCATGAAACACGGTTTCATGATAACCTCGCCTTTATAAGGTCCAGTTCTTTGAGCGCCTGCTGATACACTTCTTTAGTGAATATGCCATTGTGATAGGCCGGATTCCCTTCGGCAAAAGAAAAGCTTTTTCCTTTAATTGTATCAAGGATAATTACCGAGGGTCGGCCCTTAACTGTTGCGGCCTTTTCAATAGCGTCGATAATGCTGTCAATGTCGTGCCCATTGGCGCTGATCACATTCCAGCCGAAGCCGCTCCATTTTTTGTCCAGATCGGGAATGTTGAAAATATCCTTGGTCGCGCCGGTGGCCTGTACCTTGTTCCAGTCAATAAACGCGGTGAGATTATCGATTTTGAAATTCGCCGCCGCCATTGCCGCTTCCCAGAGCTGGCCTTCGGATTGCTCGCCGTCGCCCATAATCGCATAGACCCGGGCCGGGCTTTTATCAAGCCGTTGCGCCAGGGCCATTCCCACCGCGATAGACAGTCCCTGCCCCAAAGAGCCGGTTACCGCCTCAACGCCGGGGATGGAGCAGTCCGGGTGCCCCTGTAAAAGACCGTGCAGGCTTTTAACCCGCTTGAGTTCTTCTCTGGAGAAGCAGCCCTTTTCGCAGAGCGCCGCGTATTGGATGAGCGCGGCGTGTCCCTTGGAAAGCACCAGCCGGTCCCGGGCAGGATCTTTCAGATGATCCGCGCTGAAATTCATTTTGTTAAAATACAAAACCGCCATTAATTCCGCCAGGGAACTTGAGCCGCCCAGATGGCCGGCCACACCTACGCCGATCATTTCGAGCAGATCATAGCGGAGCTGCAGAGCGATTTTACCAAGTTCCTTTTTTTTATCCTGTGTAATCATTATCTCCCCTTAACTTGTTAGTCATATTATAATATCACCAGTTGTATAGATTGTCAAAGCGGTCATACCGGGAAATTGACCAGTTTTCGGGTATTTTATGATAAAACCGGGATTCTTTATCAGGATTGCAGGGACTATCGAATATCTATACTTTTTCTAACGTCTTTTTATAGAACTTATGACCAATCGTACTGCTTCTGGGAATGAGTCTGGATTGCAGAATCAGCGGTTCCTGGGGGCCCATTGGTGTCGAAATGAGGCATCGCAATGCACTTATACCCATAAAACCCATTTTTTCGAGGGGTTGTTCAAATGTTGATATTGGAATTTGCCAGAATTGTGAAAAATCACGATTATCAAATCCGATAATTCTGATATCATCGGGTATTTTATAGCCCATCTCCGTTAAACGGTTTATGGCGCCGGCGGCAATATAATCATTTGCACAGAAAATGCCGTCTATTTTGGAATCGCGATTGACCAATTGGTACGACATTTTATAACCATGATCATAGCTGTAATCCCCAAATACAAAATAGTTTTGATTAAACTTCAAGCCCAGTTCTTTGACCCTGCCCTGAAAACCCTGCAGCCTGTCTTCTACCGAAATACGGTCCAGTGGACCACAGATCATCGCAGGATGCCTCATTCCCGAGGCGTATAAATGATCCGCCGCAATCATGCCGCCGCTGACATTATCAGGCAAGATGGCACTAATCCCCTCCAGCTTCATGTTAATAGAAATTATAGGTATTTTTGAATTTCCGGTATCCTTGAAGATATCGAAAATGGCGGGAATATGGTAGCAAAGCAGCAAACCTTCGATATTGTGGCTGAGGAGAAATCGGTATGCACGGGAAGGATCGTTACCGAATTCTAGCCCTGAAACAAGCAGCATGGAAAGTCCGCTACCCGCAAGCCCCTGTTCAATTCCCCTTACAATTTTATTTGAAAATGCTTCAGTTATATCAGTAGTATAACATCCAATTATTCCTGATTTTCCTTTTCGAAGATGACTGGCGCTATGGGATGGAATATACCCAAGGGTATCGATAGCGGACAGTATCCGCTTTTTGGTATCCCTGCCTACCGGACGTTTCCCGTTCAGAGCATGAGTAACCGTTGAGGGGGACACTTGTGCCAATTTTGCCACATCTAAAATAGTTGCCGAAGGGACGTCAGTCATAACTAATTATGCTCTTTGTGATAACAAAAAACTAGATCGACTCACCTTCAGTCTGTCATATCATGCATATTTATAGGCGCCCTTATATGATATGGAAAATGATTCAAATAAAGGATAATCCGCAGGATTAAATACGGTACGACGTGAACCATCCGGAAATGAAAAACCGGCGGGTAATTCCAGAGTAAAGTTCCTTTTTTCTGGAGGTTCGCTCAGTCCTGCCGCTGTTTTTTTCAGTTCAATACGCCCTTCTGAGCCATTTGGAATAATATGTATTTCCCACTCGGAAAAAAGTCCGGATGACATTTCATGTCGGCCATCATCCTCAAAATGACGGTAGAACATAGTATCTCCTGCGGCTGGAGGAAATATTAAAAAAGTAACTTTTGGATAAAGAGAGGTAATCAGATTTTTTAAACCCGGGCAAGTTGGAATGACCGAACCGGCCCTGGCAAACCACCGATGAGCATCCCACGGAATTTCTACTCTTTGCTCGCTGCCTCCTGTTAAGAGAATTTCCTTTTTTGGATCATACCAATACGTTCCTGCAGGCAGATAAACAGGAACATCGCTTGTATCCGGTTCTACAGCAAGGATTTTTAACAGGGAAGGACCAAACATTGAGTGGACCTGAGCTTCTGTACATCCCGGATCTCCGGGAAATTCAAGAAACAGGGGTCGGTCCAGAGGAACACCACTTCTGGCTGCTTCAACAGCACAGTCATAAATATACGGGATAAACCGGTAATGTTCTTCAATAAAATATTTTACCTGAGGAAAAATATCCGGATAGGTCCAGGGCTCGGTGGGTTCTCCATTTTCACGCCATGAATGGATTACAAACCGGGGTTGAAATACACCGCTTTGACAGCTGCGCAGCAATAATTCTTTTTCCGGAACCGGGCCAAAGAAGCCCCCCAAATCATGGCCATAAAAAGGTATGCCAGAAAGCCCCAGGCTAATACTTTGATATTGGTTAAATTTTAATGTTTTCCAGTCACTAACATTATCACCTGTCCATGTACGGGCATAAGCCTGAATACCTGCATAACCAGAACGGGTATAGATCCATGGACGTATATCCGGATTAACTTCTTTAAACGCCTCATAGGAGGCCTGAGCCATACGGTTGGCATATATGGTTCTATCCTTATAGGCATCGAGCTCCGTGTCTTCCAATTCCAGTTCATTATTGTCATTCCATATTCCGGTACACCCGTTTTCAATATAATTCTCTTTAAGTTTGCTCTTCCACCATTCCCGGGCGCTTGGGTTTGCAAAATCCACAAATGACGCTTCGCCGCCCCAATAAAATTCTACATATGGTTCGCCTTTTTTATCACAAATAAAATATCCCTTATCCCTCAGTTCTCCGTACCAGGGATGACTTCTTAATATTCCCGGCTTTATATTCATGGCAAGATTGTACCCCCATTCCGACAGGGGTTGTAAAAACTCCCTTGGATTGGGGAATTTCCTCTTGTTCCAAAAGAAGGCGTAACGGTTTCCGTCATCCGCTTTGAGATAACCTGAAGATATATACATCCCTTCGCAGGGGATTTCCTTCCTTTCAATTTCTGAAAAATAACGAAGTATACGATCTGCTGCATCATCGGGTTCTGTATAATTCATTGAAGAACCAAAGAATCCAAAACTAAAAAGGGGTGGTAATGCGGGAAACCCGGTCACTGTATAATATTCACCGAGCAATTCCTTATAATTATTTCCCAGAAATATATAATATGAGGCAGGACCACCAGGAATTTCCGTACTGTAAAAAAAGGGGCTTTCCTTTCCAAAATCGAATGAATCGATGAGGCTTTCCGGAAAATACAGGCCAGCAAGTATTTTACTGCCCGGATTATGTTTTATAAAAAAGGGAATGGATTTATAAAGAGGATCTGACAATTCTGCGTCATAACCGAGGGCATCTCTACCGAACATACGGAAACGCCTGTTCCTGCGATTGGGCAGACCGCCCTTATCACCAAGACCATAAAATCTGTCATCTTTCTGGAGTGGAAAATTAAACCTGAAAACAGGGAGGGCATCGCTGTTTTCCCGTATACACCTCATTTGATCCCGCGGAATAACTGTATCTCCATTTCCCAATAAACCGCCATGTACCATAACATCATTAAAAGCAAATGCCAAGTTTCCATTTTGCTTTTCAATAACAATTTCTGTCTTATCGCCTGTAGCGCTTAATATTTCCGCAATAAATTGGGATTGGTTTTCCACTAGCTTTATTACTGTTTTTTCAACCGAAGGGGTCCCGCTTAAATACCTGCAGGCAGCTTCGCATACTGGGGGAATACTTATCCCTTCAATCTGGTAATTGATCAGGATTTTTCTCACAGAGAAAATCGTCAAAACGACTGTACCGGTTTCGGCATGACATATTAAAAGAGAACTATTACTATCCGTGGTCTTATTTTCCACACTGCTGATATTTTTGATTATGTTTTTCATGTGTTATCCTTTTACAGACCCGGCTGTTATTCCCTGCATAAAATATTTTTGCAGAGCCAGAAATACGATGATGATTGGTATAATAGCTATGGTGTTCATGGCCAGAAGGTTGGACCAGTTTATTTGCAGCTGACCGACAAAAGCTGCCAATGCCTGCTGGACAGTCTGTTTATTGTTTTTTGAAATAACAATCAGAGGCCACAGATAGTCATTCCAACGCCACATAAATGAAAAAATGGCAATAGTAGCTATTACAGGTTGTACAATAGGGATTATAATTTTCCTGAAAATGAAAAATTCATTACCCCCGTCGATACGGGCCGCCTCAATAAGAGAATCCGGTATAGTTTGTATATATTGTCGTGATATAAAAACACCTGTTGGAGTTGCTGCAGGCGGAATAATGATACCCCACAGGGTATTCAGCATACCCATGTTTTTAAGCTGTATAAAAATTGGTATCATAATAACCTGGAGAGGAATCATTAAAGTCCCCAGCATTACCATAAAAATCAGATCCCTGCCCGGGTACCTGTATTTTGACAAGGCATAACCCGCCATAATATTGATTATCACGGTAATAACGGTGGCAGTTACCGATACAAATAAGGTATTTGTAAAATAAACTATAAACTTTCCGTGCCTCAAGGCTGATATATAGTTTTCAAAGGTCCATGTTTTAGGCAGAAAGCTCATGGGAATTGAAAAAAGCTCTGATTGGGGCTTAAATGATGAAAGTGCTGACCAAATAACCGGAAAAAGAGTATAAGCGGATAAGAAAACCAATACTGCAGTTATTATCACTTTTTTTATTTTTTTATTCATAATCCTGTTCCTTCCCGCTTGTTTTGAATTGGAACAGAGTAAACAAGCCTATCATCAACATAAGAATAATCGACATTGATGTTGCATAGCCAAGGCGATCCTCCGTAAAGGCTACCTGGTATACCTGCTGCACAATAAATTTTGTGGCATACCCCGGCCCCCCCTTGGTCATTACAGAAATCAATTCATACGCCTTGAAAGCGCTTATCGTTGCCAGGACCATAACAACGAGGATGGTACTTCGTAACAGCGGAAGGGTAATACGCAAAAAAGTCTTTACCGGGGACGCACCGTCGATACAGGCAGCCTCGTAGAGATCTCCTGGTATGGCTTGGAGCCCTGCTATGAAGATTACCATATAATATCCGGCACTGGCCCAGACTGACACCAAAATAACACATATCATGGCAAGAAAACCGTTGGTTAGCCAGTGTATACCGCTTCCTCCTGACATACGAATAAGGTAATTGAGTATCCCCATTTCATCGCCAAGAATAAAACGCCAGGAAATACCAACAGTGATCATACTCAACAGCGCGGGGATATAAAAAATTGCCCTAAAACCCTTTTCCCCTCGTATTGAATTCTTATGGAGCAGCATAGCAAGGGCCAATGCTGTAACCAGCAGCAGAAATACCGTTATGACAGAATAAACAAGGGTATTTCTTACAGTAATTAAAAAAACAGTATCATGAAAAAGTTCTTTAAAATTATCAAAACCGATAAAGCGGGGCTTGTTGAATATACTCCAGTCCATAAAAGACATTCTAAGCCCCTGAATGGCAGGAATAATAATGAAAATCAAAAATATCAGCATATTGGGTGTTAGAAATAACAGAGGGGCCAGAATCTGGTTAAAATTCCCCTGGGGTTTTTTCATATCTTGTTCCTTAATTTCCCATATAAGACCCCGCCTGTCAAAGGCGGGGTTATAGATTCCTGCCGTATCAAAAATCTTTTACTTAAACAGAGGCGCGCCTCTTTCATCAACATTCTTTGCCGCAGCTTCTGCGGTAATTCTACCGCGCAATACCTCTACCAACTGCTCACGTATATAAGTAGAAATACCGGCTAAAGCAGGGCTGTTCCATTCGTTTGCAGTAAATGCAGGGGTAACCTTTAATTGATCTGCAAATGACTGGAAGTCTTTGGTATTGGAAGAATATGTCACGTTAAGATCCGAACGGGAAGTAAGATTAAAAGTTTCCCGTACATAACGCTCATTATGCGCTTTGTCAGAGAACGCCAGCATCAGGGCAACGGCTTCTTCAGGATTAGCACAGCCTTTAAACGAAGCGATAAATTTTCCGCCGGGTACCGATGAAGAGATAGTACCCTTAGGTGTATTTACTGCGCCCCATTCAAAATTCTTTACATTATTATTATATGTAAGGATATTCCAGCTTCCGCCAATATGTCCAGCCACTAAACCTGCCTGAAAAAGTTCTGCGGGGTTTTCGGAACCAAGCCAGACGGATTTGGGAATTAAATCTTTGTCATGCATATCTTTGAAAAATTTAATTGCATTGATCGTTCCCTGGTTACTGAAATCCATTCCGGTCTGTGTCGAGTTCATAAAATGACCGCCAAATTCATACATTATTGTTGAGAACCGGTGAGGGGTAAAATCAACTGCTAAACCATATTTCATGGCCGGGTTTGCCGCTATAACCTTTTTTACTATCTCTTCCCAGCTTGCCCAGGTCCAGGTTTTAGATACCTCGTCTACATCAATTCCTGCATTTCTAAAGGCAGTTTTATTGACCAGCATACCGTTTGCCGTTGCTTCTGTGGGGAAGGCAATGACCTGTTTTTGTTTGTTTATGGCAAATGCCAGTGAAGACGGATTATAGTTTTTTGTCAGATCATTCAGGTTAGGTACATAGTCCTGCAGGGGAAGAAAACTGTCGATAAGTGAGCTGACATTGTTGGTGGTTACCCGGGCCACGTCGGGGGGATTACCGCCGGCAATCATCAATTTGATTTTTTGCTCATAGTCGCTATAGGCGACTATTTGCAGGTCCAGTTTAACATGGGGATTTGCCGCCAGATAATCCTGCATAGTCGCGAGGAAAACTTCCGATTCGTTCCCATCATCAAACCACAGTACCGTAAGGGTTACCGGTTTTTTTGCTCCTGCAGCGGCTTCCTGTTTGGCTCCGGCGAATAAGCCGACGCTAATCATGAGCGCCAGAACAATAAGGACAATACCTTTTTTCATCTCTTTGCCTCCAAAAATAATTTTATGCTGCTGCAATTTCAAAATTCACTGTTTCGGAACTACAGCAGCTTAGCTACCGCTTATAAAGTAATCTCTGTACCGTCGTAATAACTCTTTCCATCAGTTCCTCTGCTGTAGTGCTTGAGGAAGTCGTACAGCGAGAAAGCTTCTTCGGGAAGTACTGCATGAACTCTCGGGCTGACCCATTGGAACTTTACAACTGGAACATTTTCATTAGCATTTTTGAAAGTCCAGCCACTCAGACTGCCGATCGTATGATATGCCTTTGCTGCATCTGCTGTAGTATCAGTTACACCGTTCCGTGCAAACCAGGAAGCTCCGGCGGTTGCATTATTGAAATTGTTATATGTACCAGCATGGATGACTGTTTTACTTCCGAGGGCGCCGATTGCGGTGTCAAATTCCCCCACAGAAATCATTATTGGCATTGGTACTGATTTATTAATTTGTGGTCCCAAAGCAGTACCATTTGCGGCTGTACCAGTAACGTTATATGGTGGTTGATATGAAGCCGAAGCTACTGCAGCAAAATCGGGACGGATTATTGATATCTGAACGGTAAAATTACAACCCATAGAATGTCCTGAAAGATAGAGACGGGTTGTATCAATCCTTGGATAGTCAGCTTTGACTTTAGCAACCATCTTTTCAAAAAAGTCGATATCGTTGGCCACGTTGGGGCTGCAAGTAGCTTTGTACCCGGTTCCACGTGCACCTGTGGGGAATACAACGATTATCCCGTTTGCTTCGGCAACCTGATCCCAGCCTGAGAAATGGGGCATATCGGCGCCAGACTGATTTGCACCATGCATGACAACGACCATGGGTACTGTTCCTGTCGCCTTGGCTTTTGCACTGACAGGCTCATAGACCCAGTATTCCCTAAGGCTGCTTGAAGAAACATTATCATAAGCACTAATGGTATAATGATCCATATAATCATCAACATGCTTAAAGGGCCTGAAGGCTTCGATTTTAAATGCATCTTCCCTGCGTTGGGTTTCAAGGAAATTGTACCAAAGATAATTGGTAAAGCCGTCCTTGTAAGCAATATAATCCATATCGCCCAGGGTGAGTAGAACACGTGAAACTTCTACATCGTTGATATTCCAGGAAGTATCAAGGTAATGTGCGGGCTGCCAAACTTCATTTGCATAACTATTTGAACTTGCCTTGGTATATGCGTTATTGGAATGCTTCCAGTAATCCATAAGTGTTGCTACGGCGCTGGTTTTAGAAGCAGCACCAATCCATACAGGCGCCGGTGTATCTTTAAGGGCAACCCCGGTATACGGGATAGTAGAAGCTGCACGGGACGGAGCTTCATTATCTCCGACTGTCAGGAAGGAAATATCAAAATTATCCACACCGAAAATCCCGATACCGCACCAGATTGATTGATATGCAACGGCCAGGGCTGCGGCTGCATTAGCTGCATCCCCATAGCCAACGAGGTAGAAGGCAGCATTTTCTGTATGCAGATAGGTTTTAGTATTCATAAAACTAAAAACCTGGTTCATATAAGCGGATTCATCATCCTGCCACCCCCCCTCCCTCCCCCCCCCCCCCCCTCCCCCCCCCCTCCTCCCCCCCCTTTCTTCTCTCCTCTTTTTCCTCCCCTCACACCTTCCTTCTAACCCATTTCTCCTTCACCTCCACCTGCACTCCCCACTTCAAGCCCCCCTTACCATTCC
>BNVF01000013.1 GCA_025997895.1 Spirochaetia bacterium
CGTACAGCGACAGCTCCGATGCACCGGTTCCCATCACTGCCGCCGACACCAGCGGCTTTGACTCCTCTGCAGCGGGACCCCAGACCGTGACCGTTACCTATGGCGGCCAAACTGACACGTTTACCGTAACGGTGGCGGACCCGGCCGTGCGCGGACCCGGCCTCTATATCGGCACGGCCACCACGTCTATCGACCTTTCAAGCGGGACCGGAACCATCCTTGACAAAGCCTTCGCCTACATTGCAGCGAACACCAACCCCGAATACACCCTCGTCATAGACGCGGATATCAACCAGACCACGGGTATCATCTATAGGAAGCCAGATACAACCGTAACCATCACCACGGCCGACAGCACCGAGCGCACCATTCAGAAAGACGGCACCGGCAAACTCTTCATCGTGGGCGGCACTGCCAGCAATGCCAAACTGGTGGTAGATGGGAGCGTTACCCTCAAGGGCATTGCCGACAACAATGCCGCTCTGGTGTTAGTAGAGTACTGCGGCCAACTGGCGCTGAAAGGCAACGCCAAGATAACCGGGAACACTTCCTCCGATCTCAGCGGCGGGGTGCAACTATACGGCAACAGTAACGACAACAAAGTAATCCTCACGCTGGACGAAAATGCAGAGATAAGCGACAATCACCTGAAAATAAGCGGGAATGCCTTTGGCGGCGGGGTCATTGCGCAACAATATGCGAACATTACCCTTTCGGGCAACGCGAAAATTGCCAACAATAGCGCCGAATCAACCACCAGCTACGCCAATGGTGGTGGGGTCTATGCAAGATATACGGACATTACCCTTTTGGGCAACGCGAAAATTGTCAACAACATCGTTGAATCAACCAACAACACTGCCCGGGGAGGCGGGGTGTTCCTCTCTAATGACGCAACACTCACCATGAGCGGCGGGGAAATATCCGGCAATAAGGCCATAGCCCCAAACAGCGCTGCAGGGGGTGGCGGAGTAGTGTTGGAGGGAACAGGCTCAATCATCCTCACCATGACCGGCGGTACTATCACCGGCAATAACGCCACGGGCAGCAGCAACTACGGCGGCGGGGTCTACTTCATTAGTTCTGGGTCAATCCTCAACATCAATACCCCGGCGACAAAGGACAATATCACCGGCAATACCGTCGGCGTCAGTACCTCGAGTAATGCAGTAAAGAACGGCCCCAACGGCACAATTAAGGTTGACAACGTAGAGACGGCGTCCTGGTAAAGGGTCATCGAATGTTGCCTGCCGAAAGGCAGGCAACGGACGCGAATAATCGGGTACAGGGTACCTGGCGCACGTTTACTTATTAGAGAAGAAAACCGCGGAGAGTACGCAGAGGAAAGACCCAAAAATCTACCCTATACTCTGCATCTCTGCGGTTTATATTCTCTTAAATGAGCGTATTACGCCAAATTTGGCGGGATTTCATTTTCATTTTGACCACTTGCAGCCCATGTAAGGTTTTCTTTTTTACGTGTCGCAACCTGGCACCACTGCGTTTCCCTTCAACTTTACGTTCCTAGACAAGCCATCCTTTTTCCTCTATTATTAAGAAAATAATGGAACAAGCCGTACAAGACCAGCTCACTACAATTAAAGATGCAATTGTAGCTGCCATTCCGGTTGAACAGATTTATCTTTTTGGTTCCTATGCCTATGGGACCCCTCGTGTCGATTCGGACTTGGATATTTATGTGGTTATGAAAGACGATGCCCCCTATGATGCCATCGAAGCAGAACATATCATTAGGGACGCTATACACGGACACAAAACTATGCCGACCGATATACTGGTCAAGAAGAAATCCAGATTTCAATACCGGATAACAGCGCCGACCCTTGAACAGGAAGTTGCTGAAAAGGGACTACTCGTTTATGGGTGACACCATGGATAAATACGAGGCCGCCCAGGACTCATGATTTGGTAGAACTCTATGATCTTTGTATGCCATTTATCGCAACTATTGGCGAGATTTTATTACATTGCAAGAGTTTAAATGATTATAGTATCAGACCGAGGTATCCTGATGAAATCATGATTTCCGAAGACAGGATGAAGAAAGCTCTTGCCGATTCCAAAGTCATTATGGAATATGCCCGGCCATTTTTTCAGAAGACTGAATAGTTAAATACCATGGAAAGATTTATACTATACACTATGGTACTTTGTACCGATGGAGAGCGATATGGGTAGAGTAGTAGCAGAAATCACTTTGACAAATGTCATGGACAAAGCGCAGGTACAGGCCGGCACCCGCAGTGCAGTCCGGCAGGTAACGGTGAACGCCGTGGTAGACACCGGAGCGGGCACGCTTGTCATCACCGAGGATCTGCGGCAGCAGCTTGGGCTGGAAATCGAAGGCAAACGTCGGACACATTTCGCCAATGGCGAAAAAACCGAATGCGGCGTGACCGAGGGGGTGAATATCCGCTGGAAAGACCGTCATACCACCTGTCCCGCCGTGGTTATTCCCGGCGCACAGTTTGTCCTGCTGGGCGCAATCCCCCTGGAGGACATGGACCTCATTGTCAACCCGGCCAAACAGGAACTGGTCGGCGCACACGGCGACGAAGTGGTGTGCATGGCGCTGTGACAACGAACCTTCGGTCCACGGCGCACAAAGGGAAGACAATGCTTTTTCCCTTCGTCGCCTTTGGCGCCTTTGCGGTTAAAAATTCTTCATCCTTTGCCCACTAAAAAAGCGACTGACACCTTTTTTCCCTGTTCACTAAAGCGCCATGCATATACGCACCATATATATAGTGTAGTCTTTCCGTATGGAAAGATTTATACTATCACTATGGTACTTTGTACCGATGGAGAACGATATGGGTAGAGTAGTAGCAGAAATCACTTTGACAAATGTCAAGGACGATGTACGGGTACAGGACGGTGTCCGCAGTGCAGTCAGGCAGGTAACGGTGAACGCCGTGGTAGACACTGGAGCGGGCACGCTTGTCATCACCGAGGATCTGCGGCAGCAGCTTGGGCTGGAAATCGAAGGCAAACGTCGGACACATTTCGCCAATGGCGAAAAAACCGAATGCGGCGTGACCGAGGGGGTGAATATCCGCTGGAAAGACCGTGATTGCATCTGCCGCGCCGTGGTTATTCCCGGCGCACAGTTCGTCCTGCTGGGCGCAATCCCCCTGGAGGACATGGACCTCATTGTCAACCCGGCCAAACAGGAACTGGTCGGCGCACATGGCGACGAGGTGGTGTGCATGGCGCTGTGACAAATGGAGTTAGCAGCGGGGAGATTTTAGCAGTACCCAGGTGGCGCCGCTGCCGCCGCCGGCAGCTTTTTCGTGGCCGCTTTCACCGGCGAAGGGGTACTGTTCGATGAAATCGCGGACAACGCGGCCAAGAACAGCATCGCCTGTTGAATGATTGCCTTTGCCGTGGATGATGAGGAGTTTTTCAAGACCACGGTTTTTGGCGTTGTCGAAAAAATGCTCCAGAGACTCCCAGGCTTCATCACTGGTAAGGCCATGTATGTCCAGGGTTGCATCGGGCTTTTTGGAACGGAGACGGCGCCGGTATTCGGCGGGGTTTTGGGCGTTAGTTTCATTTTCAGCGTCTTTATCATAAATTCCATTAATGCGAATCCAGGCAGCCGTAGGATTGGGCTTGCCCTGCGAATCCGGTTTTGACGGGATATTGGCGGGATTCTTTCTTTTATTTATCTCCGGGCCCCGCTTTTCCCACTGGTCAAGAATGTCTCCAAAATCCATAATCTCCTCGCTTTTAATTGCAGCTAACATTAGTAAAAGATAATCGCTTCTGCGGGTATCCAGCCTGTTTCGGCTTTTGCGTCATTGGTTTCTACCCAAACCCAGGAAGGGCTTCCTGCAGCGGTTTTTCCGCCGGGCAGGCGTACGCTCTGGCCCTCACTGAAACTGAAAACCGCTTCACCTGCGGCATCGGGAACCCGATAGACTTCGGTTGCCTTTGTTACGCCAAAATGAGGCTGCCTGAAAAATCCCCCAAAACGGGGATCCTCTGCCCACTGGGGGTACAGAAACCAGTACAGGCAGATTATGCCCACCGCAGCAAACAGAGCGGCGCATAAAAGGGCGGCGGCTTTTCTTTTGCGGGGGCTGCGCATAAACCACAAGCAAAGCAGGGCAAAGGCAAAAAAGGCCGGTATGGCACAAAAGAGGAGTTTTTTCGGACGGCGGCTTTCATCGGCTGTATTAAGCAGGCCCAATTCCCGTTCCGCTTCCCGCCGTACTTGCAAAAACAGGAGCCCCGCAGGATGTTTCCGCTCGTTCCGTCTGAGCTCCGCCAGGGCTTCTGCCCGGTAACCCCGTTCCCATAGATTTCGCGCTGTGTTGTAAATAGATTCACAATCTCCGCGAAAAGTTTTGAACAAAAGGGGATGGCTCCGCACGGCGGGATCCAGGCCGGGGAACAGCGCCGACGCTTTTCCGGCAACAGCTTCTCCCGGCGGCACACCTGCGAAAGCTGTCTCCGCCGTTCCGGAAAATTCCCGCATAAGGGGCGAAACCTGCATTGCCGCAGGCACAGCGCCGGGCAGCGCGGCGTTCACCGTTATGCGCAAAGACGGTACCTCAAGTACGGCGCTGCCGTAGGTAACCGTTCGGGCCGGAAGGCTGAAAACAGCGACATCCAGGGGTATGAGCCTTAGTTTAAGCGCCAGGCCGGCCGCTTTTTCATCAGGGGCGGGCTCAAGGGATTCAAGAATGACCCCCTGGGGTACGGCGGGCATGAGTATCTCCGCCGCAGGGAGAGGTCTGGAATCCCATCCGTTTATACGGAGGCCAAAAACAACGCTTTCGCCGGCTGTAACCCTGGGCGGGACGCCATCCCACACAAGGCGGGGGCGCAGCGTTTCCTGCCCTCCCCTCGCCCTTTGCACATTCAGTGTAAGGGGAGCGGTTACGGTTCTGCCCAAAGGGGTAATTACCGTAAATGGGTCAAGGGTGATAATTCCGGGACTGTTTAACATGAAGCGGTATTCCGCTACAGTCCATTGCGCCGCAGATTCATCCGGGGACGCGGCTTCCTGCAAGCGTGGACCCTTAAGCGCCTGCTCCAGAAACAGGGAACCGGTAAAGGGCGGCGCCATGATGACAACTTCAGCAGGAACCGGATGATTGACAAGAAAGGTGAGAACCCAGGGCGATCCGGCAGTGGGTATTGCCGGGGACGTTCTGACCACAAGCTCCGGGCCGGAAACGTCCTGGGCAGCGACAATCATCGTTATGCGCAATAACAGAGACAACAAAACAGTTATGCGAAATTTATTTGTTTTCATAATCAATAATCAGGCCCTGCCGGTTGTTCTTCAGCAGCCCATTCCCTGCTCTTCCACTGCTGCTGTTCCTTTTGCCGCAAATACTCAAAAAGGGCTGCTCTGGATTCACTTTCCTGCTGCCCCTGCTCCGCCCCACCCTGACCGGCCCTTTCCCTTGCAAGTAACAGGAGACTCAGTTCCAAATTCCGCTTCGCCTCTATTCGTTCAGGATCAGCCCTGAGGGACTCTCTAAACGCTTCAACGGCGGCTGCAAAATCACCTTCCCCAAAAAGAACCACGCCGGTATTGTAATTGTTCCTGAACCGCAGTTCACGGTGGTCAACAGGAGAACGGGTCTCCAGAATCTTCCGTGAATCAGCGAAACGTTCCAGCGCAGCCTTGCTTTCATCAAGCGCATAATACACCGACCCAAGACCATATTCAGCGTAAGGCGCGGCATCTTCATGTTCAAGAGCCTTGAGATATGACGAAACCGCTTCATTATACCTGCCCCGGGAATTGAGAAAATTGCCTTCCAGAATGAGCAGTTTGCCGGGAGAGCAGGAGTTGAGAAATAAGGAAAAAGAAAGAAGAAGCAGGAGGAACAGACCGGAGGATAATTTGTAGCAACCATGTTGAGTGTAAAAAATAGCGCTCATACCTTATTCCTTTTTCCCAATCTTTAGCAGGCTTAATTTTGAAAGAGCGTAGGCGGCTGTTGCAGCCAGTACAAATACCGGCCAGCGTTGTTTTTGCTCACGGCGGCTGCTCCTGGTTTCGGTTTCCGGAGCAAGGGAACGCAGATGGGCTGCAAGCGTCCGTGCGGCATCTTCGCGGCTGGCATCGACGTAGATGCCTCCGGTACGCTCGGCTGCTATGCGCATGGCGGCGGAGTCCCGGCGGCTGATTGCGTCTTCCGTACCGGGAACAGGGCGGCCCTCTTCGCTGCCTACGGCAAGGGCGCTGATCATAATATCATCTCTGGCACAGCGGTCAAGTGCGGTTCTGAGTGTACCCGTCAGGGCTTCGCCGTCTGACACGAGCAGGATCAGCCGCCGCGAGGGAAAGGAACTCTGGAAAGCACCGGCGGCGGAATCAACCAAAGATTCCAGATTGGTACCCCTGCCGGTAAGGGATGAGCCATCAAGGGTTTCAAGAAAGCTCAAAACCGTTTCGTTATCCCAAGTGAGGGGAACCGTTACAAGACCACGGTTGCGGCTTACCGCAGCGGCAAAACGTACGCCGGGAACAGCGGCGGCGGCTTCACGGACGATGACCAGCCCCCGCTCAAGCCGGGATATTTCCCCGCCCGCAATTCCCGAAAATGATGGCGCATCACGTATCTCCATGCTGCGTGATACGTCAACGGCAATAACCGCATCAAGGCCACGGCGGTATTCCCCGGCCGCCTGT
Organism: Spirochaetia bacterium; assembly: GCA_025997895.1. Lineage (GTDB taxonomy): Bacteria > Spirochaetota > Spirochaetia > Treponematales > Breznakiellaceae > WQXQ01. The sequence goes on from BNVF01000013.1 coordinate 6,680, forward strand.
TCGATTCCCCAACGGGGACTTGCCAGGGCGATGATAAAGCAGGCGAGAAAGAGCCTGAAAAAAACGGCCGATGCCAGCAGCTTTAAACGCAGATACCGGGGCAGTTTCCGTTCCCGCTTTTTCAGACGTGAAAAAGCATCAAAGAGAACAAGGGGGATGAAAACCGCAAACGCGCCTAATACCCAGGGGTAATCAAAGCCAAAGGAACCGCTCATAGCCATGCCCCCAGTAAAAAGCGCTTGACGAATCTGACTGCCGCAAGAAGGCTGAAAGCGGTGAGCATAAAAGGCAGGCGGCAGGATCGGCTGCGGCTCACCACACCGGATCTGCGTATGATCATTTCTTCGTCGTCAAGCCGGACAAAGGCTGCGGCAAGGGCATCGGCCGAAGGGGCGGCGATGTAAGAACCACCGGCGGCGGCGCTGATACGGCGCAGGTTCTCGACATCAAAGCGGGAATCAAACAGGCCGGTGCGGCGCATTTTGGTATTGGGATCCACATAGTCGATGGGCACTTCCCCGCCGGAACCTATGCCGATAACCCAGAGGGATATGCCCATATCGCGTAACATTGCGGCGGCGGTCTCCGGGTGAATGGCGCCGGCATTGTTTTCACCGTCGGTGATGAGCACTGCCGCCCTGCGGGGAGCTTTTGATTTTTCAAGGTGAAAGGCGGCAACCGCAAGCCCCATGCCCAGGGCCGTACCGTCGCCCAGGGCGGCAATGCGCAACCCTTCCAGTCTGGCACGCAGCGTCTCCCTGTCGGTGGTAGGCGGCAGCAGCAGCGCCGCATCGTTTCCCACGGCCACGAGCCCTATGCCATCTGCAGGGCGTTTTGCGGCAAAGTCCTTCAATATATTCCGGGCGGCGCTAAAACGGCTGATCCCGTCCATGTCAAGCGCCGCCATACTGGGACTGGTATCGATCACAAAGAGAATGTCGGCGCCCCGGTTAAGCCATACGGTCTCGGTAGTTTTTATCACCGGCCCGGCAGCGCTGAAAAAGAGCAGAAAGACGCCTGAATATTCCAGAATACGCAGTGCCTTGATAAGGCCGTCCATATTGAAAGGCGCTTTAAAGGGCACGCCGCCCGGAGCCCCCAGCGGAATAGACGCGGCAAAGGGGTTCTTCATCTTCGCGGTAAAAAAAGCTGCCAGAGGGATAATGATAAAGGCCGCGACTGCGAGCAGTGGACGCTCAAAGCCAAAACTCAGTCCCCCAAAAGAGTTCACGCCGCTTCCCCCTGGGCTCCTGCTTTTCCTTTTTCGGCCTTTTCCAGCCGCTCAAGAAATCGCCTTAGATCACCTAACACCAAAAGCACCTCATCATTTGCGATTGCGCCGCCGCTAAAACGGAGTTCATCGCAACGGCGGAAAAAATTCTCCAGAAAGCCGCCGCTCAATATATCGGCTCCACTGCCTGGCGTTGCTACCGTACCGTTAGCCGCCATTCCATCAACATACACCGCCAAAGGCCCTGCCAATGGCGATCTCGCCAGCGGCGGCAGCCTGCCGATCTCAATGGCGGTCATGGCCCGGCAGTTCTCGCCTGAAAAAAAAGAAAGAAAAGTCCTGAATTCCGCCGAAAGGATGTTAAGTATCTCCCGGCGCTGTCCGTCTTTGAGCAGCGCCTTCCTCAACCGTTTTTCTATACCCCGCATGGATACGATCAGCCTCCTGCGCTTCCATTTCAGAATCCAGCCCTGCAAATGCCGGCGGCCCCAAAACATGAGCCAAAGCCCAAAAAGCAGAACCAGAATCAGCGCAGTCATTGTTCCGTAAATCAGGATCCCTGTGCCGGGAATAGCCAGGGTAGAGGCGGGGCCGGAAAGTACCGTATCGGTTTCACCCGGCTCGATGATGGACCGGATTTCAACACGCAGGCCGGCAAAACGTTCACCGCCGATTTCAATGGGCGGCAGTTCCAGAAGCCCCGGAGCAAAGGCCGAAAACTCGATTAACAGCCTGCATCCCGATGGACGGCGTTCCAGCACAATACGGTGCAGATCAATATCCTGAGAAACGGGAAAATCAGGCGACTGGGGCCCAAGGATAATATCCCCGGCAAAGCCGGAAGTAGCTGGCGCCGCAAGTCCCGGCAAAGGCACCGTCAGAGTCGCACGATCTCCCACATATACGGTCTGCGGAATAAGGTAGGGAATTTGCCCCCTGTTCTGCGAATAGGAAGGCACGAAAATAAACATTATTAGTAAAAGTATTAATACGCATATCTTTTTCGGCATCGCGTTTATTATTCCCTGAATTGGCTGACGCGGCTGCGGCCTACTGTACGGCCCCGCCCGGCGCCCGGTCTGGCTGATCCAAAAAAACGGAACAGCACGGCTGCGGCGTCAGCGGCGGTGGACAGTTCCAGAGGTGCCGCACCGGAACGGCGGCAGAGACTTGCCCAAAGCGCGGCTCGTTCGCCGTGCCACTGGTACCACGCATCCTGAAAAGAGGCAAAGCCCGTAGGGGCCGCTATGCGCAAACCTGTTTCAGGATCTTCCATAGTGATAAGCCCCATATTGGGCAGGTCTGTATCCAGAGGATCGCTTACACGCATTGCTATCACATCGTGCTTCCGCGCCAGATCGCCTAACTCACCTTCCCAGTTCACGCTGAAAAAATCGGAAATCAAAACTACAAGACTCCGCCGCTTGAGCATACGCCCGGCGCCTGTAATAGCCGCCCGCAAGTTGCTGCCGGAAACGGCGTTCTTGCGCCCTGCCCCATTGTGCTGATACTGCAAAGCCCCGCTGATAAGCGCCATGATGTGATGCCGTCCCTTGCGGGGCGGAAACACCCGCTCGATCTCCCGGTCAAAGAAAAACGCCCCCACCCGCTGGCCGGTATGCTCTGCGGAAAAGGCGATAAGCGCCGCCGCAAGCAGGCCCTGTTCATAGCGTGAGAGACGTCCGCTTCCGGTCTTGTCCGGCGTATCTATCCAGCCGGCGCGGTGCATGGAGGCGGAAGTATCCAGCAAAATCATAATAGTCAGTTCCCGCTCTTCCCGGTACATCTTTACAAAGGGAGTGCCAAAGCGGGCGCTGGCATTCCAGTCGATGGAACGTACATCGTCACCATGCTGGTAATGACGGGCCTCGTCAAACTCCATGCCCTGGCCTTTGAAAATTGAACTGAAATTCCCGGCCAGCAGATCTTCCGCAAGACCGCCGGCAATAATGGGAAGAGTGGTTATTTTCCGCAGCAGTTCATGGGTATCCATCGGTCAACCGCTTCAGGGAACCGGAACGTGGGCGAGTATCCGGGAAATAACCGCGTCCGCGTCCAAACCATCCGCCTCGGCCTCGTAAGAAAGTACCACCCGGTGACGCAGCACCGGATAGGCGGCGGCTTTTACATCCTCAGGCGTAACAAAGGAACGCCCCTCAAACAGGGCAAAAATTCTGGAACAGCGGTACAGCGCGATTGAAGCACGGGGAGAAGCGCCGAATGACACATAACGGTAGAGACCCTCCCCGGCCTGTGCCCTGGCGGAAGCGGGTCTGGTGGCGGTAACTATCGATACAATATATTCGCTTATGCCTTCATCAAGATGTACAGAATCCGCAGCGCCCCGCAGCAAGGCAAGGGCATTGCCGCCCAGCACCGGCGACAGCGGCGATCCCTGCCTGTCCGTAGCGTTAGCTGACAACGGAGCGCTTCCCCTCACTATAGCAAGCTCTTCCTCGGGCTTGGGGTAGCTTACCAGCAGTTTGAGGAGGAACCGGTCAAGCTCCGCTTCGGGCAGATTATAAGTTCCCTCATGCTCAATGGGATTCTCTGTGGCAAGCACAAAGAAAGGTTCCGGCAGGGGGTAACTGGTCTCCCCTATGGTTACCTGTTTTTCTTCCATTGCCTCAAGCAGGGCGGACTGTACCTTTGCAGGGGCCCGGTTTATTTCGTCCGCCAGAATCACATTGGCAAAAACCGGCCCCCGGCGCACTGAAAAACTCCCCTTGCCCTGCTCCCAAATAAGGGTGCCGGTAAGATCCGCCGGAAGCAGATCCGGAGTAAACTGTATACGTTTAAACGCCAGTCCGGTAATTTCCGCCAGACTCTTCACCGCCAGAGTCTTTGCCAGTCCCGGCACACCCTCAAGGAGAATATGCCCCCCGGCAATAAGGGCAGTCAGGAGCCCGTCAATCATCTCCCGCTGCCCTACAATCCGCTTTGCCAGCTCTTTTCTGCACGCCTCAATTTGCGCCCAGGCATCATGTTGATCCATAAAGACATTGTAGCCGGGTGAGACAGACCCCGCAAGCGCTAAGGAACTTATCTCCTGGTTTTAAAAAAGGTATAATAACCCCCATGAAACTGATTGTCCTTGGCTCCGGTACATCTCACGGTATTCCGGTGCTGGGTTGTGACTGTGCGGTGTGCCGCTCCCCGGATCCCAAAGACAAGCGGATGCGCGCTTCACTGTATATTGAGGGGAACAGCGGCGAAGCGGCGGTAATTGACACCGGGCCGGAGTTCAGGCTGCAGGCGCTGCGGGCAGGTATACGCAGGCTGGATGCGGTATTTTTGACCCACGCCCACGCCGACCACCTCCACGGCCTGGACGATGTGCGGCCCCTGAGCCAGGAAAAGCCGCTGCCGGTTTACTGCGACAGACCGGCTCTTGAAGAACTCAAGGAACGTTTTTCGTATGTGTTTAAAATCACCCAGCGGGGCGGAGGCAAGCCAAATATTATTCCTGCAGAGATTGCGGCGCCGGCGCCAGGGGTATGGATTGCGGTGAACATTGGCAACCTGCGCTTGAGCCCCATTCCGGTTAAACATGGCGCATTGGATATTTTGGGCTGGCGTATTGATGAGGGCGGCAGCAGCCAGGCCGATGACAGTACACGGACAGCGGTTTACCTCACCGACACCAGCGCCATTCCCGATACTTCCCTGCCCCTCATTGGCAGCCCGGAAATCCTCATTATTGACGGTCTGCGAACCAAACCCCACGAGACTCACTTCAACTTTGAGCAGGCCCTGCATACGGCCCTTGGCCTGGGGGCAAAGCAGGTCTTTTTAACCCACATTTGCCATGACTATACCCACCAAAAGATAGAAGAATATTGCCGGAATTTCATGCAGGAACGGGAATTAAAGGGAATTTCGATGGGACCGGCCTTTGATGGCCTGGAATTGGAACTGTAAAAAGATACCACTAACGAAGTTTGTGCTATCGCCCCGGGCGCTACACCTTTTTGGTGATATAGTCGCTTTTCAGGCAGCGGGCGCAGATCTTCAGGGTAAGGGTAGTCCCCTCAATCTCGGTCTTTATCTTTACCAGATTGGGCTTCCATGTCCGGCGGGTGTGGTTTTTGGCGTGGCTCACCTTATTGCCGGTAATCGTATGTTTTCCACAAATATCGCAGGTCCGTGACATAGTATCCTTCCTTCAAGCCCTTTGGGCAAAAAATCAATAGATAGTCTTAGAAATATAGCAAAATGATAAAAAAATGTAAAGAGGAGGTAAGCCGGTTTCAAAAATGAGGAAATTTATCCGCAAATGCCAGCAGAGAGCAGCGCTATCGCCGCTCTTCCTCCTAAAAAAACAGGCGGGAGCGTTAAACCCCCGCCTGTAACGGTGTCAGTCGCATTTTGCGTACCTGTCACCTTTTCGTTCCCAATGAAGCGCCGCGCACGAACGCACGGCGGGCTTCACTACAGCCGATTACTGGCCGCCGAAAATATTTGGAATAGTAACACCAGCAATATTACCTGTTCCAAAGTCAACATTTTGGATTTCCTTTAACACTTCACCATCTAGCATGTTTTCGAGAGTAAGAGTGTATGTGTTAAATGTTGTAAGCCTAGCCCTTGTCCAACCGGTTTCATCACTACCAAATGCCACATCAAAATGAAGAGTGCCTGGTCTTGCCGGAACAATTCCTCTGACCGCCACAATATCTTTTTCTCTCTGAATAGTCACACCTGCGGTAGGCTTAGGAGGAAACTCCGTCCAATAATTATCACTGTATATGCTTATCTCTTCTTCTGTCCAAAGCTCATTTTCAGGACGCGGATAATCATTAAAGAACATGCGGCCTATTTCAGCGCCCCTGGCATCAAATATCATAAAGCATCCCACAGTCGCAAACTTTGGAAGGTCACCCCAGTCTTCACCTTCAGCCGGCCAACTACCGGAACTAATACCGGTAATTTTCACTGTGCCATCAAAATGCGTACACTCAATTTCAATTCCGTCGTTAAAAGGGTTATTGCTTGGAATACCCGTATTAATATCGTAATTGTCGCCATCATTTATTCCGGTTACTGGCAAGTTAAAATCATCAAGCGTATACATGAAGGGAGCATTCTCCATCCCCCTCCCTGTTACTGCGAAATAAAGCTGTGGGGAGTCATTTGGGTCAATGTTGGTAAGCGGAATTTCCCAATGCGTATTATCGTTGCCATAAGGATTCACGGCTCCAATACTTCTTGATACACCGCCAACAGAACGTCCGGCTAACACGGAAGGTGAAATTGCAGAACCGCCAATCTCGCCTTCACCAAGCGGTGAACCTTTAAAATCGGGATTGTCATATACCACTACCTTTTGGGGATTAACTCCGACCCCCACTTGCAGGTCTATTAGCTCGCCCTTTAGGGTGAATGATTTTTTGACATCCGGGGTTTCGCCGCCCGAGTCTGTCGGGCAACCCGTCAGAACCAATCCAAATGCCAGCGTTACCGCCAGCATTGCCGTCAGGAACACGGTCTTCCTGCCGGAAGCCTCGCTCCATTTCATTTTTGTAGTTTTCAAAACTATCTCCCATATTTTCAGGAGTTATGTTTGATTTTGCCTAAACACAAAACGGTTCTTCTGCGTTTTTATGGCACATAACTCCTTAATATCCAAAGCGTTATACGCTCCGCTATATACTCCTAGGGAAGTTTTTCGAGATTCCCATATTCAACATACACTCAATATAAGGACATTTACACGGTTTTTGACCTCGTATTTCTACCAGATTGTATGCAAAAGATCGTGGTTAATTATTTTCATCCACAAACGTGGCAAAATGCACGAATTACGTACGTAAAACGTGAAAAAATGCACGAAAATGGATGGAACTTTTCTTAAAACTATGGTATCATACTGATATGGAACGAAATGCCTTACAGCAACTTATTGCGTGGAAAAACAGACCAAATCACAAACCGTTGATAATCAAGGGCGCACGGCAAACCGGCAAGACCTGGCTTATGAAATATTTTGGCCGGACCTGTTTTGAAAATTCGGTATATATTTCCTTTGACGCTAATAGGCGAACCGCAGGGATTTTCGAACCCGACCTTAACCCCCGCAGGATCATCAGAGAATTGGAAGTTTTGTATCAAACCAATATAAAACCCGAAAACACACTGTTGATATTTGACGAGGTGCAGGAATTCCCACAGGCTCTTAAATCCCTCAAATATTTTAACGAAGAAGCGCCGGAATACCAGATTGTTTGTGCCGGATCTTTATTGGGCATCGCCCTCCACCCGGGCACTTCGTTTCCCGTGGGAAAAGTAGAATTCTTGAACCTTTACCCGCTGTCATTTTTCGAATTTCTGTTGGCACTCGGGCAGGAAAAATGTGTCCGGCTTTTAGAAGAAGGGGAAGGCGGACGGCTGGTTCTTTTTAAGCATGAGTATCTTGATATGTTAAAAGAATATTTTTTTATCGGCGGAATGCCCGAAGCGGTATCAGTGTTTGCGGAAACCGGAGATTTCGAAGCGGTCCGGCGAGTGCAGCGCAGCATCATCGATATGTATGATCAGGATTTCTCTAAACATGCGCCCGGTGTACAGGTGCCAAAAATCAGGATGCTCTGGAACCATATTCCCTATCAGTTGGCAAAGGAAAATAAAAAATTCGTATTCGAAAATGTTTCCAGGAACGCCCGTTCGCGGGATTTTGAAAGCGCCATGCTCTGGATTTTGGACACCGGTATAGCTCACCGGGTAAACCGGATAAATGAAGTGCGGCATCCCCTCAAGGTGTATGAGAATAGTTCCGCTTTTAAGCTCTATATTGGGGACATCGGTCTCTTGTCCTGTATGAGCGGACTTGAAAAGGATGTTTTATTTGAAGGCGATCGTTTATTTGTGGAGTTTAAAGGCGCTTTGGCGGAGCAGTTTGTGCTTCAGGAACTTATCGCCCTTCCGCAGCCGGATGGAGGGTATCAGCCTTTTTATTGGAGCAACGATAATGGCCGTGCCGAAGTGGACTTCCTTATTCAGGCGGGAGGGAATATTGTTCCCATCGAAGTGAAGCCGGGGATAAATCTCCGGGCAAAGAGTTTGCAGGTATATATTGATAAATTTAACCCCCTTATCGCAGTGCGGACATCTCCCGCAGATTACCATGCGGGGGAGCAGGTTGTTGATTTGCCCCTGTATGCGCTGAGTTTGCTGCCGTGTGTTGCCTATTCAAAAATTGCCTAAAACATTCGTAGCTAATTATTCTTCTTGCTTCATTCCCGAAACAGCGCGATGAGGGCAAAGCGTCCGGCAGCGCCGGTTTTGCGGTAAATGCTCTGCAAGTGAAATTCCACCGTCCTGGGGGATATGTAGAGTTCACCGGCGATTTCCTTGCTCGCCTTACCCTGAAGCACTGCCAGGACAACTTCCTGTTCCCGCCGGGAAAGTCCGTAGCGGCGGACAGCTTCATCCAGCGGGAGGAACTTCACCCCATCTACGCCTGTGGCGATACCTGCGGCGATACCTGCGATACCGGCTGCCGGGGCGATGCCTTTCCGGGAAACACCGTAACGGCGGCGGTTCAGCACCATAATGATGTCGGCAAACGCCAGAGCGAAGGCGATAATATTGATATGATGCGGGTTCACTCCGAGCGCAATGGAAAGGATATAGGCAGCCTGGCCCAGCAGGATAATAAGCACGCAAAGCAGAAATATTTGCAGCCATTCCCTCATTTCACGGCTATTTGCGGGACCGGACGAGCCCGGTTCCTGTGAGCCCCGCTTTAACCGGACAAGGATACTTGCCAGTAAGAACAGAAGGCTCAGTATTACATAGACAAAGATTGAAAAATACAGTATTCCCGGCGTAATGGCCAATTGACGCACGGATTCGCCGGCGAACCAATACCGGACGAACAAGAGATGATGCAAATCATTAGTGGCGCCCAGCAGGGTTAGTATTCCGGGGACAAACAGCAGCAGGGCCCTCACCGGCGCTCTTACCTTTTTGCCGCAGTGGTCACAGAAATAGAAGAAAGCCAACACCGGAATAAAGATTCCACCTATAAAGTGGAGTTTTGCCCCCGTAAAGGCGGCATCCGGGGAATTGCCGGTAATTTCCAGAGCGTGTCCCAGAAAGTATATCATAATAGCCATGTGCAGCAGCAGGAAATATCCCCTCTTTTCACCGTCACTTTTAAAAATAATGAAAAAGACTATGCCCGCCGCACCGACCAGCATCACCACGGCAATTCCTGTCAGAATGACATTCAGCATAGAGAGATTATATACATTTTGCAGGAAAATTTAAAGGGCGACAGCAAAGCATGATAAAGCATGATATTGATATATTATTCCATTTATAATGATATTATTACACCATTACTAATAGAATATATAATCCATTTATAATAGTATATTTAACCCATTACTACTGGAATAATATTGAAGCTTCATATACAATTACCGTATGAAGCTATCGGAATTACAGGAAACCAGTGAAATACAGAAGGTTTCCCTGGACAAGCAGGATTTGGGGCTTAAACGGGCTTTTCTGCCGGAATTGCCGGATATACAGAGCCATGCCCTGGTGGTCAGCGGCATTCGGCGCTGCGGAAAAAGCACCCTGCTGCACCAGTTTGTGCGGAAGCTGGGCCGGGATTTTTTCTATTTCAATTTTGATGATATACGCCTGGCTGATTTTTCCCGGCCGGATTTCGCCCTGCTTGACCGGGCAATAGCGGATTCCGGCGCAAAGCTGCTCTTTTTTGATGAGATCCAGTCTGCGGCGCGTTGGGAACTGTATGTCCGCCAAAAGCTGGATGAAGGTTTTCAACTGGTTATAACCGGTTCAAACGCTTCGCTGTTAAGCCGCGAGTTGGGAACCAAACTTACCGGCCGGCATTTGTCAATGGAACTTTTTCCTTTTTCGTACCGGGAGTTTTGCGATTTTACCGGGCAGCAGGCCGGAGCGGAGTCGCTGGAAGATTATCTTGAAAAGGGCGGCTTTCCCGAATACCTCAAAACCGGCAGGACGGAAATTCTGACCCAGCTTCAGTCGGACATACTGTACCGGGACATAGCGGTCCGTTACGGGATACGAGACGCGGCATCCCTGCGGCGGCTGTTTATTTATCTGGTGTCCAATCCGGCCCAACTGGTTTCCCCCAGCAAGCTGATACACACCGCCGGGGTCAAGTCGCCCACCACGGTGCTGGAATATATTTCCTGTTTTGAAGCGGCATACCTGCTGCACCTGCTGCCCTGTTTTGCCTGGTCGGTAAAGGCCCAGAGTCTGGCCCCCAAAAAAATATACATCGCCGATTTTGGAATAATAAAAACCAGCTCATTTTCCTTTACCGGCAACTTTGGCGCCTTGCTGGAAAATTGCGTGTATAACATACTGCGGGCCCAGGCCGGACGCCGGGGCGCTGTCGCGGACCTGTACTATTTTGCCGGCAAGCGCGGGGGCGAGTGCGATTTTATCGTTGACCCCCACGAGCAGCCCCGCTGCATTCAGGTTTGCTGGGAGATGAACGAGGATAATCAAGATCGTGAAATAGACGGCCTCCTTGAGGCAATGGAATTTTTCAATCAGAACGAGGGGATCATTCTAACCCACGATGCCGAGGACACTATACTGACAGCAGGGAAAAAGATTGAGGTGATTCCGGTTTGGAAGTGGGAAGGGTAAACAGAGTAGGCTAATTGAAAATGGCCCCGAAATTCATTATAGTATCAGATATGGATATGGCAATTCAGGCGGAACTGGACAAACTCACGGAACTCATCATCCAGGCAATTCCGGTAGAGCAAATATTTCTGTTCGGCTCCTATGCCTACGGCAAGCCCCACAAGGATTCCGACCTGGACCTCTATGTGGTGCTGCGGGACGACTATCCCCTGCGGGATATTGACGCGGGCCTGCAAATCAGCCTGGCGATTGCCCGCAAGAAGTCAATGCCCGTGGATATTGTGGCAAAAAAGAAAAAGGATTTTATCAACCGCCTGGATGATATTACCCTGGAGCGGATAGTAAACAGGGACGGGGTACGGATTTATGGCTAAACAGACAAACAGCATTGGCACACGAAAACAATTAAAGACTTTTTAGCGAAAGAAATTCCTGAAATGTTCTAAAAACTCCACTTATGGACCCCGGCCTTCCAAATCAAAAATTTGTCCCGACATTATGGTGTTACACCCTTTCCCCCGCTTGTTGATCTGATGGTAGCCTTCTAAAAAACTTACTTCTTTTACTTTTTCGACTTTGCGGTAATCAACCAACCCCGCCATAACGAATAAAAATTATTATAACCGCCAAGTCGAAGAAGAAGAGGAAAGAATATGGTAACTATTTTTTTTGAGGTTGCTGCGGTTTTTGTGGTGGCGGAGTTACCGGGGGGCGTGGTGGAGGGTTTGAAACATTTTTAAACCCTCCATTTTTTTCGCTTCCATCAGTGGTATGTACATTATACACCTTCGACAATGATTTTTCCATCTTCATCTCCTTTCCCGGTCTGGGGTATCTCCAATGTAATCTCATTTGCCTGTCGACAAATATACATTTTAGGACAATTATAACAGAAATCACCATTTTCTGAAAAGACCCTGACATTTGTAATTATCAATTCTCTTTCCTCACCGGGATCTGAATATTGTTCCAAAAGTCCATAATATATAAGGTTGAGCTTATGATCTCTGGCATAAATCCAATTGGTATTTTCGTTTGCACAAAAACTTGTCCAAACATCTGTATCTCCATAATAATTCGTTACTCTCAAGGACATGGCAATTTTATTTATAATTTTATGAGTTTCAAGAATTGAAAAAAGATAGCCTGATATAATTGCAATCAAGCATAATAGTGAAAGTTCTATAGCATTATACATTTCAATATCGACAAGTTTTGAAAGAGTAAAGGAATAATCCTTTTTTGCCAAATAATTTATGAGAGCACAAAATAAATCATAAAACATACAAATTATCAATGAATATACAATGATAATAATTATTTCCTGGAATCCAAAATTCTTTTTTGAGTCTCTCCTATACACAGCAATTTTTCTGAAAATTGAGAAACAGATAAACCCGGGGATTAGTAATATCAATAATTGAAAAATAAAAGCGTCAATTTGCATCATAATTGAACTCCAAACACTTTAATTTCCTTACCTATTATAATACAGTTTATACTCCATTTTGTCAACTGCCCTTTAAAAAGCCATATTTATAAATTTTTGGCGCTATTTTTTAGAGAGTATTTTGAGGTAGCGGACCGGTGCACGGGTATCTGTCACCGTCCGGCCGAATCCCTGCGGGACGGTGTTAGATCAATTTAAAAGTATTGCAAAGAAATATAATGTGCCGGACAAGATTTTTTTACGATCATCAGGATACCAATAACCTCCCCCGCACAGCGGGTTCTTGGGTTGTTGATTCCACCTTATTCCCCTGCCCGGCCTTCACGGATTATTTCAACCAGTTCCTGGGTTGTTATATTAACTTTAATACCCATAATGCCTTCCAGTGGTGATTTTCCGGATGTCTTACCATTTAGCTGCGCAAGCTCCTGATCAACTTCCTCTATGGTGTAGTCAATTATGGGAATGCCCGCCTGGGAAGCTATGGAAATGAAATCGTACACGTTCATGCCGCAAAAAGCCGCAGCCTGGGCAAGGGTAAGCTTTCCTTCATGGAAATTTTTAAGGGCAAATTCTTTACGCATGGAAAAAGCTATTTCCACAGTATTCATATTTAGGGAATTCAGTATGGTGTCCGCTACGGGTATTGTTACCTGGGTCATGTCAGCCTCTATTTGTAATATTAGTATTTTTATCCTTACGCAACAAGCCCTAAAATTCGGGTGAAGGGATAGCCATTCATCACCCCTCCAGCACGGTCTTGAGCGAAGCCGTAACAAAAACCTTCCCTCTTGATATGCCCTATCTGGTTGGCTATACTTTCTATATGGTAAACGTGGGACAGGTTCACTATTATGTGATGTGTATCGGCGAATTTGCCAGGGCGAAAAGCATAAGCGTAAAAGACGCTTTTAATTATCTCCATGCCTACAAAGGTGTCGAGTTCCTGATTGAATGTTACGATGCCGAACATACCCTCTCGTTGGAAAATGCAGTGGAAGATTTGACCCAGGTTTGCAGTAACAATGGGGGGAATATCACATGACAGTCTATCATGGCTCCAATACAGAGGTGATTCATGGATAATGACAAGATTGATGTATTAAAAGAATTTCTTGCCGCCGATATTATCTCTTTTATCATGGAAGATTTAAGCCTTTCCGCAGACGAAGCGATGAACCAATTCTATAATTCCGAAGTTTTTGAGAGGCTGGGAGATGTGGAGACGGGACTGTACTGCGAAAGTTCAGGATATGTCTATGACCTTTACAAGGATGAATGTAAATACGGTCATCTGGTACAGTAATTCATTTTGATGCCATCCGTCACCCCTCCAGCACGGTCTTGAGCGAAGCCGTAACGGAGGGGTTTTCCGTATGTATATATTGAATCGCATTGGGATAATTCGATTTTATTCCCATGATGAATTCGTCAGCCCATGAAGGCGCCAGTACTTTGACATCATTAAAATCGAGAATAATATCATCCTGATTCAATTCCCTGAACACATAGGCTTTTGCCATCAAAAAGGCTTCCCTTCCGGCGGGGCGGGACATCAGTACTTCGCCAAAATTACCTACATTTACAATCACAGCTATTTATCTCCACAAAAATCAATGGCGGCCAAACAGCCAATCAGTGAAACATCTCTTTGACTAAATTTAACACCTTTATTGTCTATTGAACAAGAGCCAGTGCCCGAATGAAAATACAAATGCCAATTGTTCTGCTGTATTGTTTCAGTCACGAATTTTAGCCCATTCCCCCTTTGTTCAGGGGACCTGCCGGAAACCCTTTTGGTGAAGGCTGTTTCGATTGCTTCCAAAATAAACATTGGACCCGTGCTGAAAAAACATCACGGGTTTTTGAAAATAAATTCCCATCATGTGCAAAAAAATTATTCATGTCTGAAATAACTTCGCTGATAATTTTCTCGTCTATCATTCTTATCTCCCTCGCGATAATTATGCTACCACAAATGCCTTTAAATCACTCCGCCCATCCCTCGGGGTACAAAACCACCTGCGCCGGGCCGGATGCCAGAATTTCCCTGCACAGGGCTTGCACATCGGCGGGGCGCACGGCTCTGATAAGGTCCGGCCTTGAAGTGAGTCTGCTCAAGGGCGTGTTGTACAGCGCCGATGAATTGGCGTAACTCTGGGCGATATAGGAATTGCTCTGCAGCGAATTTTCGTGGCTTTTTAGCAGGGCTTCCACGGATTTGTTGAATATCTCCTGATCCGGACCCTGATTGCCCACTTTGGAGATCTGTTCCTGCACTGCGGCGATTAATTCTTTGACGCGGTTTGGATTGCAGTAGAAGTAGACCACAAGGGTCTGTTCCCCATTGGGAATGACCGAAACCGAGGCGTTTGCGTAAATCGAATAGACGCCGCCCAGCTTTTCACGAATCTCATCAGTCAGCAGAATGTCAAGATACTCGCTCAGGATTGCGGCGGTCTGGTTGCGCTGTTCGCTGAAAGCCGCCTGGCCCGGAACAAACCAGCCAAGGTACACCATGCTCCGCTCTTCCTTTCCCTTGTAAACGAGCTTTTCGGTTTTTCCCGGACGGCGAATTCCCGGATCGGTCCAGGAGTTCAGGGGAGTCGAAGCGGGAATGGAAGCGATATATTCTGCGGCAAGAATTTTCAGCTCTTCGATATTGAGGTTGCCGGTAAACACAAAAGTATAATCGGCGGGATTGAGGGAGTTTTTTATGAAGCGTAACGCCTGATCAATAGAGACCTTGTTTATGTCTGCAAGTTCCAGGGGCTTAAACCGGGGATGACCGCCGTAGGCGGTTTTGGCTATCTCACGGGAAAAAACCGATTCGGGGTTTTCTTCCTGCTGGGCAAGATTCGTCCGGTACTGATCGAGCATGGCCCTGATTGCGCCGTTGTCGAGTCTGGGCTGGGTAAAGCCAAGGTGGAGCATTTCAAAAAGGGTTTTTATATCCTTTGCGGTGGATGAGCCCTGGAAGCCGCGATAATAATTGGCGGTCCACCAGGACAGGGCAACCTGCTTGCCGGTGAGTTTGTTGATAAGCTCGGTACGGGAATAGGGGCCCAGGCCGGAAGCGCCTATCATTTCCGAAGCCAGCTTTGCGGAAATATACTCGTCATCGGCTGCGCTGTTTTCGCCGCCCCGGGCTATGGCATAGAGGATAATCTCGTTGTTTTTATTTTTGGTCTCTTGCAGAATGATCTTTGCACCGTTGCTCAACTGCCAGATAAGCGCCCCGGTTCCGCTGTCCGCGGATTCGGCGCTTATTGTTCCAGGCTGGGGCGGATACTCAAGCAGATCGCCGGAAAGAGCGAGCGATGTCTTCGGCGCGATTTTAGCTTTGGCGGCTCCGGTAAAAATTTCCCGGATGCGCTCTTTGGTGGGCAGATTTACGGCCTCGGCTTCGGGGGCCATGACAAACACGGTGCAATCGTTAGCTGAAAAGTAGTCCTTAACCGCTGCGGCAATTTCCCTGGAACCTATGCCGGGGAGCAGCCGGTTCGCCGCTTCCAGTTCCCATTCAATATCAGCAAAATCTTCGCCACGCAAAAAATGGGAGGTAAAACCCCGCAGATAAGTTTGAGAATTCTGCCGGTCCTTTTCGGAAACCTGTTCTTCAATATAAGAAAGCAGGCGGAGTTTTGCCTGGGACAGTTCTGATTCGGTAAAGCCGTAGCGGAACATGGACTCCTTTGCCAGAAGTAATTCGCGTAACGCCGCATCAGCACCGCCGGTTTTGGCCTGGGTTCCCATGCTGTAAAAGCGCGCCCTGTCTGACCAATGCCAGACCCCGCCCCAGGAT
This sequence comes from Spirochaetia bacterium, assembly GCA_025997895.1. Taxonomy (GTDB): domain Bacteria; phylum Spirochaetota; class Spirochaetia; order Treponematales; family Breznakiellaceae; genus WQXQ01. The sequence continues at coordinate 22,820 of BNVF01000013.1, forward strand.
TCAACCGAGGCCGCTTCGGGATCGGATGAGGCTTCATCAAAACGCAGGGAAAGCATTACGTCGATAAGGTAATCGATAAGCGACTGGCGGTAATAGCCGATAGTTCCCTTTTCCAGGCCCGGCTTCTGCTTGTAGTAGATCATGAAGTCGGTAGTGGTCAGTTCCGGATCGGTGATAATCTCAATTTGAAAATTGCCTTTTTGCGGCGGCGGAAGATCGTAGCGGGGACGGTTCACCGGCTTTTCGGCAGCGGGCATGGTAAAATGCGCTGCTAGTTCCGCCTCCAGCGCCTTTCCGTCAAAATCGCCCACAAAGACAAGGGCCATGTTGTCGCCGGTGTACCACCGCTCATAAAAAGCGCGTAATTGTTCAGCAGTGGCGTTTTCGATTATCGCCGGCAGGCCGATTGGTTCACGTTGCGCATAACGGGATCCGCTGAACAGAATAGGCAGGGTAATCTTGCGCACCCGGTCCATTGCGCCTAACCTGGTACGGTATTCCTCAATTATAACCGCGCTTTCATGAGTTACGTCTTCGGGCAAGAAACTTACCCCATGAGTCCAATCGTCAATAATCGCCAGCGCCCGGTCGGGAATTCGCTTGACACCGCCGTCAAGCTCAACCGGAACTTCAATGCCGTATACGGTCTCGTCATAGGAAGTGTGGGCGTTCACATCGGCGCCGAAACGCATTCCCAATGAACGCAGATAGTTGATAAGCTCCAGCTTGGGAAAGCGGGCGGTATCGTTAAAGGCCAGATGCTCCACAAAATGGGCGAGACCCCGCTCCTGGTCGGTCTCCAGCACCGATCCGGCGTTCACCGCCAGGGTAAGATAAGCCCGGTTTTCGGGCCGGGAGTTTTCAAGTATATAATAGCGCAGCCCATTGGGAAGGTTCCCGGTAATGGCACTGCTCATCAGCGGAACCGGATCGGAACTTTTGCCCAACTCGCCGAAATCTGCCCGTGGGGCGCTTGCGCAGCTTATAACCAGTGCGGCAAGCAGCATCGCAGCAAGAAGCGGGGCTACAAACAGCGGGGCGCTAAAAAAACGAAAAAGACATCGTTTAACGGAAATAGTTGTTTTCATGGATATAGTGTATTAAAAAGCGCATTGGTTGGTATAGGGCGGATTTTTTGAAACAGAGGGGGAGACATTCAACTCATTTAACAATACCCCCACCATTACCAGTCAAAAGCAAAAACCGTTTTCTCGTGGTAGTCTTTGCCGGGCCCGAAAATACAGGAGGGGAAGCTGCTCTGGTTGGGGGAGTCCGGGAGGTGTTCGGTTTCCAGGCAAAAACCATCGTGCTTTGTATAGAAGGAACCGTGCTTGCCGCTTACGCCGGTGAGCATATTACCGGTGTAAAACTGAACCCCGGGCTGGGTGGTAAAAACTTTCATAGCCCGCCCTGCAACCGGCTCAAAAACCTCGGCGCAGGGGCGCAGTTTTCCCGGCTCGCCATCCACTATAAAGCAATGATCGTAGCCATCAGGCGCGTTTGCACCGCCCCGGCCGCCGTATTCGGCTTTAAGGTCGCGGTTGACGCTCTTGCGGGATCTGAAATCAAAGGGTGTGTCCTGAACCGGAATCAAATTGCCGGTGGGGATGTACTGTCCGTCAATTTCCACATAGGCGGATGAATGGAGACAAACTTCGTGGGAGAGTATGCTGCCTTCCCCTTCTCCGGCCAGGTTAAAATAGGAATGATTGGTGAGGTTTACCGGCGTGGGCGCATCGGCGCTGGCCTCGTAATTGGCGATGATTTCGTTGGATTTGGTAAGGCCATAGCTGACCACGGCCTTGAGTTTCCCCGGATAGCCCCGGTCGCCATCGGGACTTTCCAGTTCAAAACGCACGAAAACGCCTTCGTTTTCCTCGTAAGCCTCGGCCTTCCAGAGCTGTTTATCAAAACCCCTTCTGCCGCCGTGGAGGGTATTTTTTCCATTGTTTTTATCAAGCTGACAGGTCTTGCCGTTCAGAGTGAACTGGGCGTCCTTAATACGATTGGCAAAGCGGCCGGCAGTAACGCCGAAATAAGCGCCGTTGTTCAAATAACCGGCGGCTCCTGCATAACCCAGGAGTACATCGGCTTTTTGACCTTTCCGGGAAGGAACAATCAAACTGGTCCAGGTTGCTCCGTAATTGGTAAGCGCAAGCGTGAGATCTCCCGCCTTGAGCGTATAAAGCCACACCTTCTTTCCGTTGGAAAGAAGTCCAAAGTTTTTTTTGCTGATTTTCATCATGTCCCCTTTGCCGCATGGCTACTTCACTCTAGCACAGGGCGAAGCTGGTTTACAAGAATAACAATGCCGTTGAAACTACGGTCAGGATGTACACCAGAACCCGGTAATGAACTTCGGAGATTTTCTTTATCAGAAAAATACCCAGCGCCATACCCAGCCCAATGGCCGGAATCATCAGGACGTCCAGTTTGAGAGCGGAGAGAGTGATATTATGCCAGGCCAGAATCTGTACCGGAATTTTAAGATAGTTGACGATCAGAAAAAACCATGCCGCAGTCCCTACGAAACTTGCCTTGGGCAGCCGCATGGAAAGCAGAAAAACCGACATCACCGGCCCTGCGGCGTTGCCTATCATCGTGGAAAAGCCCCCGGTAATACCAAAAAACGCCTGGGTGAAAAAGCGGCTAAAACGCGCCTTTTTGCTTTGGTCTTCGCCTGCCTGCGCCTGGTCAGACTGCGCCTGCTGCGGACGCCGGGCGAACTTTGCCCGCCATTCATTCCAGAGCATTACCACCAGCCCGCTCAACACACAAATGCTGATGAGAATTTTGAAACCCCTGGCCGGAACCAGGCTGTCCACAAAAAGGGCCAGAACAAAGCCGGCAAGAGCCCAGGGCAAAAGCCGCAGGATAAATTTCCATTCGGCGCTGCGCCGGTAATAGATCACCGCCAGCAGGTCGGCGAAACAAAGCATGGGCAGCACAATGCCGGTAGATTCCTTGGCGCCGAAGATAAGAGCCAGTATTGGTACCATGACGGAAGTTATGCCGGTAAAGCCGGCTTTTGAAAGCCCGATACAAAGAGCGCTGAAAAAAAGGCCAAGCCACTGCCAGAACCCAAAGTCGTAGGGGATAAAATCGGTCAACATATACACAGTGTCGCAATACCGGGGTATTTACGCAAGGGCGGCGGGGAACCGAGCAAGATCTCTCCCTGTACCCCGTGTACCTCCCCGTATCTCCGTGGCTGGGCAGATTCCCCGGTGCGGTGTACGTTGAACACTTACTCCCTCATGCCCGTGGCGAGGCGGCAGTGCCGGGGCACTGATCATTTGCTGGGTTCTTAGCCAGAGGAGACCCGCTTGCGGGGCTCCGTAGGCGGCGTTCCCCAGCCTGATCAGCGTCCCGGCACTGCCGCCTCGCCACGGGTATACGGAGGAGTGTGCGAAGGCCGGCCTTTCAGAACCGGAGTCTGATACGGTATAATACACCCTGAAACTATCAAAGGAGTTGTCATGTTCAATAAAAAAATGGTGCCTGGCACCTTTGTAGCACTACTCTTGCTTGTCGCCTGTTCCCGGCAAGAGACCAATGCACCGCAAGCCCTGCAGCCGGCTACTGAGCTGCGCTACGGTTTTACCACTGAACCGGCGACACTGGACCCGCTGAGCCCCGCGAATACGGCGGACGGCAGGAGTATACTCTTCAATGTTTTTGAGGGCCTTGTAAAGCCCGATACCGAAGGCAGGCTCCAGCCCTGCGCCGCCGAATCCTGGACTGTGGAGCAGGGCGGACTTGTCTACAACTTCACGCTGCGCCAGGGCGTGCGCTTCCATGACGGCTCAATTTTAAATTCCGGCGATGTCAAGTTTACCCTGGATGCAGCCATTGCTGCGGGCTTCGCGGGTTTTGCCCAAATAGAAAAAGTTGAGACTCAGGGGGATTATACGGTTAAGGTGAATCTCAAAACACCGGACACGGAATTCCTTCCATACATCACCATAGGCATAGTCAAGGCCGACAATGCTGACCGGGAGAAAAACGTCATCGGCACCGGGCCGTACAAGATCGAAAGTTACACCGTGCAGCAATCACTGGTGCTCAGGAAATTCGATGACTACTGGCAGCGCTTCCTGCCGGAAGCGAAAGATATGCCGCACCTCGACAAGATAACCATTGTGTTCCTGGCGGATTCCAACGCCCTGCTCCTTGGCCTCAAAGGGGGCAGTATAGATGGCGCAAGCATTACCGGCTCTATCGCACACCAGCTTGAGCCGGACCGCTTTGACATTGTGCCGGGTTATTCCGCAGCGGTGCAGCTCCTGGCGCTGAACAACGGGGTAAAGCCCCTGGACGATATCCGCGTGCGGCAGGCTATTAACTACGGCATTGATGTTCAGGAGATCATTGACACCGCCTTTTACGGTCAGGGTGATCCTTCGGGCAGTCCCCTTATACCGGGACTTGCGGTGTATTATGAAAAGTCTCTGGTCAATCCCTATCCGGTTGATGTTGATCGCGCCCGTTCCCTTCTTGCCGCAGCCGGAGTTCCTAACGGGCAAAAACTTTCTCTGGAAATTACCGTGCCCTCAAACTACACCATGCACGTTGATACTGCCCAGGTGATTGTGGGGCAGCTCGCCAAAATCGGAATCGACGCCTCCATAAAACTGGTTGACTGGGCCACATGGCTTTCTGACGTGTACCGGAACCGTAAATACCAGGCCACGATTATTTCCCTGGACGCGCAAAATGTTTCACCCCGAAGCTTTCTCTCCCGTTACCACTCCGGCAGCGGCAGCAACTTTATCAATTTTAAAAGCGCCGATTTTGACCGGGTCTACAATGCGGCTCTTGCTGAAGCCGATGATGAAAAACGCGCCGCCCTGTACAGGGAAGCCCAGCGTATCATTTCAGCTAACGCGGCAAGCGTGTACATTCAGGATATTTTTTACTTCAAGGCTTTTCGGGGCGGCATTTACGGTGGGGTGCTGAATTACCCCCTGTTTGCAATAGATTTTGCCTCAATGTACGGGATTGCACGGGATAGTAAAGCAAATTGAATTTTATCTACAGGAGACTCGTCGTTGCCCTGATTACCCTGTTTCTGGTGTCAGGGATGAGTTTTCTCGCGTTCAGCGTCATTCGGGGAGACCCGGCAAGCCTTATCCTGGGGACCGAGGCAACGCCGGAGCAGATCGCCGCGTTACGTGAAGAAATGGGCCTTAACCGGAGCGTCCCGGAGCGTTACCTGGCGTGGCTGGGTAATTTTTTTACCGGTAATTTGGGGAACTCGGCGCGTTTTCGCGGCGAAGCCATTTCCGCCATGATACTTGAACGCCTTCCGGTGAGTTTTTCCCTGGCCCTGCTCTCGCTCTTTTTTATTGTGCTCATTGCCGTACCGGTTTCGCTGTTTTCGGTGCGCCGGGAGGGCAGCCCGGTAGATCGCCTGGTGAATACTTTTACCGCCCTGGGCATCAGCGTTCCCGGTTTTTTTCTGGGTGTGCTCTTTATCTGGATTTTCGGCGTGAGCCTGCGGCTGTTCAGCCCCGGCGCGTATATTGGTTACCGGGAAAACGCCTCCGCTTTTTTCGCCTATCTCTGCTTCCCCGCTCTGGCAATCGCCCTGCCCAACGCGGCAGTTCTGGTCAAATTTCTGCGTTCCGCCCTGTTCAGGGAGCAGAAAAGCGATTATGTGCGCACCGCCCGCAGCAAAGGCGCAAACCGGCCGCTAACGCTGCGCCGCCATGTACTGCGCAATGCCGCAGTTCCTGCCATAACTGTTTTGGGAATGATCATAGCCGAGGTATTTTCAGGCAGTATTGTGATAGAGCAGGTCTTTGCCATTCCGGGAATTGGCCGGCTCCTTATCGCGGCAATCAGCTCCCGGGACTATCCCCTTATTCAAACACTGGTTGTGTATATAGCCTTTGTCGTGGTCATTGCCAATACCTTAGCTGACATTGCCATTCAGATCGTTGATCCCAGAATACGGCTGGGAAGGGAATGAAGATGAACAGCGAACTGAAAATCGGTGCCGTTCTCTCGTTATTCGTCATCATCATGTCCCTGGTGAGTCTGTTCTGGATTCCCTGTGATTACAACTTTATGGACAGCGCAAACCGCTTTCTCCCGCCTGGAGGGGGACACCTTCTGGGTACCGACAACTTTGGCAGGGATGTTTTTTCCCGGATCATGATTGGCGGCAGGTACACCCTTGTGCTCGCCCTGTGTACCGTGGCGGGAGCGGCGGCAACGGGAACCATACTGGGACTTGCCTCAGGCTATTCAGGCGGTATCCGTGACGAAATAATCATGCGCCTGATGGACGCCCTCAGTTCCTTTCCGGGGATACTGCTTGCCCTGGTGATGGTCGCCCTGATGGACAACGGCCAGTTCACCCTCTTTATTGCCCTCCTCATCCTCTTTGTGCCGAGCTTTACCCGCGTTATGCGAAGCGGCGCCCTGCAGTACAGGCACACTGACTTTATTCTGGCGGAGCGGCTCCTGGGGGCAAGCCGCAGGCGTATCATTTTTGTACATATACTGCCGAATCTTGCCCCTTCCCTGCTTTCAGCTTCGGTTTTGGGCCTTTCCAACGCGATACTCGCCGAGGCCGCCATGAGCTACCTGGGCCTGGGCATACAGCCGCCAACGCCAAGCTGGGGGCGTATGCTTTCGGAATCCCAGAACTTTTTGCTTAACGCCCCCTGGTGCGCCCTTGCGCCGGGGGTCTTCATCATGCTCACGGTCATCGCCTTTCACTGTTTGGGTGAAGGGCTGCGCCGCCGATCGGGGAATTGAGGTCATTATGGCTCTGCTTGAAATCAGAAACCTGTCCATTGCCATTAAACAAAATGACACAATGCTCACGGCGGTTAATGGAATCAGTTTTAATATTGAAGCCGGGGAAATTGTAGGGCTTGCCGGGGAATCAGGCTGTGGTAAAACCCTTACCGCCCTTTCCATTCCGCACCTTCTGCCTGAAGCGGTGGAGATCACCGGCGGCAGGATGACATTCAACGCTGACATTTCGCCTAACGGTAACACACAGTCCGGCAAAACAGGGAACAGTCCGGTCGAAATACTTTCCCTTGACGAAGAAGCGTTATGCCGAATAAGGGGGAAGGACATCTCCATGATATTCCAGGAACCCCGTCAATCCCTGAACCCCCTGATACGCATAGGCGCCCAGATCGCCGAAACCCTGGAACTCCACGGCATTAACGACAAAAAAGAGGCCAAAGCCGCAGCGCTGGATATGCTGGAAAAGCTGGGCTTTGCCGATCCCACAAAAATCTATCACGCTTACCCCCACCAGCTTTCAGGCGGTATGTGCCAGCGGGTGATGATCGGTATTGCCGCGATTTGCCGGCCAAAGCTGCTGATCGCCGATGAGCCCGCCACCGCCCTGGATACCGCGATTCAGGATCAAATTCTGGAACTGCTTGCACACATAAACCGGGACTTCGGCGCCGCCATACTCTTTATCTCCCACGATCTTTCGGTGGTACGCCGCTTTTGCACCCGCTTTCTGGTGATGTACGCCGGGAGGATCGTTGAGCAGGGCCCGGCGGAGCTCCTCTTTACCTCACCGGCGCATCCCTACACCAGGGGGCTTATCGGCGCGATACCCCGCAGGGAACAGCGCGGCAGGGCCCTGGCGAACATTCCCGGCAGGGTACCCTCAATCGAATCAATCGAAGACCAACTGCCCGGCTGTCCCTTTGCCCCCCGTTGCCCTGCTATTCGCTGCGCGGATAGCCAGGCGCGGAATTGCTGCCTTACGGCCTTTCCCCCGGAAACTGACCTGGGTAAGGGCCACCTGGCGCGCTGTTTTATGATTGGAGCCGCAAATGGCTAAACTATTTTCACCTGACGAACCAATTGCACCTGACAACAAAATGCCGACACCTCCCCTGCTTGCAATCCGCAATGTTTCCAACGCCTATGTAAGTCGCAGCCACGGCCTGTTCGGCAAAAAGGAAATAAAGCCCGTGCTCCATCACGTGAACTTATGCATTGCCGAAGGCGAAATCTTCGGTCTGGTAGGCGAATCAGGCTGCGGCAAGACTACGCTGGCCCGCTGTGTGATGGGGCTCATTGAGTATGAGGGGGAAATCTTCATTGACGGGCAGCAGGAATGCCGGGACATGAGCAGGGTGGCGCGAAATCTTCCGCTAACGCGGAATCTTCCGCTAACGCGGAATATTCCGCTAACGCGGAAGGCGCAAATGGTGTTCCAGGATCCCGGCGCTTCCCTTAACCCGGCGAAAAAAATCGGCTGGCTAATGGAAGAACCGCTGGTCATACATCAGCTTGGCGAGCCGGAAGAAAGAGACCGCAGAGTTGACGAAATGCTGATCCGGGTGGGACTTGATCCCTCGTACAAAACGCGCCGGGTGCATGAGCTTTCCGGCGGGCAGAAGCAGCGGGTCTGCATTGGCCGCTCACTCATACTGGAGCCCAGGCTGCTCATCGCCGATGAAGCCATCAGCTCCCTTGATGTTTCCGTAGGAGCCCAAATACTCAACTTGTTCAGGGAACTGCACGAAAGTTTGGGCCTGGGCATTTTATTCATTTCGCATAACATGGACGCCGTGGAGTATCTTTGCGACAGGATCGTGGTGATGAAACAGGGTATATGCGAAGAGTCTCTTATGATATAATACGCTTCTATAATACCACATTAAAGCAAAGGAGTATTTACATGTTTGACACTCATATTCCCAATGTCCCTGTGGCGGTTGAAGCCTTTAAGTCAGGGAAATGCGGATCCCACGCAGAAACCCTCAAAACATACCTGCCGGAAATCCTTGAGGCCGATGTACACAATGACTTTTCAAACACCGGCCCCCTCCCTTTCCGCGCAGCGGTTTTTAATATGGAGCGGGGAACCTATATCAAGGCGATCAGCGCGTATTTCAAACATCACCCCATGCTGCGAGAGGCGGACGTGGTTTTTGCCAACGAGCTTGATTGGGGCATGGCGCGTACCGGTAATGCGAATATCGCGGCGGATTTTGCAAAAACCCTTTCGTTCAATTACGTCTACGGCGTTGAATTTGTGAGCGCCCGGGCAGGTAAGGACGGCAACGAACGCGGGCTTCACGGCAACGCAATCTTTTCCCGGTTCCCGCTGGAAAATGCAAAAGTGATTCAGCTTCCCATCAAATACGAGTGGTTTTACAAGCAGGGCGATTGCAGACTGGGTATGCGAAACGCCGTGCTTGCGGTGGCGAACACCTCTGCGGGGTACATTGGTCTGGTAAGCGTACATCTTGAAAACCGCGCCACGCCGTCCGGCCGCAAAGCGCAAATGGAATTTTTGCTTAACGAAGCTGAAGCCCATTTTGGTAAAACCATGCCGGTACTTATCGGCGGCGACATGAACTCCAACACCGTGGACGGCGATAAGGACGGGGAAATGCAGTACCTGGCGGATCATCCCGCCGAAATGTGGCACAGGATCGGGCAAGTTCCCGCGTATGAACCCCTGCTTGATTACGCTGCGTCCCGGGGGTTTAGCTACGCGGACTGCAATGTGCCTGAAAAAACCACCCGCCGAAAGCCCATGGACGACGGGCGCACAGTGGCGCTGAATCTGGACTGGTTTTTTCAGCGGGGACTGACCTGCTCCGCTCCGGTTAAAATTGAAAGTATTTTTCACAAAAACGGACTCATCGGCGCCCTCGCCGACTCGGCGGCAGAAATCGCCGCGTTCCAGGGCCAGGAGCTGAGCGATCATGACATGGTAATGGTACGCTGCGGGATCGCATGACAGGGAATACGCCCGCTATACTGCGGCGCAAGTCCCCCGCTTAATCAGCGAAGGCTCAAGTACCATCTGGGCATAGCCCTCTTGTGGGCTTTCGATTGTCCCAATAAGCATATTGACCGCTGAAGCGGCAATGGCGGAAAAGGGCTGTTCTATTGTAGTTAGGTTGATACGTGGAAGCGCACAGTACGAAATATTGTCAAAACCAATAAGGGAAAGATCGCCGGGAATAGCTATGCCCGCCTCATCGGCAGCCTGCATTACGCCCAGGGCAGTGGTATCGGTTGCCGCGAAAATGGCCGTGTAGGGAAAGGGGCCGGAAAAAAGCTCCTTTGCCAGGGCATATCCACGCTCAATGGAACTGGCCGCTTCTTTGTTTTCAATGAGCAAGGATTTTACACCGTGAGTTTCGCACACCGACTGATAGCCCTGGGCGCGCAGGCGGTGGGTGTAACTTTCGCTCCGGTATCCCACATACGCTATGGAGCGATGACCCAGGGAAACCAGGTATTCAGCGCCCAAAAACGTACCTTTGAAATTGTCTACCGTAACGTGGTTGTACCGCAAGTTTGTGATGGTATTGCCGATGACCACAACCGGAATGCGGGCAAGAAAATGTTCAAGCGCCGTATACGAAGCCCTGCTCGTGGGAGTAATGATAATGCCGTCTACTTGCCTTCCCAAAAGAAGCTCCATCAATTGGACTTCGTGTTCTTCTTTGTTTGTGGAATTGCACAAAATGAGGTTATACCCCTTGTGCCGCGCGTACAATTCAATCTGACAGGCAAGTTGGCCCATATATGGGTTATCCACACTGCCGACAATGCAGCCCAAAAGCCGGGTTTTACGCACCGCAAGGGAACGGGCGATGCTATTGGCGGTATACCGTTCCCGTTCGCATATTTTCAAAACATGCTTTCGCGTTTTTTCGCTTATTCCGCAGCTTCCCGTAAGCGCCCGTGAGACGGATGCGTTTGATACCCCCGCAAGTTTTGCTATGTCCCTGATGGTCAGGTTCTTTCCGGCCATTCTCACACTCCCCGAAACCGATTACATAAACTATACCATATAATACAAGAAAACGCACTATTTTTTCGATTTATTTGCATTATTTTTCTTGACATCGGGGAATTTTGGCCTCATACTGAATATTCAATAACGTAACCGGTTTCGTTTATTCCGATTTTTCAGCAGATGGAGGTTCTTTCTTGATTAAAGCGGTTTTCTTTGATGCCGGCGGAGTGCTCCACACATCAGAAAAGGATGTTGAACAGGAGCGTTTCTTTATCGAAGCTTCTCTGGCGGTGCTGGCCTCGTGCGGTATTTTCATTGACGCAAGCCCTGACGAATGTATCGAAAAAATAAAAATCCGCGCAAAGGAATACAAAAAGTGGAGCGAAGAAACCACTACCGAGCTTCCCGCAGCGGACATCTGGGCCAAATATTTTCTGAAAGATTTTAATGTTGACCTGCGGAAGATTGAAGGCTGCGCCGAGGTTCTCTGCTATCTTTATGACGGTAAAAGAAGCCGCATCACCAGCCGGCCCCATTTACCGGAAACTGTCCTTGCCCTGCACAAGATGGGTATGCGGCAGGGTATTATCAGCAATATTATCTCAAAACACTTTGTCCCCGAATGTCTTACAAAATACAGCATCGCGCCTTATATGGAAAGCGTCATTCTATCCAGCGTAGTGGGGCGCAGGAAACCGGCGGTGGAAATATTTCAGGCCGCTCTGGACAGCGTCAGGCTGCCGGCGGTGGAATGTGCCTTTGTAGGCGACCGGCTTTCCCGTGATGTGATAGGCGCGAAAAATGCGCAATTCGGCTGCATGATTCAGATACGCCACCAGCCCTCAATCGAAAAAGACCGGGCTATGGAATCCCTGGGTTATAAACCCGATGTAATGATAGACGATCTGGCGGAGATTCCCGCAATTATACAAACGCTCAACAAGGAAAACAACTGATGTTCAAAGCGATTTTGTTTGACATGGGCGGCACCCTGGAAAATGTCGCCCACACCCCGGAATGTAATATTCCCTGCGGTACAAAAATCCTCGCGTACCTTGCAGCGCATAATGTGCAGCTCGCCATCGGGCCTGAGGAATTTATGCGCAACTGTGAGGGAAAAAACAAAGAATACCGCAAATGGGGAACCGATAACCACCGGGAACTTTCGCCCTATGAAATCTGGTCAAGGTACTATTTAAAGGACTTTGCCATTGGGGAGGAAAAACTTCGGGTCATCGCGGAAAACCTGGCGAATATTTGGGAACGCAATTTTTACATCCGCTCTATACGCAGGGAAACACCGGAACTGCTTGAACAGCTTAAACAGCGGAACCTGCCCCTGGGCGTTATCTCCAACACCGCATCCCTTACCCATGTGATCGAAAACCTGCACGAAATGGGTATACACCAGTATTTCACCGGCTGCATTTACCTTTCCAGCGTATCAGGCTACCGCAAGCCGGGTAAGGATATTTTTATCGAGGCTGCGGCGGACCTTGGCGCTAAACCTGAGGAAGCGGTGTATGTGGGAGATACGGTTTCCCGTGATGTGCGGGGCGCCCGTGCCGCAGGCTATCTGGCAACCATACGTATCGCGTCTGAATTGACGGCTGGCTCTGACGCCGGGTACAATACCGAGGGAGAAGAAGCGGACTATTTCGTACAAAGTCTGTTGGAAATTCCCGCTATTGTGGATTCACTTAAAAACCGCTAAGGAGGACATGATGTCAAGCGTACAGGCGGCGTTACCCCTTGGGTATTCACGGACACGAAAAATAAAAAACGCGCTGTTAGGCGTCATTACTAACCCGTACAATGTGATCGTGGTGGTGGCGATAATCCTGCTGGCCTATCTGATTGTAGCGCCTCTGGTGGAAATGATAAGTACCACCTTTGAGCTGCAGCTTGTTGATATGCGGCGGGTACAGGGATCGGTGGAGGGGCAATTCACCCTGTACTACTGGAACCGGCTTCTCCATTCCCAGTTAAGCAAGGCGCTGCTGTGGATACCGCTGCGGAATTCACTGTGTATAGCAATAACGGTTTCTTTCCTGAGCATTCTGCTGGGCTCGGTTTTGGCCTGGCTCATGGTACGCAGCGACCTGCCCTTCAAAAAGATATTCTCACTGGCGGTAATTATTCCCTATATGCTGCCGTCCTGGTGTAAATCAATGGCTTGGATCACGGTGTTCAAGAATTCCCGCATAGGCGGACGCATGGGATTCCTGGCGGCCATTGGTATTGAGACGCCAAACTGGCTTGCCTACGGCCCCATTCCCATTGTGCTGGTACTGGTCATCCACTACTACGCCTACGCCTATCTGCTGGTTTCCGCCGCGTTGAGTTCCTTAAACAGCGAGCTTGAGGAAATGGGTGAAATCAGCGGCGCCTCCAAACCGCAGATACTGCGGAATATCACCATGCCGTTGGTGTTACCCGCCATCCTTTCATCGGTAATACTGACCTTCTCCAAGGCTATGGGGACTTTTGGCGTGCCCGCCTTCCTGGGCATGAAGGTCAACTTTAATACTATTTCCACTACATTGTACCAGACCATCAGAAACCGGGAATCCACCACGGGTTATGCGGTAGCCCTGATCCTTATCAGCATTTCATCGCTCTTTGTGTTCATCAACCAGAAGGCGATAGGCGCCCGCAAGAGTTTCGCCACTATTGGCGGCAAGGGCGGCAGGCCAAACCTGATCAAACTGGGCGCGTGGAAATACCCCATAACCGGCATGGTTATCGCCCTGCTGGCTATCGGCGTCATCGGCCCCATCATTATCCTGGTGATCGATACCTTCATGCTGCGGCCAGGGGTGTATTCTTTCTCCAACCTGTCGCTGCACTACTGGATAGGCCAGGCTGATTATTCGATTTCCGAGGGAGAGCCGGGGATACTCCGCAATCCGCTGTTCTGGCAAAATTTAAAAAACACCATGCTCCTGGTAGTATGTACTTCGGTTATCGCCTCCCTGGTGGGGCAGATACTGGGTTATATCGTGTCACGGGGCAGGACCAAAATAAGCGCGAAATTTATTGAGCAGTTGGTGTTCATTCCCTACCTGATACCTTCGATAGCCTTTGGCGCGATTTATCTCTCCATGTTCGCAATAGCCCGCTTTACCATACCGGGGACGAATTTCTCGTTTGTTCCCGCACTCTACGGCACATTTTCCCTTTTGGTACTGGTGAGCGTGGTCAAGCATCTGCCCTTCTCGTGCCGGGCCGGTATTTCAAACATGCTGCAAATCGGCGTAGAACTTGAAGAGTCCGCCACTATCCAGGGTTCGTCGTTTTTTACCCGTTTCCGCCGCATTGTGCTGCCCCTTTCAAAGGGCGGGTTTATTTCCGGTTTCATGCTGATCTTTATCAGCATTATGAAAGAGCTGGACCTGATCATTCTGATCATGGTACCCGCCTGGTCAACACTGCCCTACATGGCGTACCGGTACTCTAACCAGAACTTTGAATCGTATTCAAACGCGGTGGTAGTAACATTGTTCCTCATCGTGTTCATGGTGTACGCGCTTTTGAACATTGGGGGAAAAGCGGATATCGCAAAGAGTATGGGCGGCTGACGCCTTTCATAAAGAGGAGAAAAAGAATGAGCAAGATAGAACTGAAAAATATCGACAAGTTTTATGGGAGCAATCATGTATTGAAGGGTCTCAATCTTGTGATTGAAGACGGAGAATTCATGACCCTGTTGGGCCCATCGGGCTGCGGCAAGACCACAACCCTGCGGGTGGTGTCAGGGCTGGAATCCCCCCAGAACGGCAATATTTTCCTTGATGGAAAAGAGATCGTAAACGCCAAGGAGCTGTTTTACGCCCCGCCGTCAAAGCGGGAATTGAATCTGGTGTTTCAGTCCTACGCCCTGTGGCCCCACATGACGGTATATAAAAACGTGGCCTTCGGGCTGCAGATCAAAAAAATCCCCAGCACGGAAATCAAGCGGCGGGTGGAGAACGCCCTTGAGCGTATGCAGATTTTGCAGTACCAGGATCGCTACCCGTCGGAGCTTTCAGGCGGCCAGCAGCAACGGGTGGCAATTGCCCGGGCCATTGTTACGGTGCCGAAGATTCTGCTCCTTGATGAACCCCTTTCCAATCTGGACGCAAAATTGCGTATCGATATGCGCTCCGAGTTAAAACGGCTGCACCAGGAAATGGGCACCACCGTGATCTACGTTACCCACGATCAGATCGAGGCGCTGACCATGAGCACCAAGGTGGCGATTTTCTTTGAGGGTGTGCTGGTACAGGTGGCCTCCCCAATGGATGTATACAAAAACCCGGCGACCCTCAAGGTGGCGGATTTTATCGGGAACCCCCGAATCAACTTTGTGGAGGCGAAGGCGAAACTTGAAGGCGGCGCATTGACGGTTAGCTCCGATCTTGGCATATTCAGGTATGAGCAAAAAGATTTTACCGGTAACGAGATGCCCCAAAACGGGGAGTTTAACTGTGTGCTTGGCGTACGGCCGGAGCAGTTGGGGCTGAATGAACACGCTGAAACAAGCGTAGAAGCCGTAGTCTATGCTTCGCAGCCGGCGGGTTCTGAAACCCTGGTGCAGGTGCAGGTAAAAAACACCCGGCTACTGGTCAAACAGTTGGGCATTGTGGAATGGGCTTTGGACGAGAAGGTAACTATCGGAATTAACCCGGCGCTTATCAATGTATTCAATAAGGAAACCGGCTATCTGCTGAAATACGCAGTATAACTTATGTATTTATTTTTTAGGAGGAAACAGTATGACACAAAGAAACAAGGTTGTTTTAAGCTTTGTTGCTGGCATCGCGTTGATTTTCAGCGTGGTGGGATGTAAAGGCAAGACCGGAACCGCAACGGCGGCGAAAGCCCCGGATAAGCCGGTAATCACCGAATGGGCGAAGACCAACAAACTTGACGATGGTTCCCAGTCTGCAGATGAGCTGTACGAACTGGCGAAAAAAGAAGGGCAGGTAACAATTTACTCAATTTCCAGCCGCATTTCCAATGTCAAGCAGAGCTTTGAAAAGCAATACCCCGGCATTACGGTAAACGCCTATGACATCAGTTCCAATGAGCTGTATGAAAAAGTAACCAGAGAATATGCCGCAGGGGTATACAACGCCGACGTGGTGCACATTAAAGACGAGGACGGCCAGATTTACGTTGAGATGGTCATGCCCGGTAAATTCAGCTGCTATTATCCCTCGGATATTATCTCCCACATACCCGAATCATCCCGGGCTTACTCAATGCCCCTGTATGTAGAACTGTCCCAGTGGTTCTATAACTACGAAATCTTTGACAAAGCGCCCATCTCAAGCTGGTGGGACCTGACCAAACCTGAATGGAAGGGACGCCTGGTAATGCAGGACCCCTTAAGCGCCAACACCTACCTGATCAATTTCGCAGCCTTTGTGCAGAACGCAGACCTTTTTGAAAAAGAGTACGAGCAGGTATTCGGCCAGAAACTCCAGATATCGCCGGAACTCAAAAACCTGGTTCCCGGCGGTAATCCCACCGCCGCCCACGAGCTTATTAAGCGCATCTTTGATAACGACATTATCTTTGAAAGCTCGTCAGATAACATCTGTATCGCGGTGGCGACTCCCGGACAAAAGGGGCCTGGTCTTCTGGGCTGGGCCGCCTCCTCAAAGCTCCGTAAAAACGCCAGCGACGGCTGGGTATTGGCGCCTATCGACATTACCCCCGGAACCAGCCTGCATAACCAGAACAACCTGTATGTCGTAAACAATGCTCCCCACCCCAACGCCGCGAAGCTTCTGGTCCGCTGGATGCTGGGCGAGGCCGACGGAAAGGGACCGGGCTTTAACCCCTTTAACACCCTGGGCGGCTGGTCGGTACGTGACGACGTAACGCCCGCCAAGGGCAACCCCCTGCTTAATGACGTTAAAACCCTTACAGGAGACCCGACTTACCTCTACAACGAAACCCCTGACATGAAAGATTTCTGGATCGCCCTGCAGGGCACTAAAAAGTAAAATGCACAGCGCGCGCATTGCGGAGCATCTTCCGCAATGCCGCACTGGTTTTGCCATGAGCCTGTTTATAAAAGACGGAAAAATAAAAAGCACAGTGCTGCTCAACGGTTTCATGTTCAGCATGGCTTTTACAGCGGTGTATATTCTGGCCTTTATCGCGGCCGCTGCGGCGCTGGAAAAAATCATTCCCGAAGCAACGCCAAACCTGCTGCTGGTGTGGCTGCCGCCGGTGCTGATCAGTTTAATTGCGTCCGTCATCTGCGCACTGCCGCTCTTTTTTATTTCCCACCATGAAAACGTTATTGCTGCTTTTATATTTATCGCGGTTTACGCGGTTTTTATAATCGCTGCACTGCTGCTAAAATACGACAGCGAATCCCGGTTACTGCTGATACAGCCCCTCATCTTTTACTTTGCCCTTCCCGCCGTCTTTGGCAATTTGGTATGCCACACCGTGATCAGGTTGAAAGATTCAGAAAAATAAGCAACACTGAATACTGAAATATGACAAAAAATCTTACCGTCGGCAATCCCGCTTTGTTAATTCTTTCCTTCGCGGTCCCTCTTTTTATTGGAAATGTATTTCAGCAGTTTTACAATATGGCTGACGCCTTCATTGTGGGGCGCACCATCGGGATAAACGCCCTTGCCGCAGTGGGCAGTACCGGCAGCCTTAATTTTCTCATTCTGGGCTTTTTGATGGGCTTTTGCTCCGGTGCGGCCATCCTCACATCCCAGCGTTTCGGAGCCGGCGATGAAAGGGGAATACGCCGGAGCTTTGCGGCCACTATCATTATCAGCATAGGCGTTACGGCTGTTCTGATGACGGTGAGTATCCTGACTGCCAGGCCGCTGTTGACGCTGCTTCGGACTCCGGCGGAAATACTGGACGATACCTGCCGCTACATCACTATTATCTATTGGGGGATTCCGACGGCGCTGCTGTTCAACCTGCTCGCCAATACCATGCGCGCCGTCGGCGACAGCCGCACTCCGCTGCTTTTTCTGGTAATTGCCTGCATCATCAATATCATCCTGGACCTGGTGTTTATCCTGGTCCTTCATACCGGCGTGGAAGGTGCCGCCTACGCTACGGTTATAGCCCAGCTTGTATCGGGTCTCCTCTGTATCCCGGTGATCATTAAAAGAATCCCTATATTGAATATTTCCAAAGAGGACTGGCGTGTTGAGACAAAGGAAATATGGGAGCATATCAGGCTTGCCCTGCCGGTGGGCTTCCAGATGAGCATCATCGCTATTGGCACGGTGGCGGTTTCCTATGCGCTGAACAAGCTGGGTACGGCGTCGGTGGCCGCCTTTACCGCTGCGGCAAAAATCGATCAAACTGCGACTATGGTATTAAATTCCTTTGGCGCGGCCATGACTACCTATTCGGCCCAGAACTACGGCGCCAGAAAAATCGACCGGATACGCCGGGGCATGATCCAATGTTCGTTTATATCCTGTGCCTACAGTATTGTCATGGGGCTGGTATTTTTGTTTTTTGGCCGCAGTTTTTCCGCCGTTTTTCTGGGCAGGGGATCCGATGAGACGCTCTCCATGTCCCATGCCTACCTGATCATCAACAGTTCCTGTTACCTGTTACTATCGATGCTCTTTATCATCAGGCAGTCCCTACAGGGACTGGGGGACAGCGTCACCCCTACAGTGGCGGGTATCATGGAGTTGCTCATGCGTATTTTCGCCGCCATAATACTGGGTAACCTTTTTGGGTTTAACGGAATTTGTTTTGCCAGCCCTCTTGCGTGGCTAGGTGCCATGATTCCCCTGACTATTGCCATTGTCTTCACTATGAAGCGCCTGAACCGCCAATCCCTACAGCAACGAGTACGGAGAAAAAGTAAATGCAGAGACCCTGAATATGAATAGTTATCCCCTTGATTCTTTCCCTTCTTTCCATAACCATATAGCTAATCGTTTTCTGAAAATCCAAGGAGGAAAAATGAAAAAAATACTGGTTGTTGTTTTGGCTATCGTGATGGCGCTAACCGCCTGTACCAGGAAAAGCCAAGATGCCGGAAAAGCCGTCGAGGTCAAGCCCAACAAAGACAATATCAAGGTCGGCTTTATCTACATCGGAAGTATCAATGACGAAGGGTACACCCAGGCCCATGACAAGGGCCGCCTTGCCCTGGAAGCTATGGGAATCAAGTGCGCCTATATCGAAAATGTGCCTGAAAACGCCGACTGCGAAAAAGCGATTCGGGATCTTATCGATCAGGGCTGTAATGTGATCTATACCAATAGCTTTGGCTTTATGGACTGGACGCTGAAAGTCGCCAACGATTCTCCCAATGTGTACTTTGGCCACTGCTCGGGCTACAAGCAGGCGGCCAATATGTCCTCCTACTTCGGCAAGATCTATCAGGCGCGTTACCTTTCGGGTATCGCCGCCGGTTATAAAACCAAAGCGAATAAAATCGGCTATGTGGCGGCTTTCCCTATTCCCGAAGTTATCCGGGGGATCAACGCCTTTACCCTCGGCGTTCAGTCGGTTAATGCCAATGCCAGCGTTGAAGTGATCTGGACCAATACCTGGTATGATCCGGCGGTAGAGAAGCAGGGCGCCATTGAGCTTTTGAACAAGGGCTGCGATGTTATCGCCCAGCATCAGGATACCACCGCACCCCAGATTGCCGCACAGGAAAAGGGGATGTCCGCCATTGGCTACAATGTGTCCACCCCCAATGCCGCGCCCAGGGCTTACCTTACGGCGCCACTTTTCCACTGGGAAGTGTTTTATACAGATGATGTAAAACACGTCCTCGCCGGCGACTGGAAGTCCAGGGCTTACTGGGAAGGTTTCAGCAACGGGACGGTTTCTCTGGACGTCTTGACAGCTAACAATGATCCCAGAGCCGCCGCCGCCATTGCCGATGCCCAGGCAAAAATCATCAGTGGCGCGCTGGAGCCTTTTACCGGCCCCCTCGCCGATCAAGGCGGAGCGGTTAAAATTTCCGCCGGGACCAAAATGACAGATGACGAAATCTGGAACATGGGCTGGTTTGTAAAAGGCGTTATCGGAACTATTCTCAATTAAGTGCAAGGGCCGCCCTGGTGAAAGGGTGGCCATTCGTTGTCTCCTCCGCGTAGCGGGTTCCCCGATTCTTGGGTTTTTGATTTGAATTATAAGTGAGGGTAAGGGTGAGTTACATCGAAATGCGGCATATCTCAAAACACTTTGGGACTGTGTCGGCAAATGACGATGCGAGTCTCTCGGTTGACCGGGGGGAGATTCTTGCCCTGCTTGGCGAAAACGGATCGGGGAAAAGTACCCTGCTGAATATGCTTGCAGGTATTTACCTTCCCGATTCAGGTTCCATTTATATTGACAACAGGCGCCGTTATTTCCGCTCTCCCGAAGACGCTATCGCCGCAGGGGTTGGAATGGTGCATCAGCACTTCAAATTGATTCCGGTGATGAGCGCCTGGGAGAATATCAGTCTGGGGGAAAAATACGAGGGCGGTTCCGACGGACGCTTTCCCAATCCCTTTATTCAAAAAAAGTATATAAACGAAAAAATCGCCGCCCTGGAAGACAGATTCGGGCTGATTACGCTTCACAGCAAAAAAATCTACGATATGGCGGTCAGTGAAAAACAGACTGTGGAAATTCTCAAGATGTTGTACCGGGGCGCCACTGCCCTTGTCCTTGACGAGCCCACGGCGGTGCTTACGCCCCAGGAAATTGAGCAGCTTTTTTCGATGTTACGCAAAATGAAGCAGGAAGGCTGCGCCATTATTATCATCACCCATAAACTGGGCGAAGTAATGGATATTAGCGACCGGGTTACAGTTATGCGCAAAGGGAAAACCATTGCCACGGTTAATACCGCCCAAACCAATCCAAGGGAACTGACCGAGATGATGGTTGGCGCCAGTATATCAATGGAAATTAAACGTGAAGCATCTGTGCCCGGGGAAAAGCCGGCGATGGAGATTCACAATTTAAGTCTCCTTGGCGATGATGGGACTTCGGTTCTTGATAACATGAGCTTTGACCTCTACGGCGGGGAGATACTCGGCGTGGCGGGCATAGCCGGAAGCGGCCAAAGGGAACTCTGCGAAATTATTGCGGGCCTGCGAAAGGCGGCTCGCGGTACTGTTATGTGCAATGGAAAACGTATACTGGGACTTTCTCCAAGGCAAATCAAAGACCTGGGCGTTTCCATGAGCTTTATCCCCGAAGATCGGCTCGGCATGGGACTGGTGGGGGGCATGAGCATTACCGATAATGTGCTGCTCCGCTCCTACGAAAAGCGGCCCGGCATTTTTATCGACCGTATCGGCGGCCGTATACAGGCGGAAAGTATCGTGGAGCGGTACGATATTTCCACTCCCTCGGTGCAGCATATAGTGCGCAAACTTTCAGGCGGCAACATACAGAAGGTGCTCCTTGGCAGGGAAATTGATCTTTCCCCCCGGGTGCTGATCACCGCTTACCCGGTGCGGGGTCTTGATATCGGCGCGTCTTGCAGTATTTACGAAATGCTCAATGAGCAGAAGAAAAAAGGAGTTGCTATTTTGTTCATTGGGGAAGATCTTGACGTGCTTCGGGAGCTCTGCGACCGGCTCATGGTAATCCATAACGGAAAAGTGATGGACATTGTAGACCCGGAAAAAACTTCCAAAGAAGATCTGGGGCTCCTGATGCTGGGGCAAAAAGCGGACGCGGCATGAACACACAAGCGGATAGGCAAAACAAGCGGAGGTTCTTTAATTGTTAAGAATAGCGGCAAGGGCCGAAGTTTCGTCTCTTCAGGAAAATCTTCTGCGTGTGGCGGCGGTCTGTATCGCGTTGGTTGCCTCGGGCCTGATCATGGCGCTGATTGGCTACAATCCTCTGGAGGTGTTCGGCAAGATCCTTGCCGGTTCCCTGGGCACCGCCTACCGTTTCCGGGAAACGGTGAACAAAGCGATCCCTTTGAGCGTGCTTTCCCTGGGCACTGCCATTGCCTTTAGGATGAAATTCTGGAACATAGGCCAGGAAGGGCAGTTCTATCTGGGCGCTTACGGCGCAGCCATGATCGCCTTCGCCTTTCCCAATCTTCCCTCGCCGTTGCTCCTGCCACTGATGGTTCTGGCGGGACTTGTGTTTGGCGGGCTATGGGCGCTCATACCGGCGCTGCTCAAGATACGGTTTTCCACCAACGAAACCCTGGTAACGCTAATGCTCAATTATATTGCCATTAAGTGGATTTCCTTTTTGCAGTATGCAATGTGGAAGGACCCCCAGGCACTGGGTTTTCCCAAGATCGCGCCTTTCAGTCCCAATGCGGTGCTTCCTTCGTTTCTGGGTATTCACATAGGCTGGCTTATTACATTCGTCCTTACGGCGCTGCTCTACCTGCTCCTCAAACGTACCAAACTTGGTTACGAGATCGATGTCATTGGTGAAAGCGAGGCCACCGCCCGTTACGCCGGCATGAGCGTGTTCAGGATCACCGTTACCGCCATCGTCCTTTCCGGCGGCCTTTGTGGTCTTGCGGGAATGATGCAGGCTTCGGCGGTAGAGCGCTCCCTTTCGGATCAACTTTCCGGCGGGCTTGGCTTTACCTCAGTGATTGTCGCATGGCTTTCCCGGCTGGAACCATCGGCCATTCTGATCGTAGCTTTTCTCTTTTCCCTGCTGATTCAGGGCGGCAACTTCCTGCAATCAAGCCTGCGGATTCCCGCCTCAATTTCTCAGGTGCTCCAGGGGATCATCATTTTCTTTGTGCTTGGCTCGGAGTTCTTTATCCGTTACCGCCTTGTGTGGGGAAACAGAAAAGGGGAAAGTTAATGTC
Organism: Spirochaetia bacterium; assembly: GCA_025997895.1. GTDB lineage: Bacteria > Spirochaetota > Spirochaetia > Treponematales > Breznakiellaceae > WQXQ01. The sequence continues at coordinate 45,379 of BNVF01000013.1, forward strand.
GGAATTTGTTAATATCCTTACCCTTTTTCTTCAGACTGCGGTGCAGATGGGAACCCATATTCTCTTTGCAGTGCTCGGCGGTATCATGTGCGAAAGAATCGGCAACATGAATCTGGGTATCGAAGGCATGATGCTCCTGGGCGCTTCGGTTGGTTTTTCCGCGGCTCTTGGTACGGCATCTCCCGTTGCCGCAGTGCTTGCGGCAGGGTGTGCCGGCGCTGCGGGCGCCCTCATCTACGGGATTATCACCATTACCCTTCGGGGAAATCAGGTAGTTACGGGTCTCATACTCACAATTTTTGGAACCGGCGTCTCGGGCTTTTTGGGAAAGAACCTTTCGGGAAAGGCCCTGCCCGATCCGGTACTGCGGGCATTTGAGCCGGTTTCGGTTCCCCTGCTGCACCGCATCCCCCTTGCGGGGCCCGTTTTATTTGTACAGAGCCCATACGTACTCGCCGGGATGATACTTGCGGTGTTACTCTACATTTATTTTCAGTATACCCGGGCAGGGCTTAATGCCCGCGCGGTAGGTGAAAATACCGCAGTGGCGGACGCCGCCGGCGTTCCGGTGATGTTCTACAAATACGTGCATGTTATCATGGGCGGTTTCTTCTGTGGGGTGGGCGGCGCGTATCTATCGCTGGTTTTTGTCCCCCGCTGGCAGGAAAACATCACCGCCGGAGCGGGCTGGATAGCGGTGGCGCTGATAATTTTCAGCACCTGGAACCCGTTACGTGCCATTTTTGCCGCCTATCTCTTTGGCGCGCTCCGGGGAATTGGCTTCAAGTTTCAGAATATCGATCTGAGCATTTTTGGCAAAAAGATCATTTTTTACCCCCAACTGCTTGATATGCTGCCGTATTTTGCCACCATCGCGGTTCTGTTTTTTATCACCAGACGCAAGAAGAAAGAATACCAGGCGCCGGCGGGATTGGGAACGCCGTATTTCAGGGAAGAGCGGTAGGGTGTTTGTGTTTTTCGGCCAATGCGAACATCTCCTGCAGGGAGCTGATTTGCAGCTTGTCGAACAACTGCCGACGATACCAGTAAGCGGTGTTTTTGCTGATCTGGAGGCGGGTACAAATAACTTCGTACTTGAAGCCCTGCATTAACAGTTCCGCAATGGCCAGTTCTTTTGGGCTCAGTTTGTCAAAGGCGCCGGCAATAAGATTGCGCTGCCGTTCTGTCAGGGGCGGTTCTGCAGGCTCAGGCGACCCGGCGGTTTCTGTGCCAGCGGTTTCCGTATCGGCCCTTGCCTGCACTTCGCCCATTTCCGCAATTTCTTCGTCACTGATAAGGGGCTTCCCCCGAAAAGAGTACAATAAATAAGGCTCCAGCAGCAGATACAACACCGCCATAACCACGGCAATGGCGAGGTATAACGTATACAGCAGCATGGTGTTCTCCCGAAAGACTTCAATTAACCAGGCAAGGAGCAGCACAGACGCCGCAAAAGAAATCCCGATTACCAGCGGGGAAATGAACCGCGAAGGATAGCGCTTGGTCATCACCACCCCGTAATAGGGAATTAAAATACAGGCAGCAGTACCCGGACCCAAGAGAACGCAGGCGGGCAGCGCCAGAGCAGGCACATACATCGCCACAATAATAAGGATGAAGCCCGCAACGGATACCACCACCGAAATTGAAGCAAAACGCAGGGGCGAAAGGCCAAACCTCCGCAGCAGCGCATAACCGGCAATGGTAAAAACGGCAAATGAAAGATAAAAGACAAACACCCCGTGTGTTACACTTTCGGCCGCGGAAATCCCAAAGGAAATCAGGATATTGCCCAAAAAGCACAGGGCAAACAGTCCCGCAAACAGGCGCCTGGGGCAGGCCAGGGCAGTCCCTTTTTGCACATAACGGGGCCATACATTGGCGGGCAGTTTGAAATAGAACAAAAGCTGCAAAATCAGGGCGGCCACATTGAAGTGCTGAAAAGCCCAATAAGGTACTTCAAAAAAATTGGTTTGCATCAGCGCGGCAAGAATGAAAATCAGGCCGTAGGCAAGCAGCAGATGTTTGACCGCGGTCTGCTCGCTGAACAGGCCCACAATAAGGGCGGTCTCAAAGCCAATCATAATGCAGCAACATAACAACTGAATAAGGAAGCAAAGGGTGTGGGCCTGCGCCGAAAAGGGCAGGTAGAGCCCCAGCGCCGAAAGCAGCGCCGCCGCAGCCATAATCCGTTCCGCCCAAACAATACGCGCCGGGAAAATCAGCATCCAGCAAATGGAAAGAATGTAACCCAGCGAAATAAGGGGGGTAAGGTTTCCGGCGTCAACATCCAGCGGCAGCCGGCCCACCACCGCCAGAGCAGCGCCGGAGTAACTGAACACCCCTATCTGCCAGGCAGTGAACATGGCAAAACAGCAGAGCCAGGGCAGACTCAGGGAAAGGCGTTTTTTCTCATTTTCCGCAAGTATTGAACGGCTCATGATGTGGCTCCTGTGCAGGATTATACTTGAACTTGCTAAAAAAGTAAGGCTTTTTGTTGACATCTTGTTATACCAGAGTTATACTATAATGTATGAAAACAGCAGTATCGCTTCCGGATTCATTGTATGAACGGGCAGAAGAAACCGCCTCTTATATGGGAATTAAGCGAAGCCAATTATTTTCCCTGGCCTTGGAAGAATTTATTATCAGACATAATGGTAAAATGATAACTGAAAAAATAAATGAAGTTTATACGAAAATCGATCAAACCGAATTTGAACCATATTTAGATATGGTGCTTGAATCAACAAGGAATGTAACAAAAAATGATACGTGGTGAGCTATGGTGGCTTGACTATGGCCTCCCCTTTGGAAGTGAACCCGGATACAGGCGGCCTGCATTAATAATACAGAACGACTTTTTTAATAATAGTAAAATCAATACAGCCATTGTAATACCACTATCAACCAATATGCTATTGGCTGACGTTCCCGGCAATATATTTGTTGGAAAAAAAGCCTCGAAGCTGGGGAAGGATTCTGTATTATTATTATCGCAACTGGGAGTGGTTGATAAAAATAGACTTATAGAAAGGATTTCAAAAATAAACAATGAATTACTTAAAGAAGTGGAAGATAATATTATGTTTATCCTGGGAATAAAATTGATTTAGTATAGCTCAAAGCGCATGGAAAATTATAAAAAAGTAAGCCTGTTCCGAAATTAAAAATTTAACCACGAACCACACGAAAAACACGAACTAACTAAATGAACTTTTTGGTGTGGTTAGTGAGGGAACCCACTATCGCGGGGAGCCCCGTGGTTAATTGATTTCTATTCAAAACAAGTGAAAATTCACAGAAATTCGCAGAAAAAACAGTAACCCCTTAAATTTCGATGGTGACTTTGAAAGGCTGATGGAATAGCATAGAAAGCAAAAGGAGCTATATATGAAAATTATGGGACGACTCTGTCCGCAGTTAACCGTGGCGTTATTTGCGGCTGTGGTCTTAAGCGCCTGTGTGTTTTACCCTGAGCAGGGCGAAACCGGGACCGAAGGCAATCTTGTTCTCATGTTGCCCGGCAGCAGTTCCGCCCGCGCTGTCATAAGCGATGACAGCGTTCAGAAGCTGTTGCGATACGATATAACCTTGACTGGTCCCGGCGGTCAGCAAAAAACCAAAAGCGCCGGATACCAGGAACAGATGAGTTTTAACCTGTCTCCCGGCGCCTGGAATATCAAAGTTGAGGCATTTTTCCCCGGCAAAACCAAAGATACCAGAGCCGGCGGCGGAGTGCAGTCAATTGAACTGACTCCGGGAAGCACGAAAACCCTGGATATTGAAATGATTCTGGATGGAGCCCTGGAGGACTGGATTCTTATCCCCAATGCGGATGAATTCATAAAGATCGGCACAGCCCCCGCAGATGGCGGCTTTTTGGGGGGAGGAAAAAAACTTCCTGTTGGTGGCGGATCTGACCCTGGATAATTGGACGCCGGTTGATATTACCGGTGCAGGTACGATGAACATGGCGGCCTTTAACGGCGGCGGACATACCGTTACCATCAGGAGTTTTGATATCTCCGCCGCAACAAGGCTGGGCCTTTTCGGCACGGCCACCAATGCCAAAATCCATGACCTGAATCTGGACTTGGATGTGAACCAGTCAATTCCCGCTTCCACTACCCAGTATTCCGTCGGCGGTATTGCCGGGTATGCGTCCGCCGCCGCGATTGGCCTTGTGCGGGTGAGCGGTACGCTCAACATCACCGTCAACAGTTCAAATAATCTGTTTCTGGGCGGCATTGTGGGGGACCTTACTTCTCCCAACAGTTTGGTGGATTCTTCTTCCTCATCCCTTGCCATTACCGGAGAAAATACTGGAGGCGGAGTGGCCTCGGTTGGCGGCATTGCGGGGGCAGTATTTAATGGGGCCGCTGTCACGAATTCCGGGAATACCGGTTTCGTAATATCAAGCCACCGGGCAGGAGGTATCGCCGGCATCGCCCAGGGACAGGCTGCCAATCCGGTTCTGATTACCGATTGTTACAACAAAGGGACAATAAACGGTGACGATTATGCCGGGGGCCTTGCGGCGTCAGGACAAGGTGTTCTCATAAAACTATCTTTCAGCAGCGCCGTAGTGCAGGGAGGCAGCTTTGCCGGCGGTATTATCGGCAGGCTCACTGATACAACCGGCAGCGGCCCCAGTTCCATCGGTTATTGTTACAGTGCCGGGGAAATACGGAGCAATGGCAATTCCTTTGGGGCGGCGGGCGGCATAACCAGCGAATTCAATTCAACCCATACCGGCAGTGCTATTACGATAATACTGGAAAACCTCTATTCCTCCGCCTCGGTGTTTGTTACCGGCACTGCCCCCGCCGGGGGGCTATTCGGTATGATTGATATGTCCTCCAGCACTACCGTTAACGTGAACCTGATCGATTCCTACGCCCTAAATCCGGTGGTCGAGCACATTGGTACTGGAGCCACACGAGGCCGGGTGGTTGGTAATACTTCCGGGACAGTTAACCTCTCTAATCTGCATGCCCTTTCTACTATGAAAATTGGACATAGAGATAGCCTGGAAGATACGTTATCAGAGGATAACCCCCTGGTACCTCCTCCCGACGACTCCACAACTCAGGGCGCAGATTTTTCGCTGCCTACATCTGCGGAAATAGACGTCGCTTATCCCAGTTTTGACAGCGATGTTTGGACCATCGACCCCGCCTACAGCCCCTATCCCGTGTTCCAGTGGCAGGTGGCTGCGGGGGTACGGCCATGATGACGCAACGGTATTTCAAAAAACGCACGCTGCTTTTTCTGATCATGGCCGCCTTGTTCACATTCCCGCTGGCAGCCCAGACCGCTGCGGATATGGACCGGCTGCTGGAAAGTCCCGCAGTTTCCTGGGGCGAGGCGGCAACTTTTATTCTGGCGGCTGCTGATAAGGGCCAGGGGCTTTCAGAGGAAGCGGCCTTCAGGCTTGCCGGGGAATTGGCAAAATTGCCGCGTAACGCTGCGGCGGAAAAACCTGTTACCCTGGGCGGCGCTTCCCTCATTATTATGAAGGCCTTTAATCTGCAAAGCGGCCTTTACCGCTTGTTCCCCAATGGCCATTATGCCTGCCGGGAACTGGTGTACCTGGGGGTGATACAGGGGAAAAGCGATCCTGATATGCGGGTTTCCGGGGAGCGGCTCCTGCGTATCCTGGGGCGGGTTCTGGATTATACCGGCGCAGACGGAGGGGACTATGAATAAGCCCAAAAAAATTCTTGTGTTTCTGTTTTTTCTGGCTTGTCTTAACGGTTTCGCGTTGGATTACGGCCTGGTGCTTAACCAGGTTCCCATTGCACATAACGAAGAAGCCGGTGAGGGATATATCGACTATACCGGCATGATTCAGCCCTGGATTTCAAGCCCCCTGGGGGAACAGGCTGATATTTTTCTTTCAGGCGGCTTAACCGCAAAATACGAAGGCAAATGGGCCCTTCTGCCGGAAGTTTCCCGTTTTGAACTTGCGTACCGTCCCCTGCCAAGCCTGAGCCTTGAATTAGGACGTTTTGCTTTTAGCGATCCCCTGGGTTTTGTGTTTTCCGGCCTCTTTGACGGCCTTGGGGCGGTCTGGGACACTGGCGGGAGGCGCATCCGCGCAGGGGCCCTGTACACGGGCCTGCTCTACAAAAAGACCGCCTATATCACCATGACCGGCGCGGACTTGCTCGATTTTTATAATCAGGATGTCTACTTCGCTTCCAGCCGCCTGGCTTTTGCCATCAACTGGACTGTCCCTTCGGTTTTCGATTCTGCCAATCAGCTTGATCTTGGCCTTCTGGCCCAAATCGATCTGAATAATGGCGATGTAGAAAATAAACTCCACTCCCAATATGCGCTGGCAAAGTGGAGCCGTCCCCTGGGCAGGGGCTGGTATATGGAGCTGGGAGGCGCCGCCAGTCTTGAGGAACAGGATGGGGACGCGGCTTTTGCTTTTGCTTTTGCCCTTTCCTTCGCTCCTTTTTGGGTTCCTTCATCCCGGCCCGGCGACCGGCTGTTCTTTAATTTCCGTATGGCTTCGGGAAACTGGAGCGACGGACTGCGGGCTTTTAAGCCGGTTACCATTGAAGCCCAGGGGTCAATTCTGCGCGCCAAACTTTCAGGTCTCTCCTGGGCCCAGGCCGGTTATTCAATATTATTGCATGAGAAAATCCAGGGCGAAGTTTCAGCGGCGTGGTTCTTGCGAACCGACCATGAAACTTTTGTGGATCATAACTTTGACCTAATTTCCGATTCCCCTTCATTGGGAGGGGAAGTCTATGCCGGCGCAGCCTGGGTTCCCGAATCATGGATCAGCTTAAATCTGGGGGGCGGCGTTTTTTTGCCCCAGGGCGCGTACAATTCGGACGCAGGTCTTAAATGGCGTGTAGCCGCCGGCCTGTTACTGTCATTCTAGGGGGATGCTATGTTTCGTTATGCGATATTATCGTTATTTTTGTTTTTTGCGATTTTGATGACGGCTAACGCACAGGCGGTGTTTATCGAAATACGGGGTACGGTGGAATACCGGCCGGCAAATGCCGCGGAGTGGAAGCCTGCCGTCCAGGGGGACACAATAACTCCGGGAACTGTTATATCCACCAGTTTTAAAAGTACCGCCATTATCAATGCAGGATCTTCCCGCATAGTGATACGGCCTTTAACAAAACTCACCCTGGAGGATATTATTCAAAACGCCAACAGTGATGATATAAAACTCTTTGTCCAAACCGGCAGAATACGGGCCGATGTGGAGCCGCCCCAAAACGGCAGAATCAATTTTACCGTGCGCAGCCCCCAGGTAACCAATTCGGTGCGGGGAACTTCCTTTGAATTCGATACGGTAAATCTCCGGGTGCTGAGTGGCGTGGTACGCTATTCCTACAAAAACGGTATGACCGTTTTTGTGGCAAAAGGCGAGGCCAGTTACGTCGAAGAAGAAGGCCGCCGGGTTGTCCCGCCCCAGGAAATTGCCGCAGGGAGCCATATCCCCCATATTCCGCAGTTCACCGGTATTGATACGGGGCTTAGGGTTCCGCAGATTCCGTCAGGCAGTAATGTGGATTTCACATTAAGACCCCATTGGTAAAAATCGTCAGGTATGAATTTCAGACGACGGTCTTTTGTAATTGCCCTTGGAGCGGCGGCGCTTTTTCCGCTGTTAATCTGACCGGGTCCACTCCGTGTCCTTGTCAAACCACGCTTTTTGGCGTATGTTTATACATGAATTCAACATATATATTCGTGCGTCCGGGCGATATGGGAGCTTGAATGAAAGAAAGGCTTGCGCGCCTTAAGGCTGTAAGAAAACTAATAAAAACCTGCCGTATTGAATCCCAGGAGACTCTGCTGGGGCATTTGCAAAAAGAAGGCTTTGCGGTAACACAGGCGACTCTGTCCAGGGATCTCAAGCTCCTCAAGGTGGGCAAAATTCCCGATGCCGGTAATGGTTATGTCTACTCCCTGCCCGACGACGAAGAACGGCAGGAAATGGAAAAGGCATACATTAACGATTTTCTGCGGGGTTATGTTTCCATTGACTGGTCGGGTAACATGGTAGTGATCAGAACCTATTCGGGCCATTCCGATACGGTGTGCCTGGCGGTGGACAACCTGGGGCTTGATGAGGTGCTGGGTACCATAGCCGGCAGGGACAATACGGTGTTTGTGTGTCTGCGGGAAGGCATCACCGGCGAAGATTTTGTAAACCGGATGAAGGAATCAATTCCTGATCTGGATGTTTAAAGGAGGCTATTATGAATTATGTTAATTTTGACAAAACCGCCGCGTACAAGCGGCTTCAGGATCATGCTGCCAAGGCGGGGAAGTCTTTTGATTTTAAGGCGATCTTGACCGCCGGCAGGGTGGAACAGTGCCGCCTGCCTATGGCTGCCGGGCTTAACTATTCCTGGGCGGCAAAGGCCGTGGATGATGAGACGATCAAGCTTTTGCAGGCCCTCGCCGATGAGCAGGAACTCATCGCCAAATACAAAGCTCTGTTAAATGGCGAAGTGATGAACACCGGCGAACAGCGCAAGGTGTTGCATCAGCTTTCGCGGGGTGAGCAGGGACAGCCGGTTATGGAAAACGGTAACGGCGGCAGCCGCAACATCGGCGAGTTTTACCGCAAGGAACTGGACCGTTTCTGCGAATTCGCCGGCGCGGTTCATGCGGGAAAAATTAAAAGCGGTGCGGGTAAGCCCTTTAGCACGGTGATACAGATAGGCATAGGCGGCTCCGACCTGGGCCCCCGGGCGCTCTACCTTGCCCTTGAGAACTGGGCAGCTACTGAGGGGAAAAAGAAGCTCAACGCCAAATTTATTTCCAACGTTGACCCTGACGACGCTTCCGCCATCGTCAATTCCGCGCCCCTGGATCAGACTCTTTTTATTCTGGTGTCCAAAAGCGGCACCACCCAGGAGACTCTTGCCAATGAGCTTTTTGTCAAAGACAAGCTCAAAAAGGCAGGGCTGGACAGCGCGAAACACATGATCGCCGTTACCAGCGAGACCAGCCCCCTGGCGCATAACCCCGCTTACCTGGACTCTTTTTACATTGACGACTATATCGGCGGCCGTTATTCGTCATCATCGGCGGTGGGCGGCTGCGTGCTTTCACTTGCCTTTGGTCCTGAAGTGTTCAGGGAGTTTCTCGCCGGAGCCGCAGAAGCGGACAAAATGGCGCTGGAGCCGGATATTTTGAAAAACGCCGCCCTGCTTGACGCCCTTATCGGCGTGTGGGAGCGGAACTTTTTGGGTTATCCATACACTGCGGTGCTGCCCTACAGTCAGGCCCTGTCCCGCTTTCCCGCCCATTTGCAGCAGCTCGACATGGAGTCCAACGGCAAGCGGGTAAACCGCAATGGCGAGAGTGTCTCCTATTCCACCGGCCCCGTGGTTTTTGGCGAGCCCGGCACCAACGGCCAGCACTCGTTCTACCAGCTCCTCCACCAGGGCACGGACATCGTCCCCCTGCAATTCATCGGCTTTTTCGAAAGCCAGCGCCATGACGACATCATCGTTGACAACTCCGACAGTCAGACCAAACTCAAGGCGAATCTGGCCGCCCAGATCGTGGCTTTTGCCAAGGGCCAAGGCGACGCAAACCGGAACAAGGACTTCCCCGGCGGCCGGCCTTCAAGCCTGATCTACGGCAAGCGCCTTGACCCCGCTGCTTTGGGGAGCCTTCTTGCCCACTTTGAAAACAAGGTGATGTTCCAGGGTTTTGTGTGGAACATCAACAGCTTTGATCAGGAAGGCGTGCAGCTTGGCAAGATACTGACCAAAAAAGTCCTTGCAGGAAACTCCGGCGACTCCGCCCTGGACGCTTACAGTAAAATCTTCGATATAATATAAGATATAAGGAGACAGACATGGAACAGAAAGCGGTTATTTCAGCGGGCTCAAACTGGGCCGAAAAAAACATCAGGGATTTTCGCGGCTCTCCTGCAGCGCGTATAGGCGACGAATGGGCGCTGGTAACAGCAGGTAACCCTGATACCGGGGCGGGCAACTGGAACACCATGACCGTTTCCTGGGGCGGCCTGGGAGTACTCTGGAGCAGGGATGTGGCCACCATTTACATCCGCCCCGGCAGGCACACTGTTGAATTCCTGAACGCCAATCCGCTCTTTACGATTTCTTTCTTTGACAAGAAGCACCGCAAGGCCCTTGCCGTTTGCGGCGACAAATCCGGCCGCGATTATGACAAAGCCGCCGAGGCCGGCCTGACTCCCATTGTCTTTGACAGCGGCATTGCAAGCGGCAGGGCTGTTGGCGCGGTGGGCTTTAAGGAAGCCTCGGAGATCATCATCTGCAAAAAAATCTACACCCACGATTTTGATCCGTCAAAATTTCTTGATCCGGGAATTGAAAAAGAGTGTTATCCGCAAAAAGATTACCACCGGCTCTTTGTGGGGGAGATTCTGACGCTGCTGGTTGCAAAGTAGGAAAAAGGCCGGTCTTTTCTCAGCCCCTGCAAAGCTCTACGGCGAATCTGACCACCTGGTCGTAAAACTCAGGCGTTAGGCGCAAATGACTGTCGGAAGGGCCGTTGAGGCTGCGCCATGTTTCGGGGATAAGGCGGCGGTCGGCGCTGTTTTTAAAGCCCCCTGAGAGGATAAGATCTACAAATTCGGGGCGATTGCGCAGGAGCATGGCGTAGGGGGAGGCTTCCTCAATGGGGAGCATGGTGATAGTCTGGGCGGGAATGCCCGCTTTAAGGAAACCGGCGTCATCGGAGAAGGGGGTGGGAATCTGCAGCACCCGTCTCAGGCGGAGGAAGCGGGCGGTCTCCAGGGCATGGGTGCGCAGGCCCTGGATAAGCTGTCTTGCCTTGCGTATACCGGCGCGCTCGTCGTTCTTTAATATATAGTCGGTGGTGCTGGAAATAATAAAGGCGTCGCCTGAACCGCAGGCGTCAAAGTTAAAGACCCTGGCGTCGCCCAGACCCCAGGCCCGGAGTTTTTCCGCCAGGCTGAAAGAACCCTGCTCATCTATGCCTTCGCCTGCTTTGAGTTCTTCTTTATCGGTAAAAACAATTATCCAGTAATCAACTCCCTGCCGGCTTAAGGTTCCGGCTGCCTTGAGCAGTTGAAACACCGCGGCGCTGTTGTCGTTGGCGCCGGGGCTGCCCGCCACGCGGTCGTAATGGGCAACCAGCATGACCGGGTTTTGTGCACTGAAGGGAAAGATGCCGCCAGCCGAAGGTTTTATACTCTGGCCCGGCGGAAAAACAAATATGTGGCGGTTTCCCGCAACGGGAATAACTACCGAGTTAAGGCCCAGCGTTTCGATACACTCCAGAAGTATCGCGTAACGGTCGGCATCGGGGGCAATAAAATCAAAAAAACGGTCATAGGGACTTTCGCTGGTCCATTCGCGGTTCACTCTGAGCTTCATGGGTTTAGTTTTACCGCCTCAAAAACATGGGATGGGGAGCTCAGTTCCTCCTGAGCCTGGACTATAAGCAAATCCAGTGGGCCTTCCCGGGCGGTCCGTTTAAGAAAACTCGCTTCCAGAATACCGTATACCGACGCAGTACAGAGTTCCAGGGTTTTTTTGACATCCCCTGTCTCAAGATAACGGGAAAGAAAAATTGACGCAGTCAGGTCTCCTGTGCCTGCTACTCCCGCGCCCAGGGGCAGTTCGGGGGTATTTATCCGGTAGAGGACGCTTTTGTCCCCGGCTCTGGCCGATGCCAGCATACTGATATAAGCCCCGCCTGCTGACGGCGGGACGCTGCCTGCTGGCGACGGGACGTTAGCTGTCATCGCGGATGACTCCGCGGCGGAATCATTGTCGCGGAAACTGGTAACCAGCACGATACGGGGCCCTCTTTCATGAAGTGCCGCAATGGCCCTGCGGGCTCCTGCCAGGGTTTCGGTTTTGATCCCCGTGAGGGCTTCCAGTTCAAACTGGTTGGGGGTAACAATATCCGCCAGGGGGATGAGTTCGTCTTTGAATATGCCGGGAATATCCGGCTTAACGTAAAAACCCTTGCCGGTATCGCCCATCACGGGGTCGCAGCAGTAGAGCGCCTTGGGAGATTCCCCGCGTACCCGCCGCACCGCGCCGACTATTGTCCGTCCCACTGAGGCGTCGCCCAGATAACCTGAAAGCACCGCCTCGCAGCGGCCCAGGACACCCCGCTCCGCAAGACCGGTAACGAGATCGGCGGCAAGTTCCGCGCCCAGCACCTTTCCCCGCCAGGCGCCGTAGCCGGTATGGTTTGAGAATTCAACGGTGTTGATCGCCCACACTTCCCGGCCAAGCCGCTGCATGGGAAATACCGCCGCAGTGTTTCCGGCATAACCGTATACCACATGGGACTGAATGGATAAAACCGCCACAAAACCTGCCTTTATTTATTAATAATAATCAACCGCAAAGCCTTCGCGGTTAAAAATTCTTCATTCTTAGATTACTATACGCTGATTTGTGGGTCAAGTTTAGTGCTTGCCGCAGGGGGTTCATTTGATATTTACTAATTCCCTTTGTACTGCCCTGACTATCTCCTCCCACTCCGGGACTTCCGGCGGGTTACTGCCGGAGGCGGGGACGGTTACGGAGGGGTAGGTTTCCCAGCAGTCGCGGATTGGGTAGAGGGCAGCTTCGGTTCCTGCGGTGCGCCATTGTCTTGCGCCTATGCGCCAGGCCTGGGTGAAGCCGCGGCCGGGGACGGTTATTTCTATGGGCAGCCAGCGGCGAGGGGTTCCGTCGTTGCCGGCTATTGTTATGATGTCGCTATTGTTGGGCTGCCATGTGTCGTCTTCTATGGCAAAGGCGATGTAGATGTGGCCGGGTATGGTGATGAATGCGCTTTCTATGCCTGGCACTTCCAGCAGGGAACAGAATAGTATAGAGAGGTCATCGCAGTCGCCGCCGCGATAGTACAGGGTTTCGTAGGGGTAGTTGAGGCTGTCGGTGGCGCTTCCGTTTTCGGATAACGCTATGTATGATGATGAGGGGTCAACCACATAACTAATCCGATACAAGCGTAAAGCCTCAAACAACCCAATCGCATACAGGACATCAGGCGGCACATTCCTCATTTCTGATTTATCATTTCTGATTTTTTCTACTGCTCCGTCTATGTTACGCGCAAATAATTGGACAGAATAATCCCGGGGGGAGACAAAGGCGGCGGCTCTGCGGTCATCGTCCCATGATAATATGTTGCGGCGGAATATGGGCATTTGTATGGGGGAGGTGGTTTCTTTTCTTGCGCCTAAACTGCGGTACTGCATTCGCAATATGCCGTTGGCGGTTACGGTTTCGTTCAGGTTCAGCAGGGCTTCATTAAACAGGGCGGTTACGGGAAGTTCTATGCTTTCGCCGGGGGCAAGGCGCTGGACTGTTGCAAATGTCCAGGGTTCGCTCATGTAGCTGTCTATGAAAAATGTAAGGTTCATATCGGTGATGGCGTTGGGTTCGTTGTTGGTTACGGTTACGGCGGCTATTGGGTTGCGCTCGTACCATGCCCATGAGACGGGGAATACTCTGTGCTGTTTGGTTTTTTCTACCTGCACTCTTGCGCGTCCTGCCATTATTTCCGAGAGGTTCAGGCGTATTCCGAATGTTGCGCCTAACGTTGGCAATGGTTCGGAACTGAATATCCTGTAGGTGTAGGCTCCATCGGCGAACAGGGAGAAATAGGGGGAGAGACGGAACTCCGCGCCGGGGGTGAATGACATGAGCGGGTTGGCGGCGGCCTGGCCCTTTCTTGAATACTGGTACGCTCCGGCGTTAGCTGAAAATCGGAATGCCCAGCGATCGAATGGGCGGTAGCGTATGAATAGTCCGCCTGTGCCTTCAATAATTGACATAGGATCGCCTGTCTCGAAGGGCAGGCTTGTGTAGCTGCCGCCAATACTCACGCCTAAATCGAACTTGTCGGCGAATGTGAAAAATGCCCAATCAAGAGATGCCATCGCTCCTGTTCCATTATCAAACTCCGGTCTTGCTAACGGCGCTACGATTGACGGGGCAAGCCGGAAACTGAATTCAGTTTCTGCAAATACAAAAGAAGAATTTACCATGAACCACACTGACCACACGAACAGTATTTTTTTCATTACTTACCTGTTCCCTTCTATTTGGGTTATTCCTCTTAGGGCTCCGGCGTTGTCGGGTTGTAATTGCAGGACTTGCCTGAACCATCTTTCGGCTGTGGTGTAGTCGAGCTCTATCAGGGCGAGGTTGCCCCGGTTGGCCATAGCGGGGATCGATCCCATGTTGGCGGCGCGTTCGTAGGCGGTTTTGGCTTCGGGTATACGGTTGGCGCGTATCAGTACTATTCCTAATCTGTTGAACAGGGCGGCTGTTGGGGTTGCGTTTACTTGCGCTTGTATTGTTTGGACCAGGGGTGTTATTTCGGTTTCTATGTATTGGGTCATGGTGCGCCTTACTGCTGCTGTTGCGGCGGCGTTGTCGATTCGCAAGGCGGCTCTTCCCAATTCGGGTAACGGCGTGGGCGGGTATGTTTGCCATGCGTCTTGTATGATGATGAAGTCGGCTTGTTTGTTTTCGGCGAAGCTGCGGTTTAGTATTTCTGCGGCTTGTGTCCATGCGGCATTGAACCCGTCGTTGAAACCGGACATTGAAAGCGGCAGCCAAACCTGATTGTCTACTACAAGAATTTTATCAGTACCGTTAAACAATGTTTCCGCCGCGCTCTGATCAATTCCCAAATTAACCGCCACAAGAAAATTTTGTTCGTTACTCATTGTTAAAAAGGCTGATGAGACGCCTACGGCTTCAAGGGCGGCGGCGTATAATATAGCGAGGTCCCGGGGGTTTCCTGTGCGAAAAGCCAGTGTTTCAGCGGGGTACTGCGCCGTGCTTGCGGTTGCGTAGGTATCGCCTGACATTATGCCTGACGCTCTTAGTCCTTCCAACAGCCAGATTGCGTATTGCATATTGGCGTTGTGACCTATTCTGCGGCTGGTACGGTCCTGGCCTGCTATAAACCGTGCGAAGTCTAACACTTCGGGGGAGGTGGAGGTAACAAAGGCGGCAAAGACGGCCGTGTCTACTGACACCGCGTCTACTGACGCGAGATCGCCTGTGGGTATGGTGTTGCGGTTTTGAGTTGCTACAGTTATGGCTCGGACTGCTTCGCGCTCCTGTCCTAAAAACCTGTAGCGGATTACAAGTTCTCCCATTACCCTGCCTGAGTCGGTAAAGCGTAAAATTTCCGGCGAAAAATCGGCTAACAGAGGGAGTTCTACACTGCGTCCTCTTGGGATTACGGAGATTGTGCCGCAGGGGTATTCCGATGAGGTGTAGGTTCCGGCGCGGAAGTACAGGCGCACATCGCGGATTTCGGCGTTTTCGTTGTTACGCAAAACTACGGCGCCTATGGGGTAGGTCTGGTATAACTGCATGAAGGCGGGATACACGGGATCGGTTTGGTCCAGCTGGGCGATTACCCCTTCCCTCATGCTTGCGCTACCTGTCTGGAAGGTTATTTGCGCGGTTAGTCCCGCATACATTCCGGAGTTGAGGGGACCTCCGTTGCTGTAGTATTCGCGCCAGCCTGTGTTAGCTGCCAAGGTGAAGCCGGGGGTAAAGCGGAAGCCGATTTCTCCGCCTATTCTCCAATAAGGGCCGGGGTCGCTTCCTGCTTCGTCTTTTACAGATTTGCTTATGCCCACTGCTCCGTCAATTCTGGTAAAAAGGCGGGAGAGGGGGAAGTAATACAGGCCGAAAGATCCGCCGAATGAATAGAATGAAGTGTTTGCGGGGGGATCGCTTTGGAAGGGGTTTATCATCATGGCGGCTTCTATGCCGAATGTGTAGCCTATGCCCAGCGGGTTCGGCCATAGGGTTGATAAATCGGCTTCAAAGCCGAGTTCGCCGCCGCCGCCGAAACTATACATTGCCCTGCCGTTGGGGTCGAGGCTGCCGCTTCCCATTGGGATAAAAACAAAACCCTTTGGGCGAAGATTAAAATCCAGACCAAATGAGAAATGAGGAATGAGAAGAGAGAAAAGAATTAATAGTATTGCATCCTTTTTCTTCCTTCTGCGCCTTTGTCGCCTTAGCGGTTGTTCTTGTTTTTTCTCTGTTTTCATGCTATATTTTCCTTAATGGAGGTTGGTATGACCCAACAGGCTGAGTTATATAGAAGGATTGACACGCTTCCTCCAAAATATTTTGTCGAGGTGATTGATTTTGTAGGGCATTTAGAGCAAAAGGCGCGGAAAGAATTAGACCCGAAAGCCGCCGCTGCTAAAGACGGCAACGGTAAACTCCATTTTACCAAAAAAGAATGGGAAGAATTTCTGCAAAGCTGCCCAATTACGCAATCCCTTACCGGAATACTTTCCGATATGGGGGATGTAGACCTTGATGAATGGCGCATGAAAAGACTGGCTAAACACTTATGAACGCCTTGATTGATACCAATGTTGCGCTTGATATTCTGCTGAGACGCAAGGATTATGCCAGTGCTATGGGGGTTCTTGGATTTGCGGAAAAAGACATAATTACCGGCTATATATCCGCTTCCGCTATTACTGATATTTTTTATATTGCAAAAAGCAAACTCGGCAAAAATGCTACAAAAGAGGCTCTTAAAAAACTTTTGCAAGTTTTTAGACCGGCTACAGTAACTGACAGCCATATCTATCAGGCGTTGGATTTGGACTGGGATGATTTTGAGGATAGTGTTCAATTTATAGTGAGTGAAAGTTTTTCCGCTGACTACATTATCACCCGAAACACCCAAGACTATACCTCCAGTTCCATTCCGGCAGTAACGCCGGAACAGTTTGTTAGTCTTATCGCTGATATTGAAAAATAGTTTTTCATTTCCATCGCTCCCTGTTCCCTGCTCCTTTATTCAATCCTTTGCCAAGTATCAACGGTTACCGTAGAGCCACCTGTCGATGGGAAAGTATATGTATATGTTGACGGTACGCCTACTCTTACGCCTTGCTCCTGTCCGCCCAACACGCCGCCCGGTACAAAGCTGTCATTCGGACCGCGCAGGATTGGGTAACCGCGATCCGTCACTGTGGTAAAAAGCCAGACATCGGGGTTAAAACGCATAGTGTCTCTCCAGAACCAGTGGTCTTGAAATTTTGCAAGTGTTGCGTCCGCGCCGTTCTGGTTATTATGCGCGCCGGTGGTAATGCTGCTGGGGGTGGTACTGTTGTTGAAGATCTTCATACCGCTGTACGCATAGTTGTTGGTATTTGTGCTGGTTCCAGCGCCGTAAACCCGCCCGATATTTATTGTACCGCTACTGGTTGCGGTAACGCTTGCGCCAAGGGCTGCACTGTTGGTTATGGACAAGCTATTGCCAATGCCCGCAAGACCGCCGGCGTATACAGTGCCAGAGTCTCTTTTGACAACAACACTGCCGGCGGCAAAACTGCAGGTTATGCCCCCGTTAAAATAACCTACAAGACCGCCGGCATATACGGTACCTCCTGAGGGTTTTTGAGCGAGCACATCACCCAAAGCGTAACAATCAGATAAACTAAATGATCTGCCGGCAAATCCCCCTGCGTAGGTTGAATTACCTGTGGCGCCGTTTATTGCCGTAACATTCCCGGCAGCGTAACAATAAGAAGCAGTACCGGTGGCGATAAATTGACCTGCGAAACCTCCAAAGTATGATATATAGTTGCCAGAGCCGGACACATTTCCCAAGGCATAACAGTACGATACTTTGGCAGCTATTCTGCCGCCGAAACCTCCGACTGTTACAGGCATGTCAGCCGCTACCGCTGCGCTAATAGTATTTTCGCTGTAACAATTTTCTATTGTCCCGTTCCTCCAGAATTCTCCGATAAAGCCGCCCGCGTAAATAATGCCGCTAGTTGTTTTGTTAATATCTATGCTTTGTGCTATTGTTGAACAATCGGTAACTTTAGCATACTGGTATATTCCCCCAATAGCGCCGCCAATTACGTTATGCCCATATCCGGCATTTACCGTGATAGTACCCTGACGGTACTCTGAATTACGGAGCTTTGCCTGTTGGCTATCTTCTACGCCGAAAACCATACCGGCAATGCCGCCAACCTGAAGCCCTGCCGGTATAGTAGTATCACTAAAATTAAAATACATAACATATACCTTTCCCTCGCTGCCAACACTTATGTTTCCAACCGCCCGTGCGTCCGCCAACTCAACAGCATCGCCGGCCCATGTTATTGTTACTGCACTGTTTACAGCGGTGAATGCGCCTGTAGCGCCTATGCTGCCTGCAATGCCACCCGCATAGATTGAACCGTTTGCATTTGCAGTTTGAGATGATTTTTCAACCTGCAGGTTAAGCCCGCCATAAGCGTTGTATATGCTTGCGGTGCTTGCGCTGCCTTCGGCGCTTATTTCAGTTTGTTCAATCCGCCCCAACAGCCCGACTATTCCGCCGACATGGGCGGTAGTGTCACCGCCTACATTAAATTCGGCACTGCCCCTGGTCAGGACATTTTCCAAACGCGCTTTGCCTGTCGCCCTTCCGGCAATGCCGCCAAAGCGGGCGGCGCCTGTGGGGGAGACGGTTACGGTGTTATACTGCACCGTCAAGTCCCGTGCTAGTGCGTTATCTCCCACCACGCCGAACAGCCCGCTGTCCGCTGCGGTCATCGTGCCGGTAATCGTAACGGTATGCCCGTTGCCGTAGAACTTGCCCCGAAAAGTATTTTCGCTTGTGCCGATGGGCGTATGCCCGCTGACTGCAATATCATTAACAAGAACATATTGCCTCGACAAATAATCTGATATGCTCGATATGTTCGCAAGACCAACTGTATTACTGATAGGATCATACACATTGTCTGCGCTGCTTATCTGAATCGCGGGCTGCTCATTGCTCACTGCTAATGGCTCGTTGCTAATTTTCATTTCGGGAACATTCCAAACCGTAAGCGTCTGAGCCGGGGCGTTCCCCGCGTCATTATACCCGACAACGCTGATGTCGTATTTTTCAAAGCCGCTTGCCTCCTGCCCTGCTGTTCTTATGCTGCCTGAGTTAATCTGCGGTACGCTGAAAGAAAAAGATTTGCCTCCCGCAGTCGTGATCGTGTTGTTTTCCCGCTCAACGCCGTTCACCAATACCCGCGCGCCCTTCATGTTGCTTTCCGGGTTCTGCACCGTTGTCCAGTTTACCGTTACCGTTGTGCCGGTCGATTCCGCCCAAATGCCGCTGACGGAAACAGGCGCGCCCGCGATTACCCGCACTGTTGCGGCATTGGACACGGCGGACACATTCCCCATAGTGTCGCAGTAGTAAACCTCTACAGAATACTCCTGCCCATTTGTCAGGCCCAAAACGCTTTGTGAAGACGTCTCTCCGCAAGCTCTCCAGCCTGAATCGACATACCATGTTTCCGGCTCTGTCCCTTTTTTGCCGATGCACCAGCGCCACTGGAGCTTTTCACGTTCGTCCATTGTCCAGGGTCTTGAATACGCGCTGCCGTACCTGATGCCCCCTTCAACGTAGTTGTCCGCAAGGTCAAAGATATTGCCCAATATAAGGCCGATCTCCGCGCCGCCGCTCAATGTAAACACGGTTTCGGGAGATCCCACTGCCGTGCCGTTTATCAATGCCGCAGGGTTTCGCAAGCCGGGCGCGTCGGTGTCCTGCACCACCGTAACAAAACGCATGGCGCTTATCGCGCTGTCAAGGTTTTGTTCCGTGATATTGTTTTCTTCGTTTGCTGTATCTTCATACCACGGCAAAATTACCAGTTGGATAATGCCCGGCGCGATTGTCCGCAAGTTATGCGAAATGTAGTAATAGCCGTCCGCCTGGGGGGTAATATTTTCGTAAGTCCATTCGGCGCTTCCCGACGCCCTGCTTCCGTCAAGGTGGTTGGTAAGCGCTTCCCGTACCGTTATGCGGTTGGGCAAATTCGTAACTCCTTCGGGGTTGCCGACCGTAAAACGTACATATACGGTGGTTATGGTGGTCTTGTTGAAACGCCTGTCTATGTCGGGGTTGTTCCACTGAGTTGCCGCGTCCCTAAACAAGGTTTGTATCCACGCCGCGCCGACAGGGTGGGAAGGCGGTGCGGTGCGGCTTGCCTCTATGCTGTTTGCCTCGTACACTTTCTGCGTTTCTGTTGCGTTGGTCATGTAGCTTATTGTCTGCGCCGCCGCCATGCCGAACCCTGCCGTATTTTTCACGCCTGTCCCAACGCTTATGCTCAGGCTCATCACCAAATCGCCGGCCGGCCATTCGGCAAGCGCCGCTGTCGCAATTAAGTCAAGGCGATATTCCACGGCGCTATATTCCGACACTCTGAAATAATCCGATATATCACCTTCATTTCCCGCAGGCTGGCCGTTCTTCGTCCCTGCCGAGTGAACCGCGTTTATGCGTATATTTTCTGTCAATTCCCCTGTTGACGCATTAAGGCGCACGGTGTCTATATCAATCGGCATATTGAACCAGAGCGATACTTTTTGATTGTAGGGGAAGGGGGTTAGGGCTGTGGTAAGCGGCGGATTGGAACGCACTACCCTTGGCATATTGTCGCAGAACGGCACCAGGGTTACGGGTATGTTGGAATTTATCGTTACGGCTGCGGTTATCGCGCCTGTCGCTGTTTCGCCTCTTTTGATTTCAACTCCGTTTGCAGAAAGCGTATCGCCCGCAAGAAAAGCCGTGTGGCTTTTTGCACTATCCAGTGTACCGCTTAATATGCCGGCTTCGTATTGGTTACTGTTAAACGCCAGCCACTCGACAAAGCCGTAGCCGGAAAGCGGGGTGAACTCTACGGCAAACTCGTAGCCTTGCCTGATATCCAGCGGGTTGGGGCTTATCTGCCCTCTGTTCGGATTACTGTTTCCCCAACTGCCATCATACTCAAGCCGCACGGTGAGCCTGGCGGCATTCGCCCACGAGATTTCTTCGTGGAGTTTGTCGAGGTAGTTTGGGTCGGTGGGAGCGAAGAGATCGCAAGCCAAAATGAGCAATGGGAAAAGACAAATGAGCAATGGCCAGAGGGCGGCGTGGTGTTGGGCGCGTGTCCTTCTTGTCTTTAATTGGCCATTAATTGTTATTTTCATTGCTTTTCTCCTTAATCTTCTATTTATTGTCATTTCTGCTTTGTTTTTTGCATATCCCTCTAGCGGGGGATTTTTCAAAAAATCCTTCGTTGGAGGGGTAGGTGAAATATCCGTTGGTTTGATGTATGATTTAAGCCTTATGGAGTATAGACTGCCGTTATTGACGCGCAAGTTGTGGATAAAAAGCGCTTCTTTTCTCGGCCTTCTGTGCCTTTTTGCGGGTTATTACCTTGTGTTGACTTTGCATGAATTCTTTCCCCTTATATCAATGACGATTCCGGTATGGCAATACCCGCTTGGTTTTTTGGGGGCGGTTCTGGGCGTGGTTGTGTGCCCGCTTTTTCTGCCTTTCCGTAAAAAGGACGGGTCTGTAACGGACGGTATTATTGCCGCAAAAACCGGGAAACCGGCTGTTTACAGGCTTTTGTTCGTTCTGCTTGTCTTTCTGCCCCAAATTATTATCCGTTCAATGGATGTGAGGGTTTGGTTCGGCTCCTCTGCGGTTATCGCTATTTTAGCCCTTTGTACGGGTTTAATTTACCCTTTGGCGCATGGGGTGTTTTTTTTGTTCCATAAAGGCCGGTATAGCTGCTTGTTTCTTGCAGTTGCCATTTGCGTTGGTATACTCACCCGCCTTTTTTCCCTGTCTTTGCCGGAAACCCGCGCCGCAGATCCGCTTTCCGCCATGAACGCGCTGCTTGGCGCGATAAAATGGCTTTTGACGATTTCCGGGGTGCTCCTGGCTTTGTGTCTCTTGTTGTTCGATAAGACGTATATTGGACAAAGTAAGTCCGATCAACCAACCCCGGTACCCGGTAAGACAGATCGGCTGCGCATAGTCCGGCTGGTGGGGCTGTCGCTGGTGTTTAACACTCTTAACGCCGCTATGGAAATAAGGCTATTTCCCTTAATGCCGGGTAATGCTGAAAGGCCGGGCGGCATTTTTATTATTGGGGTTGTGGCGGCGGTTTTGGCTTGCGCCTTTTTTGCGGGTCGGCTGGCCGGCCGTTTTTTCCAAATGTTTTTGTATGCTGGGATTGTCCTTTTTATCTTGCTTCCCTTTATGGTTTTGTTCCGGGAATATGCCGGTTTGGTTGAGTTTATGGGCGTGCTGGCTTATATTTTCCGTTTTACTGTTTGGGCGGTTTTTGCTGCCCTTGTTATGGAGTGTTACGCGGGGGGCTTTTGGTTTTACGGCGCTGTCTCTGCTATTTATCTTACGCAGTTCTTTTCGTTTCTTGGTCCTTTAATGAACCGCGTGCTGCCTGACACTGCCGAATTCACTATTGCGACTATGCTGATTATGGCGGTGGCGTTTGTATTTCTGGCTCTGAGGTTATTATACCCTAAAATGCCGCAGCCGTCGTCTGCTTTGCAGCCGTCGTTTGCTGCGCAACCGGGGTCTGCTTTGCAGCCGTCTTTTGCTGCGCAGCCGTCGTCTGCTTTGCAGCCGTCTTTTGCTGCGCAACCGTCGTTTGCTGCGCAACCGGGGTCTTTTTCTATTAAGGCTGATAATGCTGACAGGATTATTTCGGGCAATATTGCAGATGTTTTCCGTAAGTATAAGTTATCGAACAGAGAAAGGGAAGTTGCGGCTTTGCTGTTAAAAGAGGGCATGGGTACGGCTGAAATTTCCAATATTCTTTGTATCTCGCCTTATACTGTCAAAGATCATATTGCGGCGATTTACCGAAAATTCAATGTCAATAAACGCAGCGATTTTATGGCATTGTTTGTTAACAGATAAATTGTTATCACCCCCCCCCCCCCCCCCCCCCCCCCCCCCCCCCCCCCCCCCCCCCCCCCCCCCCCCCCCCCCCCCACCCCCCCCCCCCCCCCCCCCCCCCCCCCCCCGCCCACCCCCCCCCCCCCCCCCCCCCCCCCCCCCCCCCCCCCCCCCCCCCCTCCCCTCCCCCCCCCCCCCCCCACCCCTCCCAACACAAAAAGCCACCGGAAGAGGGGAGACCAGACCGCCGGGGGCGGTATTTTGAGA
>BNVF01000014.1 GCA_025997895.1 Spirochaetia bacterium
GTATTTTACTTATAATTGTTAATGTTGGATTGGATTTTTTTTCTAACCGTTGATAACTATAAATATTTTTCATTCCCAACATTTCAGCTATTTGTTTTTGTGTCATATTTGAATTGAGCCTATAATTCCTTAGGAGCGGCACTGGTGCCATCGCCAGCAAAGCTGGCGGCACTGATTTCCTTTATTTTACTGATTTCTTGATGATTTCCTTTGCCGTATATTCGTTTACATCAAGCTGCCCATAAGGGCAGCAGATGTCTGGGAACTTGGAGATACTCATGGGTGCGGGGATTTTCATATATGTCGTGCTTCTTTCCATGACGGACAAAAATAGCGCCGCTTTCATGGATTTTTTCAAGCAGCTTTTCTTTTTTCACGCAGATACTTTCAGTTTACCGGTTTTACGGATAGCGGCAAGATGTTTTTTTTCTTCCTGGCGTATTTCATAGACTTCAAGAAGTGCTTCTTCCAATTCGGCCAGGGTAAAACCTTGTGTGGAATCATCGGGGTATGTATTGAGAAAACCTACAAAAAACGTACCGTCTTGCCAATAGGTGTATTCAAGTTCCATGTTTCAATAATAACTCTCATAGGAAAAATAGTCAACGCACACGCCGCATGCGGAGGGTGCGTACTGCGAACTATCGGGAATGGTGCCATCGCCAGCAAAGCTGGCGGCACTTTTTTTGGGGTGGGTCAAAATGACACAGTGTGTCATTTTGACCCAAAAATTTAAGAAATGAAAATTTAAAAATTTGTGAGGTGAACAAAAATAATTGCTCGGCGAGTTCCTGCCCGGCAAATTATGTACCGGCGAATAACACTTACTTGTTGCCTGTTTGTGTACCTGTAGCTTGGGACAGGCTCTGTATGGTTTCCGTATCAAATCCGGTGATTTTCTGGACAAATTCCAATGAAGCACCCTCCGCAAGCGCGTTACGCGCAAGTTCTATACCGCGTTCCTCGCATCCTTCCTCGCGCTCCACGACAAGGGCTTCGTCAAGTTTCCATTCGTCAAATAACATATTGAATACCTCCGTCTCGTGCTGTTCCAAATATTCTTTGATCTGATGCCGGTTTGATTTACCAATGGGGGATAGCGCAGTAGACCGGAGCGAGGAGCGAAGCGACGAGTGAGGACTACGAAGCGTAAGGGGGGCGACAGAAAATGCGACGGTATGCCGGAAAAGGTATGACCGCTAGCCCCCCTTTCCGGGGGAAGCCCTTACTCTTTTGTTCGCGAGGGAATCCGCTTCTGCGGGGGACTCCCTGCGCAAGCAGATTCCCCGTGGTTACAATTTGCTCGTCTATTTTTTAGCTTTTGTTGCCTTTTTTGCCTTGGGCTTTGCTTTTACTGCGGGCTTCGCTTTTGCCTTTGTTACGGGTTTTGCTTTTGCTTTTACCGCAGGCTTTGCTTTTGTCTTTGTTGCGGGCTTTGCTTTGGCCTTTGCCGCAGGTTTTGCTTTTGCCGTGACTTTTTTGCGCTGTTTGGCGTATTTCCTGTTCAGATCCGCCTGGTAATCGCAGCAGTTTTCGCAGAGGGTGTAGCCCTTCTTTACTTTGCCGCCGCAGCGGGGGCATTTGCCGCTATCAATACGATCGTTGTACCTTTCCCTGCGCTGCTCGTTAATTTCTTCCCTGTGCGCCTCACGGTACTTTTTTTGCCGTTCCCTGTTTGCCGCACGTGTCTTTGCATCAGTCATTGTTTTGCTCCTTTGTTTAATGTTATACCATAATAATAACATACCGGTTTGATTTTGTACATGGTTCTTGTATTATTTTTTTGAAAATATTACAATATTGAAAATGAGGTGAAAAGTGGAGTCCTTTCTTCATAAGCTGGACCCCCGGACCAAGCTGCTGCTTGTGCCCCTGCTTTCGGTTATTGTTTTTATCGTAGACAAGCCCCCTGTTGCCGCCGGCATGGCGCTTGCCCTTTTGGGCCTCCGGCTTGCGGCAAAAATGCCTTTCAAAAAAATTCGGGCCTATTTCAAGCTGTTATGTGCCCTTGCTGTTTTTATCACCCTTTTGCAGATTCTTTTTGGGCCGGGCGAACGTTATCTGCTTAAGCCCCTCATTCCCTGTTCCGTGCCGTTCATCGGGGGCAGGGGCTCGCTTAAACTGGACGGGCTCATTCTTGGTTTTGTGATTATCTGCCGACTTTTGGCGCTCATGGTGCTTCTCCCCATGCTCACTTTGACCACTGAGCCGCAAAAGCTGGCGCTGGGACTCACCAGGCTCGGCCTGAATTACCGCGCAGCCTATATTGTTACCATCGCCTTGCATCTGATTCCCGCATTTGAGGAAGATGCCCGGGGTATTATGGATGCCCAAAAACTGCGGGGTATGCGGGCTTTTGAGGAAGGCTCTCTTGCCGCCAAATTCAAAGCCTATCCGGCGCTGGCTGTTCCCCTGGTGTTGGGCGCCATGCGGCGGGCCCAGCTTTTGGGAATTGCCCTGGACGCCAGGGCTTTTGGTGCTTTCAAAACCAGGACCTGGCTTGTGCAAATAAAAATGCGTCCCTTTGATTACCTGGCCCTTGCGCTGTGTGCCGTTTTTTCAGCATTGGCGCTGACGCTGAATTTTTTGCCAAAATAGTGTCTGTCCACAAAGTCGGTTACTTTGTGGACAGACCTTGCATTTGCATACGCAAATGCGATTTTTAAGGTAGTCTGTCTATAATGTGTCCACATTATAGACAGACACTAAATAGGAAGTCCCGTGCCTGACGCGATTATCAAACTGGAAAATGTATCCTATGCGTATCCGCGGAGCAGGAATTGGGCCCTTAAAAAACTCGATCTTGAAATAGGGGAGGGTGAATTCCTGGCGGTGATGGGGGAAAACGGCGCGGGCAAGACTACGTTTTGCAGACTCTTGAACGGCATTGTGCCCCATTCCCAGGGCGGCGAATTCCGGGGCGCGGTAACCGTAGACGGCGAACTTACCATCGGTACTTTGGCGTCCCTTACCCGCAAGGTGGGAATGGTTCTGGATGACGGCGAGACCCAGCTTTTTAGCGATACCGTCCGCGGCGAGGCAGCCTTTGGCCCGGAGAATCTGCTGCTGCCCGGAGATGAAATTGAAGAGCGGGTGCGGTTTGCCCTGGAAGCAACGGGCCTTGCACAGTATGCCAACGCCGCACCGGGAACCCTTTCAGGCGGGCAGAAGCAGCGCCTTGCCATTGCGGCGGCTCTGGCGTTGGGCGGGAAAATCCTGGTGCTGGATGAGCCCACGTCCCAGCTTGACCCTGCCGGGGCCGGGGAAGTTCTTTCGCTTATCAGGGATCTGCGGGAAAGACAGCGCGTAACGGTGATCATGGCGACCCACAACAGCGAAGAAGCCGCCGCGTTTGCAGACCGTATCTGTGTGCTTAAAGACGGCGCTATTGCCGCCTGCGCCGCGCCAGGGAGTATTTTTTGCGACAGCGCATTGCTGGAAAATTGCGGGATACGGCCCCTTGGGCCTGACATTTTGCGCCCGAGCGGGGAGGGCATTTTATCAGCGGGTAACACCATGCCGGTAATACAGATTGATAACCTAAGTTTTTCCTATGATTCGGGCAATAATATAAATAATGTAAATATAATCGATAATTTATCCCTCGACATTGCAGATAACGAAATTACCGCCATCATCGGGCAAAACGGCGGCGGAAAAACGACGCTTTTGAAAACCATTACCGGCCTGCTGCGCCCCACAGGGGGGGATATCTTTATCCGGGGGAAAAATACCCGCGAAATGACCGTATCCGCCATATCCGCTGAAATCGGCTTTGTGATGCAAAACCCCGACCGCCAGCTTTTTGCCGATACGGTTTACAACGAGACCGCTTATGCCCTGAAAAACACCGCCATACCGGAGGATGAGATTAGGGTCAGGGTGGAAGCGGCGTTGGCGGCGGTGGGCCTGACGGAGAAAAGTAACGTTTTTCCTCCTGCATTGAGCAGGGGGGACCGGGCAAAAACGGTGATCGCCTCGGTTTTGGCTATGGGCTCAAAAATACTCATCCTTGACGAGCCTGAATTGGGGCAGGATTACCGGAGCAGCCGCCGGATCATGGACATTATGCAGGGGCTCCATGAAAGGGGCTATACCATTGTGTTTGTTACCCATAATATGGTACTGGCGGCTGAGTACGCCCGGCGAATCATTGAGATAAAAGGAAGAAAAGGAAATGGCAACTAACGGCGTAACAAAGCGGCCCCTTTTGGGCAATGTTCATCCGGCGGTGATAGCCGTATGGGCGGCCATTGTTGCCGCCGGTCATATACTGCCAACGATCCCTGTTTTTGGTACCGGCAGTACTTTTTCGCTTACTGCCGCCCTTTCGCCCCTGTCGGGGATTTTTTTTGGCCCCATAGCAGGCGCGCTCTGTTCCGCCGCCGGGGGCTTTGTGGGTAATCTCATCGCCCCCCATACCGCATGGATGGGCATGGGTACCTTTATCATCGGGACTACCAGCGCCTTTACCTCAGGCTGCATCGCCTGGGGCGGCCGGCCTCTGGTTGCGGTTAATCGGGGCGGCGCTTTTGTCATAAACGGCGGCATTATCGTGTATATTATTGGTACCATTCTCTGGTTCACCCAGGACATTGGCCGCTCAGTTCCGCTTTTTCCCCTGGTTTACTACGGCGCCGGTTTTATCGCCCTTGTTGTGGGGAGTCTTTTCTCCGGCAGGATGTTTGCAAGCCCCAGAAAGGCGCTTAAACTTCCTGCGATCTGGCTCTGCGCTTTCGGCGGTCTTATCGGCGGCGCCACGGTGGGGAATTTTTTTTCAGTGGTACTCTACCGGCTGCCAAGGGAACTCTGGCTCACGCTGACCGTAGCCGCCCCTCTGGAGCGGGCGGTCTTTGCGTCAGGCGCCATGCTCATCGGTGCGCCGCTGCTTGCGGGGCTGCCCCAAATCGGGGTTTTTGTGGGCCCCGGCCAGGATGATACATCCGCCGGTGAGCTGCCGGATCTGTAACCGTATACGCTCCGCCGTTTCCGCCTCATCAGGCCCCGCTTCTATCCATTTTACATCCGGTATAGAGGCAAAAAACGTCATCTGCCTTTTTGCGTAACGGCGGCTGTTTTGCGCGACCAGCGCCTGCACCCCGGCAAGATCCTGCGTAAGCCGCCAATGCGCCGCATCGCCGGAATCGCTATCGTCCGCCAAATCCTCCACAAAGAATTCCCGGTAGCCAATGGCTTTGAGCCCCGGGTCTTGCGGCGTATAACCCGCTTCGTACAGGCGGCGGACTTCGGAGGGCAGCCCCTCGCGGAACATGGCGGCGCAGCGCTGGTCTATGCGGCGGTACAGTTCCTCCCTGGGCCGTGTCAGGCCAATGATGAAAAAACGGTAGCGGGGACGGACGGACGGCGTTAGCTCGCCGGAGACGGCCGCCGCAGTTTCAGCCGCCGCTGCTCCGGCAGCAGCCCCGCTCATTTGAAAAGAACTGAGGGGACGACCACACAGGCGTACCACTTCCAGCGCCCTGAGCAGGCGGTACTCGTCGTTGATATGTATTCTTCCGGCGCTCACCGGGTCCAGGCGGGCAAGTTCCTCCATAAGGACGGGGGCGCCTTTTTCCCGCAGTTCCTGTTTGAGCAGGGCCCGGGTTTCCCCGTCAGAGGGGGGCGCCGCAGGAAGTCCCACAATGAAGTTTTTAAGGTAAAAGCCCGTGCCCCCTGAAACAACCGGCACCCGCCCTCGCCGGGTTATGTCCAGGCAGGCTTCGTCCGCAAGGCGTACAAAATCACCGGCGTTGAACTGTTCGTCAGGGTTGCGGATATCAATGAGATGATGGGGAAGCAATGCCCGCTCATGTGCCGATGGCTTTGCGGTGCCTATGTCCATGCCCCGGTACACCTGCATGGAATCGGCAGAAACTACTTCTGCCGCAGGTAAACCGTTAGAGGAGCCAAAAAGCTGTAACAGTATGCCGGTCTTGCCGGAAGCGGTAGGACCAAACAGTATTAAAACAGGGACATCCACGGAAGCCCGCGCCGGTACTATTCGGCGTCCAGACGGAATTCAACTTCCTGGGTAAACACCTGCCGCGCCGCAAGGGAAACCACCTTGCCGTCGTTATCCTCGATTTCAGGATCCTTCAGCATGGAAAGCTGATAAGAACGCCGTGACGCTGCCGAGGTTATCTCGTACATATTCTTGTCATACTCAATAAGTTCTTCAAGGGGAAATATCATAATATTTAGTATATCAAGAAACCACCGCAAATGTAAAGAGCCCGCAGGAATAGTCCCGTGAAAGCCGGCGGGAGGGGTTCAATCAATGAGTATGAATCCTGTTATAATGAAAGCATGGATTCCACTGGGGAAAAACTGGACTCAAAACCCGAAGAGCTCACCCATCTGTACGGCAACCAGCTTACCGGGAAAGATAACCCGGTGATCGTATTCCGGGGTAAGCTGGATAAACTGTGCGCCATGATCCTGGAAGCCCAGATTTTGGGAGAAGAACGGGAAAACCGGGCCTACGTGAATGATTTACAGGAGATTTTGGAATTCGTGCGGAGTCTCTTTCCGGCGGAGTACAAGGGGACATCTCTGGGGGAATTCCGTCTTTTGGAAATGTCTTCCGGGGATATACGGGAAAGGTCCCATCACCCCGAGAAGTACTTTGGCCGTAAACATCTGCTGACGGATTATACTATGGGAGCTCTGAGCATCCGCCTGAACCTGCTGCGCACAATTACCAGAGAGACCGAGCTGGCAGCAGTTTCAGCTTTACGGAATCCCCCGGATTCGCCGGAACCTTCCAGGTGCCGCAGGGAGGACATTGTGGAGGCACTGAACAGACTCTCCAGTCTTTTTTATATTTTGATGTATAAATACTTACCGCAATAATAAACCCTTAACCCTCAATTTTCAAACGCCGATATTAGAATTGAGGTATTACCATGATGTTTGAGAAATGCAGAGAAATCCTGTTGCGGGAATGTGAGCTGATACAAAAGGCCGCTTCTCTTCAAAAACTGATTGAGGAAGCGGTGCGGAACCGGGAATGGACCGATTTTGAGGGGCATTTTATCGCTTTGAACGGCGTAGAACAGGACATTGGGCTCATGGAAAAGGAACGGGAAGGGCTTTTCGCTAACTTTGCGGCCGCCGATGCCTTAAACGCAAATGGCCCTGATCTGAATGACGATAAGGGCCGGTTTTACGCAATGGTGTCCCGGCTTCCCGCGGAAGAACGCAACGAGCTTACCGGAATTTACCGGAGCCTGAAACTTGAGGCCCTGAAGCTGCGCATGGCCAACGATACCCTCATGAGCTACCTCAGCGGCGCACGGGCGACTCTGGCGGACTTTCTGGAGCACGCTTTTCCCGACCGGGGCGGACGCATCTATACCAAAAACGGTGCGCCCCTTTCTCACGATATGCGCAGTATGGTGCTGAACCGGATTTTTTGAATAGGTTAATTTGAATAGGTTAATCGATCGCTTCGCGCCTTTTGGCGCGTTTGTAAGGAGAGCGGCATGACATCGACATTTATGGGACTTGAAATCGGCAAACGGGGGGTACACGCCCATCAACAGGCATTGTATACCACCGGCCATAATCTGGATAACGCCAATACCGAAGGCTATTCCCGGCAGCGGGTTGAACTGGTTCCCTTCAGGCCCATTTACCTGCCGGGGCTTAACCGGGAGGAAACCCCGGGACAGATAGGGCAGGGCGTGGTGGTGGAACGCATTGAGCGTATCAGGGATCAGCTCCTGGACAAGCGCATCATTGCCGAGGCGTCTGATGAGGGCTACTGGAAAATCAGGGATCGCTATGTACGCGAAATGGATCAACTCTATATGGAACCTGGGGTCAATAGCGTACGGAACAAGATGGATTCCTTCTGGGACGGATGGCAGGAGCTTTCCATGTACCCTGCGGACATGGCGCCCCGTACCGCAGTGCTGGAGCGGGGGAAAACCCTTATCGACGGAATTCACGGCCACTACAACGGACTCAAGCGGCTCCAGACCCAGGTTGATGAAGATATTCAGCTAACGGTGGCAAAGGTGAACGATCTTTCCCGGCAAATCGCCGGTCTGAACGGTGACATTCAGCGCATTAAAGCCCAGGGCGATAATCCCAACGATCTTATGGACCGCCGGGATCTGTTAGTTGACGATCTTTCCTCGATCATTGGCGTAACCGTGGATCAGCGTGATCCTGACGAATTTATGGTGCATACATCGGGGCTTGTTCTGGTGCAGGGGCAGATAGGCAGGCAGTTTGATCTGCGCAAGGGGATCGATACCGAAGGCTATGCCCATATCCAATGGCATGATACCGGTCAGGAAATACGTTTTGAAAAGGGAAGCCTGGGGGCGCTGATGGAACTGCGGGATGTTACCATTGAGCAGGAAATTCAGACCCTGGACAATATGACCATGAACTTTGTGGATCTGGTGAACGAGATACACCGCGACGCTTATGGCATTAATGGAACCACCGGAAATAATTTCTTTTCCGAATATCCCTTTGTCACCAATGTAAACGGCAATTACGACCGCTCAGGCGACGGCGTTTTTGATTCCAGCTATATCTACCGCATGAATGGCCAAAATACCCTGGAAGCCCGTGCTCAGCCCGGCCTTGACGGGGTGATCACCCTGTCCAGCGCCAGTGGCGACACCCGTATTCCCTACTATTCCACCGATACGGTTACCGACATTGTTACCAGAATTAACAATTCAGGCGCCGAAGTAGCGGCCCGGCTGAACCGTGACGGCAGGCTTTCACTCAAGGGAACCCCGGCGGAAGCTGTTGACGGCGTGCGGGAAAATCCCGATTTTGTTATACGCCATGTGGAGGATTCAGGCTACTTCCTCTCCGGTTACGCCGGGCTTTTGAACGCCTCCGGCCCGGACGGCGCTTTTGACTGGGGCAGGACGGATGCGGTTACGAGCCTGCGGGGCGGCGCCGAAGATTATTCCCTTTCGCCGGTAGCTCATCCCTCAGGCTGGATCGAGGTAAACCCCGCTCTGGCAAAGGATCCCACCTCGGTAGCCGCAGGTTTCGGCTTTAACGGCATGGCAGCCAACCCCGGTAACGGCAACGCCGCAGCGGAAATCGCCGCCATCAGGAATACACCGGTCATGGTGGGGCGGCTCTCAACCTTTGACGACTACTTCGCGGACACCGTAGGCCGCATGGGCCTCCTGGGCGAGCAGAGCGGCAGAGCCCTGGAAACCGCCAACCAGCGCATGAAGTCTTTACACGATATGCGGCAGTCAATTTCAGGGGTGAATATTGACGAGGAACTGTCAAACATGATCCGTTACCAGCACGGCTACAATGCCGCCGCCCGGTTCATCACCACCGTTAATTCCATGCTGGATACGCTCATCAACAGAATGGGCGTCTGATACGGGTAAATGAGGAGTAAGCTATGAGAAGAATATCAACCAATATGCCCAATACCGATGTGCAGTATTACATGAGACGGCAGGAAGAGGGGCTGAACAATATTCAGTCAAAAATCGCATCACAGAACAGAATCCATGAACTGCGGGATGATCCTCTGGCCGCTTCCCACGCGGTGCGCTACGAGTCCTATCTTACCCGGCTTGAACGCTATGAACAGAATACCAAGTACGCAATGGAGCATTACAATACAACCTACGCCTATATGAACGAGGCCACTGACGTGATCCAGCGTATGCGGGAACTGGCAGTGGCAGGCGCTAACGGTACCAATGGCCCGGACGAGTTAAAGTACATGGCGGCGGAAGTCAATGAGTTGCTCAAAGAACTGGTGGCGATCTCCAACAAAGTGGGACCCGATACCAAGCAGGCTTTTGCCGGCGATAAAGTTTTTACCGAGCCATTCCGTATTGTGGAAGGTACCGTGGCCGGCGGCGGCGAAAGCATGGTAGTCCGGGTTGAATACCGGGGCGCCGGCGCTACCCGCAAAACCGAAATTAGCGATCAGACCTATCTGGACCTGGATACAGGCGGCGGCGAGGTGTTCTGGGCCGAAAAAATGCAGATATTCTCCAATGTGGACGCCTCCAATTACCGGGTAAACGCCCCGGGCTCGTTCTTTATAGACGGCGTAGAGATAAGCGTCGCCCCCGGCGATACCCTGCCCGGAATCGTGGCAAAGATAAACGATTCTTCCGCACCGGTCAAAGCCTACATCGATCCCGAAACCAAGGGCCTTGCCCTGGAAGGAACCAGCGCCCATCTTATCCGCGCCGAAGACCGGGTGGATCTTGGCGAACCCCATGCGAACGTGCTCCGCGACCTGGGCATAATCCGGGGCAATATGGAAAACAACGCCCCCAACTGGAGCAATTCCGCCAGAGTGTACGGCGGCTCCATATTCGACATGGCAATCCGCCTGCGTGACTCCATGTTACAGGGAGATCAGGATTTTATAGGCAGCCAGGGCATAGCCGGCATGGATTTTGCCATGAGCAATCTTTCCGCCCGTATTGCCTCAGTGGGCAGCCGCCAGGAACGCGCCGAAATGACCTGGGCACGGCTCAACCGCGAAATACCCGATGTGGCTTCCATGCTTGCAAATGAATCTTCGGTTGATATGGCCAGCGCCGCTACCGACTTCAAGATGATGGACCTGGCCCACCGGGCCGGACTTCAAACTGCGGCGCGAATCCTGCCCACTACGCTGCTGGATTTTCTACGTTAATTAGGAAGGAGTGAATTGTGAAGCTTGCGACCAAGGCCTACGGCCTTATTGAAGTGGATGAACGCCAGAAAATCAATTTTCCCGATGGGCTCTTTGGTTTTGAGACCATCAGGGACTATGTGCTGCTTGACGCCGAGCGTCAGCCTTTTTTCTGGCTGCAATCAATGGAAGTGGAGCAGGTGGCCTTTGTGCTGGTGAACCCCTTCCTGTTCCGGCCTGACTACGAAGTGAACATCAATAACGAGGAACTGGCCGAGATAGGCATTCATTCTCCCGAGCGGGCGCTGATATTTTCGATAGTAACCATTCCTCCCGACGGCCCCATGACGGCCAATCTGCAGGGCCCGCTGGTGATCAACCGCGACACCAGGACAGGCAAACAGGCAATACTGAGTGACACCCGTTGGAAGACCAAGCATGATGTCATGGCTGAACTGGCCGCGGTGAGGAAATCATAATGCTTATACTTTCCAGAAAAGTCAATGAAAAGATCATGATAGGGGATGACATTTCCATCTCCATTATTGAGGTACGGGGCGATCAGGTACGCATAGGTGTAGACGCCCCCAAAACAGTAAAAGTTTTCAGGCAGGAAGTTTTTGATGCCATCAAGGCTGAAAACAAGGCCGCCGCGGAATCGAAGCCGGTTCTGCCTGAGCTGGACTTTGGCGGGGCAAGCCGGGAAGTGTTGTAAGGGAAGCGGAAATCAGTGCCAGGCACCATATGCGCTTCCCTGTAGGTGAGTGTGGAAGTAGGAGTGAGGAGTTGACAAAGCTATCTGCATAATTTATGTTATATAATGGATGCATTGAATTCAATGCAAATCTGACAGGAGTGATTTATGGAATTGGCAAAGATTACCCTCCGGGGGCAGATAACCATCCCTGTTGAAATTCGCAAAAAACTTGGCGTTAAAGACGGCGATAAGGTTGTTTTTATAGAAGACAATGGGCGTATTGTAATGGAAAACTCTGTCAGGCTTGCCCTTAAAGATGTCCAGGATGCCTTTTGCGGCGAGGCTGAACGGCTTGGTTTGAAAAATGAGCAGGATGTGGTTGATATGATCAAAGAAGTACGCAGGGAAA
Organism: Spirochaetia bacterium; assembly: GCA_025997895.1. Classification (GTDB taxonomy): domain Bacteria; phylum Spirochaetota; class Spirochaetia; order Treponematales; family Breznakiellaceae; genus WQXQ01. Next base: position 11,746 of record BNVF01000014.1, read on the forward strand.
AGCGGGTAGCCAATGCGGGTCATGCTTGACACGAATGTCCTCATATCCGCGATTATCTTTCCCAATGACCGCATGAACTCGTTAATTTACAAAGCGGCGCTGGATCATCAACTCGTCTTGTCTTCTTACGTCATCGAGGAACTGTTTGAAGTAATGGAACGAAAATTTAGAGACAAATTGAAAGATGTCGATCTGTTCCTTACCCGGCTTCCCTATGAATTGGTGTATACTCCCAGAGAGCGGCAAACCGGGCTTTTTACTATTCGTGACGCAGATGACTACCCTGCGCTGTATTCGGCAATAATCGAAAGTGTTGACCTGTTTGTTTCAGGCGATAATGACTTTGAAGATGTGGATATTGAAAAGCCGAAGATTGTTACCCCATCGGAATTTCTTGAACGGTATTAGATTCAGGGAGACTATAAAAAGTTAGGAATGAGGAGTTGAAAAACCGCCGTTTCTCCCTCTCTTAAACTCCTAACTCCTCCCTCAAGGAACAAAAGCACCAGGCTCATCGGCCCACTGCTGCCAAGTAGTAGTAGGACGGCCGCCGTCTTCCGGTGCGGCACCCGGAACGGCGCCCGGCATTCCGCCGGTGGGGTAGCTAATAGACGTACCAAACTCTGAACGTAGAGTAGTTTTTTCAGCAATTTGAGCAGCTGAATACGTTATCCGTGCTTTCAGAGTTCCGCTGCTGGTAGAGTTAAGCCAAGTACCAATCATATTTGAATCTCTGACTTCTAAAATACCTGTACTAAGAAGACCTATTGAGGTTGGCCTTGAAACATTGCCGCAGACGACATACCACACGTTGTTGCCGGCGATGGATTTGACGGGGGTGTCGACGGATACTATGACACCTCGCGCTAATGAGATTTGAATATTTTTCCAACCATCACCTTGTAACACAAGATTTTCTACTAGGAATCCTATAGAAGTCGTAGGAATTGAGGTATATAAACTAGGATCCCCCAGAACAAGATTATGTAAACTCACAACCTTATTCCCCAAATATACAGCGAGGTTGCCGTTGAGGGTTTCGACGGTGCTGTAGGTATTTTCGATGAAGGGGTTGTCGCCCTCGACTCTCAGATAGTTGCTGAACGACAGGCCGGCAAGTTTGGCCAAGTCGGCGGTGCTGCCCATATATTTCTCGAGGAAGGCGAGAGTTTGAGTTCCGTACAAGTTATTTGGACTTGAGCCGGAATAAGCATTAACCAACTTCAAATTATCTATAGTAAATAGCTGATCCGAAGCAGGATAACTCAACCCTAAGAGCGCAAGGCCGGCTTCAAGGCGGTCAGGAGTAATATTAGGAGCAACATATCTGCCCGACGAGTATTCGACTTGTCCAGTAATGCTAGCATTGGTAAAATCACAATCCAAAGCCCTTGCTTGCAAGCCAAATCCTTTAGTATATCCACTATATTTTATTGAAATATGCAACACTTTTTAGGGGAAAAAATGACAATATAGTGGGATTATTTGTATTCACGAACCACAGACCTCACAAGAGCCCACTTACACGGGGGAGCCTCACGGAATCTTGCTTTCTTATTTTTCCCTCTTACCCCGGAACCTTCACCGAATTAAGCATCCTGTTCAAAGCGACCAAGGGATCCTCGTACCGTTCAAATCTGAACCGGAGTTCATAGTTTTTGTCGGAAACGATGCGGATGGTTTTGCCGATACAATCGGTGACTTCTTGGGAGCCGATGTCAGGAAAATATTTTGGCTTGCGCGGAATAAAGGTACAGCGGCCGCCGTCTCTGCGTATTTCACCAATGGATGGCGGGATGGGAACCAGGAAAACCAGGAAGTCCGATTTTCCGCCGCCAATGGTAAATTTATAGCCGGATTTGAGGGCGTGGATATTCCGCTTGCCGATGAAGGTATTTTGATCTTCCACGAAAAGGTTGAGCAGGAGCGGGCCGTTGGGATCGATTACAACCGGTGCAAGCTTGCCACTGTTGGAGTAAGGAGTAGTACGCTGTCGGGGCTGGCTTGCGGCGTAGTTTGCCAGATCCTTGCTGTGGTCAACAAAAGGTTCAGATGGTTCCGCTTCCCGGACCGCTGTGGGAGAGGCCGCCATAGCCATAGCGCGGTTGGGGCTTGCCTGCAAACGGCGGGCAACCAGGAAAATGATGAGTATGAGTATGGCAAGACCGGCGATTGCCAGGCCGATGAGCAGGGGCAGGGGAAGGTCCAGACCTTGCCAGGCTTCGCGGGGCTGTGCCGGCACTGTCGGCTGCGAGGGCGTGGGACTTGCAGGCTGCTGCGCCGCAGGTTGCGAAGGTGTGGGACTTGCAGGCTGCCGCGCCGCAGGTTGCGAAGAAGATTCAGGACTTTGCGGCTCGTCTATGCCGGCGGGCGCTGATATGTCAATGGGTGAACTTGCGTTCGGGGCGCTGGGATCCGCCGTACCGGGCGCTGCCGGAAATGAAGGCGCTGCGCTGCCGCCGGGTGTTGTGGTACTGGGCGGTGTTGTAACAACCGGCGCTGTGGTACCGGGTGTTGCCGGAGCTGAAGGCGCTGCGCTGCCGCCGGACGTTGCGGTACTGGGTGGTGTGGTAACAACCGACGGTGTTGTAACACCGGGCGCTGCCGGGGCAGGAGACGTGCTTGCCGGCGGCGCTGCAACGCCGGGCGCGGCTTGTTGAGCCGGTTGGGAAGGCGCCGTGCTTGCGGCAGGAGGGGGCGTGGTCTGCGCCGGGCGTGTGCCGGCGGCTGGCGTGCTCTGGGCGGGGCGGCTTGCAGGGGCGCGGCCGGAACTGGGAGGATTGGCAATAGGCTGGCCCGCTGTGATCTTGACGAATTCAAGACTTATGCCCCGGGAACCGAGCCGGGTTTTGGTATCGTTGATCAGGGTGGTGAGACCCGCGGCGTCAAGGGCGCGGGAGGAGCTGCCCGGAGCAGGAGCAGAGTCGCCATCACTGATGAGGACTATTTTTTTGGAGCGGGAGGGCAGGGAAGCGGCGTAGCTTTCCGCGAAACTCAGGGCTGCGGGAATATCTGACCAGGAGTCCAGAGGGTACTGCAAAAGCATACGGCCAATGATAGTTTCAAGATCCCCTGAACCTTCCACACGGCGGGAAATATCAACCCTGGGTTTGTCAGAGAAGGGTATCAGGTGGAAAGTGTCGCCTATACGCAGGAATTCCTTGAGGAAGCCGCCGGTCATATAGCTGTTTACCGTGTCGTAGGAAGCGCTCATGCTTGATGAGGTATCAAGCAGCAATATCAGGTCTATGGGGCCGCTATTCTGCGCAAAGGCGAATACTGCGCCAAGTATCAGAATAATTGCTATTACGCCTCTTTTCATACACACCTTCCTGTCTTAAACGCTTTTCAAACTTTGGCTGCTGAAATCTGCTCCACCAGGTAAGAAACCTTTTCGTCGTTTATCGAAAAATCAAAACGCTCTCCTACCGTCCTGTTAAGTATAGCCCCTCCAAAGGGAGAAAGATAGGAGATAATATTGTTATCCGGATCTGATTCCCAGGGCCCCAGGATGGTGTATTCCTCTTTCTGATTTTGGGTGTCGTTATGGAGCAGTACCGTGGTGCCAAAGGAAACTCGTGTTGTGTTGATCGAGTTAGGATCAAAAAGCTGGGCCCGCTCGATTTCGTCTTTGAGCTTGGCCACCGTGGAATTGAGTATTTCCTGCTTTTCCTTGGCTGCCTTGTATTCGGCGTTTTCCCGGAGATCCCCCAGGGACAGGGCAAAGGCAATTTCCTTGGAGTTGGCGGGCACCTCTTCTTCCATAATGTGGGTAAGCTGTTTTTGCTTTTCCTCGTACATGGCGGCGGTAACCAGCAGGCCCCGTGAAACTTTCTTTTCCGCATCGCCCAGGAATTTGAACTCCGGGTGTTTGTCCATGATCCTGCTTTTCAGGTTGAGTTTGTCCTGGGGATCCAGATCCTTCACATAGTTGATAAAGGTGTAGACCCGGGTGATGGTGTCTTCGTCGGCCTGATCGATAAAAGTGTTGAGACTGCCTTCTTTGAATAAAATGGTGTAGACCAGTTTGTTGATCTTGCGGTTCTCGGTGGTGTCCCGGTGGTTTTCAATATCCCGGTAACTGAGATCCATGATGTGGATCAGGGTGATGAGCTGTTTCTCAAAGGGAATGTTAGCCGCTTTAAACCAGTCCGTGGATGCGGCGTTTTTGAAAAGCCAGACCACGGCTTCACGGTTGTCCCTGAAATGATCAAAGCAGCTAACGCACATGGTGGTGAGTTTTTCGGCGCAGCCTTCTTTTTCAAGATGGGTGATGATCGAGGGGATAAGGGCGTAGGGAAAGAGTTTGACATAGATGTCGGGCCAATCGGGAATGAAGAGCTGTACATGATGCAGGAATTCCTCTTTGAACTTGTTGTCCTTGAGATCGTTGAACAGGGCGGGTATGTCATCAATGTCTTTAAAGATGTCGGTGAAATTGAGGGAAAGGCTGGCTCCCAGGTGGGGGTATTTTCCGGCCAGTTCCTTTACCAAGAGGTACGAGGCCACCACCTGTTCGGCTGCCTGGTTTGTTGAGGAGCGGAGGAAGCCGGTAAAATAGGCAAACATCTCGGTAAAGTATTCGGAATCCAGTTCCACGTCTTTCTGGCTTACAAAACTCCGTATGGTAACGGCGCGGTCAAAGAAATTCCGCTCGGCCTTGAATTCGTTGTAAAGTTTTTCCGCTACCGTAATGTGGCGGTCCCGCACGGTAAAAATATCGATATTGTCCGGGCTTACGCCGAAGCCGGGGTCTGACTTGAGTATGTCCCGGGCCTTGCCTGACCAGGTAGACCACTCGCCTGCGGAGAGTACCGACGGGGAAAGCTCGGCCTTGATGCGTTTAAGGTCGCAGGAATTGCCAAAACTTTTGATCACCGTTTGCAGCGCCCAGGCGTAATCGCTTTTTACCTTTTCGTGGAGTTTTTCTTTTTTCCAGGTGGCCTTGAGCACCCAGATGTGATTTTTGGACAGGGTCTGCAAAGCGCCTACGGCCATTTTCAGGGACATTGAATGATCCCGCTTTTTGGCAAAGTCAATGTGTATTTCGTCGCCTTCGATTCCGGCTATGCGGCCGACACCCCAGGTGCGGTGGTACACAAAATTGCCCTTGTCAAAGGCGATGTGTTTTTCAAAATCGATAATGGCTTCATGGACATTGCGGTAGGTCTGGGACAGGTTGGAAATACGTATATATTCCTCAAGCTGGCTGTGGCTGGCGTGTTTTTTCCTGAAGCACTCAATAATTTCCTTGCGGGCGTGTACGTCTTTTTCGTCGTACTGGAGCACGATTTTGAGTATGCTGATGGCGGTATCGATGTCGCTGTTCTTGCACACGGCGTATACATCGTTGAGCAGTATCACCGCCTTGTCTTCGCTTATGTTCTTGGCGATTTTTTTCTGCACATGGAGGAAGAAGTCGATATCCTCGGGGCAGAAGACCAGGAGCTTTTCCCATATTTCCCGCACATTGGTAAAAAGCCCCTTGTTGACGTAGCGGTGCAGGGCTTTCTTAAAGTATTCCGTAGCCGTTTCAATGTCGCCCTGCTTTTCGTAATGTTCGGCCAGGGACTTGGCAAGGTCCGCTTCCTCGTAATCGACTTTGACCAGCCGCTCCCAGATGCCGAAGATCGCTTCTTCTTCGTTCTCGTTCTTTAAACAGTCCGCCAAAGTGCGCAAGGCGAATTTGGATTCGCCGTAATCAAGGACACGCTCGCAGAGGTAGCGCACTATGCCCCACTTGTGGTTATCCAGGAATATACTCACCAGATTGATCATGGCGGAGTCGTCGATGATCTGGCGGGAGAGGGCGACCATGCCCGAAAGGTAGAGGGCGATGATACTGTTCTTGGTGTGGGTCAGGTGCTCATCGCAGTTCTTTTTGAGTTCGTCTACAACCCGCCCGTCCCGTGCTTCCTTGAGAATAAGATCAAGCTCCTTGAACTGGTTGGTTGAATAATTGCTGAGTGTGGCCCTGGTCCACTTTTCCTCGTTCAGCATTTCCTGCACATTCTTCAGCAGAGCTTCAGACATCGTTATCTCCTCATTTTATATACCGCTCATAAATGGCAGCATCGGTAACTTTTATTTTCAGCAGGGTTTCCTCTATCAATTTAGGATCCTCCCTGGTGTTCTCGTAATGATCGATGAGCCAAAAGTACCGGTTCAATAACCGGGGCTTTAACTCCTCGCTGCGCCGGGGGCTTGCTTCCCGTTCAGCTTCCAGGGAAAAGATGGCCTGCTTGAGCCTGCCAACCTCCACCTGCTTGAGTTCCCGCTTTACCGAGAACACTCCCCATATACTGCCGTACACCGGTATCCACTCGCAGAGCTCCGGCTCCTGATAGCCCAGTTTGGCTACCTTGTCGCGTAACAGCAGGATAAGCTCGGACTCCATTGCCCGCAGGTCTACCTTGCCGGGATCCAGAAAAAAAGCCTCCCTGAACAGGGCCTTGGCCGCTCTGGTTTCCGCCAGCAGGGCATTTATGTCCGCCAGCTCCGCCAGGGTTTCGGCGTCTTCCCGCTTGAAGCGCACCGCCTGTTCCAGGTACTTCAGGGCCTCGTCGTAATTGCCCACGCCCTTGTAACAGCGCCCCACCAGCAGCAGCAGACCCGGATCGTGCTGGTTGGCCCCCTCGCCCAAAAGCCCTTCAAAATAACCCAGGGCGGTGGAAAACACGTAACGCCGCACCGCATACTGGCACTGGTCGTACGCTTTTCCGGCAAGGGAAACCTGATCCAGAAAAGCGTAATACTGCTTTAACTGGGACAGGATGAAGCCGCCCTTTTCGTACGGATTTTGAAATTGCGCAATACGCCTGGTATGCTCTATCCACCACTGGACGCATTTCAGGGCGTACTTAACCTCGGCGTTGTCAAAATCTGTTTCCAGGGCCTGCCCCAAAAGCTCCGCCGCTCCGGCCATGTCAGAGGCTTTCAGCTTGTCATAGGCCTGTTGAATAAGCACCAAATATACCTTTAAGAAACGCAGTTTCGCAGCCCCTGGCGAGAAACTGCAAGAGCTGTGCAACAGCTCAAGTATATCATTTTTACCGGGTTTGACAATAGTGTTTTTTGAGGGGTATGATCAAAATATGAAGAAAACCATCATTTCGCCTTCTGTTTTGGCCGCCGATTTCGCCGATTTTGGCGGCGCAATAGCCCAAATAGACGCTTCCGGCGCCGAATGGGTACATCTGGATGTTATGGACGGCCGCTTTGTGCCGAACATCACCTTTGGCCCCAAGCTGGTGGGGGACATACGGAAGCGGACTGCCGCTTTTCTGGACGTCCACCTGATGATTACGGAGCCCGGCAATTTTGTCGAAGCCTTTGCCAAAGCCGGCGCTGACGGCATCACCTTTCATCTTGAGGCGGAAGTTCATTCCCAGCGGCTGCTGGCGGCCATCAGGGGTATGGGGAAAAAGGCCGGGATCAGCATAGTCCCTTCCACGCCGGCGTTCATGCTTGAGGAGCTGCTGCCCTATACGGATCTGGTGCTGGTGATGACCGTAAATCCCGGTTTTGGCGGGCAAACGCTCATCCCCGAATGTCTTGCAAAAGTGCAAAAGCTCGTCGAAATGCGGGAAAAGCGGGGCCTGGATTTTCTCATTTCCGTTGACGGCGGCATTCACGAAGGCACTGCCGGTGCGGCCAAAGCAGCCGGTACGGATGTACTGGTGATGGGCTCGGCCTTTTTTGGCCATAGCGACCAGGCGGGTTTGGTGCGGGAACTGGGTTCCACTATCAACTAACAACTACAAACTGCCGAAAATGATATATATAGAAGTCGAATTTTGGGGGAGGCTTGGCGGTCTAATGACAGTGAAAAACCCTGGTTTTAAGCCGTTTTTGATGAGTTTGCTTTTTTTCTCAACGGCTTTTGCCTTTTCACAGGAAATGGGTAAGGGCGATACGTCCTATTTTTCCTACCATTTTCAAAATGGGGTGAGTCTGTACCAGGAGGCCCGCTGGCTGGAGGCTGCTGCGGAACTGCGCAGCGCTCAGGAAACGGCGGAAAATACCCGGCAATGGTCGGAGGCGCTGTACTGGGTGATACTTACCGAGCTTGCGGCTTCTGATTTTGGTTCGGCCCTGCGGGATATGGACGAGCTGGAAAAGGGCGCCCCTGAAAGCAGCCGCAACGCGGACCTTGTGTACCACCGGGCCAGGGCCTATTATTACCTGGGCTACTACGAGGAAGCGCTGGTGCTGTTCAAGCGTTATGCCGACGGCGCCGGCCCCGGCGGGGAGTCCCGCAAAGCGACGGCCATGTACTGGATGGGGGAGTGTCTCTATGCTATGGGGCAGCTTGAAAAGGCCGGGGACTTCTTCAACTGGATCATCGAACAGTACCCCGGCAGCTCCAAATACGAAACCGCTTCCTACCGCCTGGATCTTATCAAACAGAAAAAGATCGAAGTTGAACTTTTGGCGCTGCTCAAGTGGAGTCATGAGGAATCGCTGCGTACCACCGAGGAATACCAGCGTAAGGAAAGAACCTACGAACAGGCGCTGAACGCCTACCAGCGGCGCATTGCGGAGCTCCTGAAAGATACAAGACTCGCGGAATTGGAAACATCCAATGCCGAATACCAGCGGAAACTCGCCGAAGCCCAGGAAACCATACGGCTGCTGGAGACCCGCCAGGGTTCTTCCCCGCCTTCCGGCTCAGATGCTTCATCCGCCTCAACTGAGGATTTAAAAGTGCGGGCCCAGATGCTCCGCAACGAAATACAGTGGGATCTGAACAATCTTGAAAATGAGACCGGAGGTTCCCGTTGAAACCCGGCCGCTTTGTTTTTGTCCTGCTTATTGCCGGTTTTGTCTTGCGCTCCGGCAGTCTCGCGGCGGCCGACTTTAGTGAAGGCAGGATGCGCCTTTCAATTCATGAAAATACCGGCCGATTTTCCCTGTACTATCTTTCCGATGTCTCGGAGCAGCATTACGAGCCGCTGTTTACCGCACAAGATCCCCGGACCAGTTTTATCGCCATCAATATAAACGACCGTATCTACCGGCTGGGTGAATCTTCGGCTTTTCGAATCATCGCCGATGAACATCAGCCGCTTTTGGTGTTTGAATCGCCGTTTCTGACGGTACAGGAATCATTTTCGTTTATAAAAACCGCCGGTTCAACAGAAACCAATGGCGTTAAAATTACCATTCGTATCGAAAACACCGCTGCGCTGCAGGCCAGTATCGGGATGCGTTTTCTGCTGGATACCAGTTTGGGGGAAGGGGCGGTCAGGATTCCCTTTGTTACCGAAAAACAAAATATTGTTTCGGAAACAATTATCGACAGAGCCTCTTTTGAAAAAAACTGGGTATCGCGTAACGATCAGGTTTCCCTGATGGGAAGTTTTTCCGGCGCCGGGGACCGGGAGCCGGATTTTCTGCACTTTGCAAACTGGAAGCGTCTGAATGATGTTCCCTGGGAAGCCGGATACAGCCGGGGGCGGAGTTTCAGTTTTCCGCCGTACTCTATTGGAGATTCAGCGGTTTGTTATTACTACGAACCGGCGCCGCTCCCATCCGGAAAATTTTTTACCTGCTCCGTTTTTTTGGCAACTGAGGATCCTGCGGGCTTTGACTTGGGCAGGGCAATTTCCACTACCGGCCTTGACGCGGATCTTGCATTGATGCGGGAACTGCTTGAACGTCTTGACCGCTATTTAAGCGGCCAAATCCAAATAAGCGAGGAAGAACTGGCCGCCATTGAGCAGAGTATTACCCGGATTAAGGCGCGCCGTGGTTTTCGGCCATGAAAATTGACCCTGTTTTACAAAAGGCAACCAGACTCGCCCGTTCAGGTAACTACGAAGGCGCCATCAGAACCCTTGAGCCGGAAGTAAACCGCTATTATGGTTCTTTTCGCTATTATTATATTCTGGCCGCTTCCTGTCTCTATGCAGGCGATTTTGGCGGCGCCCTGACTTATTTCCGCCTTGCCCGGGATGTGAAGATGCGGGATCCCCTGGTGATGCTTGGCCTGGCGGTATTGTACCTGCGCCGGGGCGAAACCGATAAAGCGGTGGACTTTTATCTTGATGTGCGGGAACTTGATCCAAAAAATAAAATCGCCCAAAAAGCCCTCATCGTGATCCGTACCCACTCGGGCCCCGATGCCTTTGCCGCCTGGCTGGAAACGGGAAAACTTCCCAGCCTGTACCCGCCTATCCCGCGAGCCGGTTTTTCACCCAATATGCTGATTATTCCAGCGGCGGCGGTCATTGCCGCTTCGCTGCTCTGTTTTGGAATCCTGATCAAATTCAGGGTAGTCCCCAATCCCCTTAACCCCCGGGGTAGCCGCCAGATTGCCGTAACATTCAACTTGAGCAGCGAGGAACGAAAAGAACCGGTTCAAACCGGCGGCTCCTACCGGTACATTTTGACACGCACCGACGCCCTTGATACCTACGACAAGGCCCTTTCCCTCTTTACCAGTTACCGTGATGAAGCGGCAAAAATCAATTTGAACCATATTCTGGAATCCAACGCTTCTGAGGGCCTGAAAAACAAAGCCCGCATTTTACTGGATTTTATGGAGGTCCCCGGCTTTGACAGTTTCAGGCATACTGATAATGCTTCCTACGGAGACGTGATACGGGATCCTTTTTTGTACCGTGATGTGCACGTAATCTGGCGGGGCATGGCTACCAATGTTACGACTGTGGGAAACTTCACCACCTTTGATTTTCTGGTTGGTTATGATACTCGCAAAACACTGGAAGGTATCGTACCGGTGGTATTTGAAAAGGCTATAGCCCTGAATAGCGAGTATCCCCTGGAAGTGCTTGGCAGAGTGTCGCTGGTGAACACCAGCGGCGACGGAATCCAGCTTGAGGGTGTGGCAATTCACCAATCCGGCAGACTTGAAAAGTAGCTGCTGTTCGGAGTCCTGGTAATGAAAGCGGTTGTTCAGCGGGTTATTGACGCCTCGGTTACGGTTAATGACAATTTGCGGGGCCACATAAATTCGGGACTGCTGGTATACCTTGGAGTTGCCCAAAACGACGCAGAATCCGATGCCTGCTGGCTTGCAGAAAAAATCGCAAATCTCCGTATTTTTGACGACTCTGAGGGGAAGATGAATCTTTCGATAAAGGACATTGGCGGCAGCGTTCTGACGGTTTCACAGTTCACCCTGCTGGGTGATGCCCGAAAAGGCAGACGGCCGTCATGGGGCCGCGCCGCGCCGCCTGAGCAGGCAAAAGCGCTGTATGAGTATTTTATGGGAAAAATACGCGAACAATCCCTGGTTTGCGAAAGCGGGGAATTTCAGACTCATATGAAAATTCGCTATACCAATGACGGACCGGTAACTATTTTGCTGGACACTGAGGATATTTTATAAAGGAGGGCCGTTTTGGATAATTTATGGATAATTATAGATAACTGCAGGATTTTTCATTTCGGCGCGGTGTCCATAAACGCCTTGAGCAAGAAGGCTGGCATTTTGTTGCACCAGAAGATATGGCCAAATTGCAGGCAAAACACAAAAACCCGCCTATAGCCAAATAGTTGACCTGGATAATTTTTTCAAATATATTGGTTTAATACTTTGAACAAAAGGAGTATCTTATGAAAAAGATTTTGGGATTTATGGTTTTGATGGTGTTATTATCCAATGTGGTATTTGCTGATGGGTTTACTATCCAAGGTCAGTTTGGACTTGGAGGAGGTGCTACAAAAATTGACGATATAGATATTTCCAGTCTGTTCCCTGGCGTAGATGAAGTGGCTATACATTTTGGTGTAAAAGCGGGATATGGTCCTTTTGGGAAAATCCCACTGTATGTAGTACTTAACCTTTCCGGAATTGGCTATAGACTATATGATTCTTACAATTATCTTCAATTCAACTCATATATGGTCGGTCCGGGTGTTCTTTTTTATCCGCATCCAATAGTTCAATTAGGTCTCTCAATGGGACCTTCCTGGATTAGCAATAAAAATGATCTTGGTATTGTTTTTTTCGGGAATGATGGCCCGGGATTTGCTATAGATATTTCAGCAGTATTGGATATAGGGTATTTTTGGCGATCTACAATTGCTAAAAATTTTGGTTTGTTGGTAGGATTTGATTATTTCAGTGCTACAAATACATTGGAAAATTCTGGAGTCAAAGAAGTTTCAAATGCATTTACTTTTACAACAGCATTATCCTATCGGCATCCACCAAGGTCTTTATTTGGCAAATAGATCAAAACAGGCACAAAGCCCTACCAGCAGCACAGTTTGCCCCGGTCGCTTACAAACCCCGCAGTCTGAAAAACTCCGGCGTATTCGCTTGCGGCGGCACTCTTGCGGTTGATCTGTTCAACTACAATTTTGCTTTCAGGCAGGACTTTTCTGGTGCGGGGTATTTTGAGGAGCGAAATCAGTAAAGCCATATCTGGATCATCGGGGCTGATGAAGATGTGTGTGTCTTTGCCGCCTTTGCTTGAGACCGCCACAAGCTCCGCCCCTCTGAAATAGAGACGGCTGTTTGCAAGCCTGCTGCAAAGCCGGGGATCAAGTCCCTCAATTTCAAGCCCCGCCGGGCTTGCGGGGTCTGCGGCGTTCATCCAGTACAAGCCGTTAAAGGCTTCGGCTTTTTCCAGTTCCTGAATAACCGCAGGGGAGGCGAATTGCAGCGAGTTTATGCCTGCAAAAAAACGTCCTGCGATTAATTCCCCGGCCAGTTCCATGCGACGCATGGTTGGTAAAAGGCCGGACCAGGAGAAGGGCGACGGCGATGATGCCTCGTGCTCCAGCAAAGGACGGCAGAGTATGCCCCATCGATCAAGCAGCAGTCTAACTCTGTCTTTGTTAAGTAATTCCTCTTCCAGAGGATCGTTATGCGCAATACTGGATTCATCTGTGGCAAGGGAAAACCATCTTCCCTGCACCGGTGCGCCTGTACGCCAGCGATCCCGCAGGGCTTTTGGCAGACGGGGCTGGCGGCCGGGAATAAACGGAGCGTTTGACAATTCCCGGACGGCGTTTTGTTCGGCATCATCTTTGGGAACAAAACCGAATTCCAGAGCCCGCCGCAGCGGCTCAAGGGAATCCGCCGAGAGCCGGCCCTGCCAGACCTCACGCCACAAGGCTTCGGCACATTCAGTACTGCCCGCACCGGGCCGCATCCGGCCAAGTTCATCTTTGATTTCCCAAAAATCCCTGGGACGGTCAAAAAAACCCGATCCAAGGGCGGGCGCCAGGCCGGATGCCTTATCGGTTTCAGTCTGCGGAGAATGTCCCGTATTTTTCCGCTCTGGTTTAGCAGTAAGATCCAAATCCTCAGGCCGGCAAAAGCCGATCTTTTCCCTGCCCGCGCCGTACCAGACCAGGCGGCCTTCGCGGATTTCGCGGTCAATGTTTTCAGGATGATAGACGCCGGAACGGGTGGTCAGTATTTCGGTTTCCCAGAGTTTTGCCGGCGCTATCCAGGCGGCAAGGTTTTTTCTGAAAATGGCGGATGACGCGCTGCTCCCGGAATTGGCATCCCGGGAAACGCCGGCCGGCTCTATGCCCTGCCGGAGCGCAAGGAAGGGGGTGAGCAGGGCCGCAGGGCGCTCTTTGATGAGGGGTCGTGCCTTTTTGCGGGAAAGCCGCAAAAGCATATCGAGGTTTTCCCGGTCGCAGATGAAGCCGCTGTCAACTGCACCGTCTGCCGCGCCGGAACCAGCCGCGCCGCCAGATGCCGCATCCTGCTCAAGCGCCACATCGGCGGCTATTTCGCCAATTTCGGCTAACGAGCTGACCGCGTCTTCGGCTTCGGCGGCGCTTGCGCCGAATACTTCCGTTATGCGCACTATGGAAACGGTCCCTTCGTAACGGAGCCAGGGGCCGAGCAGGGTAAGGGCATCGGCTTCCCAGGTTTCTGCCCATTCCCGGTGAACCACTGCGGCGATTGCGGAGTTTTTTCGCTGTATGGTTTTAAGCCGGCTGTTCAGACCTGGATCGGCGGCAAGAGCCTGAGCCGGTTTTTCAGGCAGGGCGGCGCATAGAATTTCCCATTCATCCAGGGGAATGGCGATACGCTCTTTGACCCATTCGCACAGGGCGAGTTCGTCATCGGGAGTCCAGCCGGGGATTTCCCTTCGGAGACGGGAAACAAAACCGGCAACCAATTCCCGCTTTAGCCTGGGACGCAGACTTGCATCGCCCAGGGCTTCCTGAATAACTTTGTCGGAAAGGCTTGGAGTTCCGGGCCGGCTGCCGGCTGCCATACCCGGCATATCTTTACGCTCGTCATATTCGTATAACAGGGAACCGGTTTCCTGCCTTACCATATCCCTGGAAAAGGGGCTGGGACTATGGCTGCGGAAAAAAGAGAGCGTTATGGTTCCGTTGTGGATTTCGCCTGACAGATCGCGGAAACCTTCAATATCGAACATATCCTTAAGGCAGCTTCGCCATGCTTCGGCGGTAATCGGGAAGCCGTCTTCTGTATAAACCGCATCAAAAAGCCGCTTGGATCGCTGCCGGGTTATCCACAGCGGAGTGCGTTTGCCAAAACCTGCCCTGGGGAGCAAAAGGCTCCGCTCGGCGGCTTCGCGGAAATTTGCGCCGAAGATACCTGAAGATTCCAGGCGGTTTCTGAAAAGCCGTTCCCCCCGGCTCAAATCCCCGGCGCCGCAATCCATACCCTTGGCGCCGCTTTCCAGGGCGAAAATCGCGTTACGGAAAATTTCTTCGATTGGAGGAGGAACAGGAGGAGAAACAGGAGAAGTGCCGGTAAGGCCCATCCCTGGAACAAGAAAAAGAATCCCGTCGTCATTGGAGAAAGATTCAACCCGTAATTGCAGCTTTTCCTCAAGTTCCTGAGCAAGGGCCAGCGAGAGCGGGTAGTGAATCGCCCCTCCGCGAAAACTGTGGATCACCACCGAATAAAAATCTCCCCTGCTTTCGGGGCTGTCGATGATCTCTACGGTGATATTTCTGCTGCCAGGCAGGGGAGTGCCGCCCTGAACGGCGCGCTGAGAATCGAGAAAGACCTTGAGGGCGCTCATTGCCGCTTTGGAGAATGAGCTGTTTTCAGCAGGGACTGTGCCGGTATCTGTGTTATGCGCTAAACCGGCGATAGTTCCCGTTTCGCTGTACTGATCCAGAAGCGCGAGTAAGCGGCGGCTCAAATTGGGACTGCGGAAAACCGCGTCCGCTTTCCAGAAGGGGATAAAATCCGCCCTGCTTTCCAGGGGAACAACTTCCACGGATTCAGCGCTTATATTGATAATGCGCCAGCCCCGTCCGCCAAAATCAAAACAGTCCCCCAGCCGCCGCTCCCATACAAATTCCTCGTCCAGTTCGCCGATCTTTGTGCCGTCTGTCAACCTGAGGGAGTACAAGCCCCGGTTGGCGATAACCCCGCCTGATGAATAAAGCAGCAAAAGGCTTCCGTCAAGGGCACCTATTTCATTGCTGACTTTGTCCAGCCAGATCCGGGGTTTGATTTCCCGCAGCCGCCCTTTTTCGCCAAGCCCCGCGAGCATACACACCGTGCGGTTATAGGAATCTCTATTAACATTTCTGAAAATATAAAATCCCCTGAGTACCGTGTAAAGCTCCTCAATGTTCCATGTTTTTTCCGTACAGAGGGCGAGTATGATCTGGGCCAGAATGTCCAGGGGATTTTCAACGGGACGTATCTCCTCGATATCCCGGTCTTCCACCGCGCCCTTGAGGGCTGCCGCAAGGAGCAGATCCATGCCGTGAAAGGGAAAGAGGCTGCCACGGCTTACTTTTCCTACACCGTGGCCGGAACGGCCGATGCGCTGCAGGGCCTGGGACACGCTGCCGGGGCTTCCTGCCAGCACCACCTCGTCAACGCTGCCTATGTCTATGCCCAGCTCAAGGGAGGCAGTGGCGACCACGCAGGGAAGGGAACCTTCCGCAAGGCCCTTTTCCACGCTCCGCCGCAGTTCTTTTGAAAGCGAACCGTGGTGGGTAAAGGCAACAGGCCCCCCAAGGCGGCTGTCCTTGTTACGTGCAACAAAAGCGTCCCATTCCTGATTCAGAAAATAGCAGAGCCGTTCAGCCCTGCGCCGGGAATCGGTAAACACCAGCAGGGACGCGCCGGCGGAAATCCGGTTTAATACATAATTGATTAACCCGGTGTAGCGTTTTCCGTATTTATCGATACGCTCAATCTCGTTTTCTTCGTCGGGGTACTCCACCCGGAACTCAATCTGTTTTTCAGCAGGCGGCGACACAATGCGGACGCTCCTGTTCAGCCCGCCGATAAATTCGGCGGCGATTTTCGGGGAGCTGATGGTAGCCGAAAGGCTTATGCGCTGGAACTCCCCGGCAACCAGGGCAAGCCTGTCGATCTGGCAGGAAAGAAAAGCGCCCCGTTTATTGCCCAGCACCGCGTGAATTTCATCCAGTATGAGGTATTTGACCGTAGAGAGGGCCTGCCTGCCCCTGGGGTTGAGGAGCAGTATGGCCAGGCTTTCCGGCGTCAGCGCCAGAATAGAAGGAGGGTGTATAAGGAAGCGCCGCCGTTCTGACTGGGGCGTGTCGCCGGAACGGGTTTCCACCCGGACAGGGGGGAAGGGGAGGGCGGCGGTCTCAAAGCGGGAACGAATTGCCGCCAGGGGTTCAAGCAGATTCCGTTTGATGTCCTCGTTCAGGGCTTTGAGGGGAGAAACGTAGAGTACCGTGAGTTTGTCCGCAGGGTAATACGGCGCCGCGGTTTCTGTTTCTGCCGGGCAAAAGCGGGAAATCGCCGAGAGAAACGCCGTAAGGGTTTTGCCGCTGCCGGTGGGGGCCAGGGCCAGTACGTGTTCGCCCTGCTCAATGAGGGGCCATGCTTCGGCCTGCACCGCCGTGGGTTTTCCGTAGGTTTCGGTGAACCATTCACGGATCAGCGGATGGAACGAAGGGGGCATTTTCAATCATTCAGTCCCTTGATCCGTTCCATTCTGCCCCGGTAAAAGGCTTCTGAGCCGCCCCGACGGTCAATTTCGTTCTGCATTTTTTGCCGCACTGCTTCGGCAAATTCCTTGACCGATTCAGTGGTGGGATCGCCGTTTGCATCACGTTTGATATATTGGGAAGGGTATACCGGATCAAGAACCACCAGGGTTTCTTTGGGCAGGGAGCGGCCCCAGAAAGACCGGGGCTTGAAGGGGCCATTGGAAAAAACCGTTACCAGCGGCACCACCGGGATATCAAGTTCGGCTGC
The DNA here is from genome assembly GCA_025997895.1 of Spirochaetia bacterium. Taxonomy (GTDB): domain Bacteria; phylum Spirochaetota; class Spirochaetia; order Treponematales; family Breznakiellaceae; genus WQXQ01. The sequence continues at coordinate 28,919 of BNVF01000014.1, forward strand.
TATGCGGAAGGCGCCGGGTTTGAATTCCCGAATGTGCTGATTGTACACATAACATTCGCCTTCGGGGTAAAAATGCAGATAACGCCGGTACCTGAAAGCACGTTCGCAGATTTCAAGAATTTTCCGGTAGCCGGTTTTTCCCCATGGAATGGGAACGCCGCCCAAAATCCTGGTATAGGTACCCAATACCGGAAACGTCACGGTAGCTTCCAGCAGGGTCTGAAAAATCAGATACGGAAGGACAAGGCCGGCGATTTTTACGGGATCCAAAAAAGTGGTGTGGTTTGAAACCGTAATGGCCTTGCGGATACCGTAGATGCGCCACCGGTGTTTATACCTGGTGGCGTATTGCATAAAGTTGAAAAGCATGGCAATGGGGATAGTCAGAAAAAAACCCCACGCCGAGGCAACTCTGAATGGCAGGGACAAGTCGATGACCGGACGGCCGTGTTTGTATGGCATTATCCTACAACCCTGTCCTTCCAGAGGAAACCCCTGCCGGAAATTGTCCTGAACCAGGACCATGCGGCCATGTACAGCAGATTCAGAAACATCAATGGCCAGAGGAGACCATACAGCCAGTTAAGCCGCTGTCCCAGGAACATGAAAATCCAGGTAAGGGTGTAAAGAATATTCACAATCAGAATATGCAGAGTCCAGGGGCTGGAATGGATAATGCAGAAAACCAGGAGCGGGAAGGGGAAGAACAGGAAGAAAAAAACCGCTATGGCCATAAGAAAAATGACCAGCGTTTTTTTCCCCAGGAAATCGAAAATATTTTTTCCGATGCCTTCCACGGCGGAACGGTAGCCCTTGTACATCCTGCATTTCACGTGCTCTGTGATGTTGAGGAAGCGGGTACTGTAACCCATGCGTTTCACATAACGGGCCATATAAATATCTTCGCTGGTTTTTTTCTTGAAAGACTCACAGCCTCCAATTGCATCGAACACTTCGCGCCGTATGGCTATATACTGGCCTATGGCGGCGGAGAAGCAGCTTAGTCTGCTAAAGCGGTTGACAAACAGGGGAATGACAAAGCCGGTGAGGAAAAACATAAGGGGCACCGTTACCACCTCGCCGAACTTGAGGAATATTTGCCCGATGTAGCCTGAGATCATGTCCGCCTTGAGGCCATGCAAATTGGTAACTGCCCAGGAAATACTGGCCGGGCTGTGTACCGTGTCGGCGTCTGTAAAAAGGAGTATCTCGCCTTTGGCGTGCTGCGAGAGCTGATGCAGGGCAAAAGGTTTACCGTACCAGTCATCGGGCAGGGGGCTGCCGTTAAACACCCGGACACGGCTGTCTGCGACGGCTATGCGGCTGAGAATGCCGCCGGTGTTATCGGTGGAATTATCATTGATAACCAGAATTTCAAAATTTTTATACATCTGATTCCGCAGCGAATTCAGGCAGCGTTCGATATTTTTTTCCTCGTTACGGGCAGGAATCAAAACCGAAACCAGGGGACCGTCCAGAATTTCCGGCCCCAGGGTAAAACGCCACATTTCGTAATGGTTTGCCAGGGACAGTATAAAAAAATAGGAAGCCGCGATGATGAGCGCAGGGTAGTAGAAAGGACTTAGCAGCTCCGCCAGCCAGTTAAACATTGTATACCTTCTTTTTTAAGATTTTGCGAGCAAGCTCTGAATATATTTATTGGTAGGATACACTTCCAGGGATCTCAGCAGCCAGGGCCGGGCCTCGGCGTATTTTTTTTGCTGAACGTATGCGTAGCCTATGGCGCAATACACATTGAAGCGATCATCCTTGCCCATATCGCTTTCAGTAAGAATGGCGGTCATCATCTCGATTCCCCTGCGGTAGTTGTGAAAGGGAGCAGGGGCGAAAACCCAGCGGGCGGCGATCATGTACTGGGCCGCCGCGTTTCGTTTATTAATGGCAAGGGCATTTTTGGCGAATTTTTCTACATTAAGTCCGTGTGCCATAGCGTAGGCAGCGGGCCGCACCGCGCAGGATTGGGAGAGATTTTCCGCCCGCATCTGCCAGGCTTCGGCGCCGGGATTTTCTTCCAGGGCTTTTTCCGCCCAGCTTAGGCCCTCGGTGTAGCGCGCCGCTGCTTCGGCTTTCCTCTCCTCGTACTGGTAGGCGCGTCCCATCATGTACTCGCAGCGGGAAAGCATGAGGTACAGGGCTGAGCCAGAAAGTTCCGAACGGGCCTTAACCATCATTTCCCGGTACAAAGGCGCTATCTCATCGGCTTTTAAATTCTGCTCATAAACCGCCTCCCGAAGGGGGATAAACCAGTCCGGCAGGCTCTGTCCAAAAAGGCTGACGGCGCTCACAAGCAAAAACACAGTAGGTAAACAACGCATTATGTTATCAATATATCCCCTTTCATTTTATATTTCTATATTCCCGCAGGGAACTTTCAAAGAAAAGCCAGTTTTACAAAACATTCACCGGATCGACGTCAACCTCAAGGTATACCCTGCTGTCCCGACCTTTTTCATACTGAGCGAGCAGAATCCGGGCCGCCGCATGGAGGGAACCCATTGAAGCCCCCCGCAATATAAGCTGCCGCCGGTGATTCCCCGCGATTATGCCGATGGGGCACTCGGCGGGGCCGAGCATATCCGCTCCCTGCGGGATAAGAGGCGCCGCAAGAGCGGCAAGCCGCCTGATGGCAGCGTCTGCCCGGCCGGCTTCCCTTGCCCGCATGGTAAAGCGGATAAGCCGTGTATAAGGGGGGAAATTGAGCGTTTTCCGCTGGGCCAGCTCCGCTTTAAAAAAGCCCTCCACATCCAGGGCGCAGGATTTAACGATTACCGGGTCGCCCATACGCAGGGTCTGGACAATCACCTTGCCATCGGGAAAGTAGCGCCCGGCACGTCCTGCCACCTGCACAATCAGCGAGAAGGTACGCTCGGCGGCGCGGAAATCCGGCAGGTGCAGCCCTGTGTCAGCCAGCACCACCCCTACCAGGCGCACACCGGGAAAGTTGAGCCCCTTGGCGACCATCTGGGTTCCCAACAGCACATCTATCTGGCCCGTTTTAAAAAGGCGCAGGGTTTCCGCTAGGCCGCCCTTTTTCCCCGCAGTGTCCGCGTCCGCCCGGCGTATACGCAAATCCGGAAAAGTGCGGGTAACTTCCTCTTCGATCATCTCGGTACCAAAGCCGCGATAGCCTGCTTCCAGGGAGCCGCACTGGGGGCAGGCTTTGGGCGGCGGCTCCGAATAGCCGCAATAGTGGCAGATGGCCCGTCCCTTGCTCTTGTGCCAGGTGAGGGATACCGAGCAGTGACGGCAGGTCTGCTCATAGCCGCAACCGGGGCAGTGGTAAAAATGGGCAAAGCCCCGACGGTTGAGAAAGAGTATGCTCTGCCTGCCCATTTGCGCCGTGATGCGAATCTCCTCTTTCAGTTCTTTGGTAAGGCAGCCTTCGGCCCGTTCCAGACTTACCGGTTTGATTTCGGGCATACTGCCCCCGGCGAGGCGGCGGGAAAGATCCAGCCGTTTGATGGTTCCCTCGGCCATGAGCTTCCACGCTTCCGCAGAGGGAGTGGCGGATCCCATCACCAGAGACGCCCCTTCAGTGGAACAGCGCCTGATGGCGGCCTGCCGCGCATGGTAGCGCGGGGTGTTACCCGATTTATACGAGCCGTCGTGTTCTTCATCGATGATGATCAGCCCCAGATCCTGCACCGGCGCAAACACCGCGCTGCGGGGCCCCGCCACAATCCGCGCCTCGCCCCGCCTGATTCTGTTCCACTCGGCAAGCCGCGCGCTGGGGCTCATCCCCGAATGCAGAGTCGCCGCCGCGCCACTAAAACGTTTGTTGATCACTTCGGCGGTTTGGTGGGTAAGGGAAATTTCCGGCACCAGGTAGATCACGGACTTTCCCGCGTTGAGCATGAATTCCGCCGCCCGCAGGAAGACTTCGGTTTTTCCCGAGCCGGTGATGCCGTAGAGGTAGAACATTTTTAGTTGGGAGTTGGGAGTTGTTAGCGGCGGCTGCGGCGTTTCGGCGATGATGGCGTCTAACGCCATCTGTTGTTCTTCTGACAGTTCCAGGGCGGCGGCGGCTATGTCCTCGGCATCGTCAGGAAGGGAAGGGTAGACCATGCGCCGGCCTGAAGGGATCATCGCTGCAAGGGACTGGCCTTCGCCGCAGAGGTAGTAGGCCGCCATCCAGCGGGCAAGATCAATGTCGCGGGTGTCGAAAACCGGCTCCTTGTCTATTACCCGGCGTATGGGCTTGATGAGGGACTCGGCTACGCCGTCAGGCGGGCTTTCCCGCTCCGCGACAATGAAGCCCTGGCTGTCCCTGCCCCGGCGTCCAAAGGGAACCATAGCGCGCTTGCCAACGGCGGCTTCGCCCTTTTCGTCCGCGCTGTAGGTGAAGGTCTGATTGGCAGGTATGTCGAAGGCCAGATCGAAGTAGGCGGACATTTCAGTTTTCACCAGGAGCGGAAATGTCTGCTATTGCAGCCTGGTCTGCTATTGCAGCCTGGTCAGCTATTGCAGCCCTGAGCGTTTTGAGATCCTCCCAGGCGGGGCGCTTGAATTCCTCGTTACGCAAAAGCGCGCTGGGATGATAAGTTACCAGCAGCGGAATATCGCGGTCTCCAATGCGAAGCGTTTTGAATGTACCTCTGAGTTTGCCTACCGGTTCCCCGGTTTTAAGCAGGGTTTGCGCGGCAATACGTCCGGCGCAGAGTATAAATTGCGGCTTAAGGATCTGTATCTGGCGCTCAAGAAACGGGATGCAGGCGGCGGTTTCTTCCGGCAGGGGGTCCCGGTTATTCGGGGGGCGGCACTTTACCACATTGGCGATAAAGGAGTTGCTGTTACGCGAAAGCTCGATAGAAGCGAGCATTTTGTCCAAAAGCTGTCCTGCCTTGCCCACAAAGGGCCTGCCAGCGGCATCTTCGTCAGCGCCGGGCCCCTCGCCAATGACCATGACCAGCGGCTGCTGCGCCCCTTCACCGGGCGCGGCATTGGTTCTTGTTTCACAGAGGGAACAGGCTGTGCAGGCACGGACTTCTGCGGCGATTTGTTCAAGGCTGTCGCCGTCCGGGAAGGGTGGGGCAGCGGGCTGTGCCGCTGTGGGAGCAGTAGTTGCCGGGAGAACCGCCGCCTGGGCGGGGTCATCGCTGAACTGGTACTCCCGCTCCTCGCTGCGGTATCCGTAACGAATAGCGTCCGTGGCAAGGTCCAGAAAGCGGGCAAGGCTGAGTTTTTCGTCGGCGGTCATGGTTATAATTCAACCGCAAGAAGGGCAGGAAGATCAACCTCACCAACCACACAAAACAGGTGTATCCGGTGGACAATTATTAGCGGTACGCATATACTGGAGAATGTGCGGAAGGAGATTATATGCAAGCGACCTATCGGCTGCGGGCTGATGAAATAACCAATAACTTTCTCATGGGGCTTAAAAATACCTATCAGGGCAGAGAAATAGAAATAACCGTTCAGGAAGTAGAGGATGAAACCGCCTATCTCTTAAAAACTGAGACTAATCGGAAAAATCTGCTTGAAGCGCTTGAAGCAGAGCGCAAAGGCGAAAAGGGGCGCAGCTTCACCCTTGCACAGCTTGAAGAATTATCGGTATGACTGTTTCGTTTTTAGGTAAGTCCTTTGAAGAATTTACTGACTGGGGAAATTCCGACAAAAGCACTTACCGTAAAATCATTGCATTGATAAAGGACATTACCCGAACGCCATTTTCCGGTTTGGGAAAGCCAGAGCCGTTGAAACACGAACTTTCCGGCTGCTGGTCAAGACGGATAACCGAAGAGCACCGGCTAGTCTATAAAGTTGAAGCTGATGTCCTGAAGATATACGCCTGTAAATACCACTATGATAAATAGGTGTATCAGTTCCGGAGCAGAATGTGTGGTTATAAAATTTGGCGCCTTTGCCGGCGCCTTTGCGTTTACTCCCTATTCCCAATTACCCAAAGTATCCCCCACACCATCTGGCGAGGTATCATCATAGGTCCAACCGCCGGAGGATGCATAAAGATTAACCCCTATATCCGCATCTGAATTCCGTTTTTTACCGTCGGATAAACACACCGCATGACCATTTCCGCTTGTGGCGGTATTTTCGGTGCTATCCGCAGTATGGGTGGTATCGGTATCGCCGTAAATGGTTCCGCCTTTTTTGGTGAATGTACCGGCAATAAATAGCATACACCCCGCCGCCTTGGGAGGCAGTATTGCCGCTTACCTGTGATGTATCCTGCATAGCGAACGTACCCCAAACATACACCCCGCCGCCGTAGGAGGCAGTATTGCCGCTTACCTGTGATGTGTCCTGCATGGTGATTGTTCCGCTAAGAACAAACGCCCCGCCGCCGCTGTTGGCAGTATTGCCGCTTACTTGTGATGTATCCTGCATGGTGAATGTTCCGATAGAAACACACACACCGCCGCCGCCGTTAGAGGCAGTATTGCCGTTTACCTGTGATGTATTCTGCATAGTGAACGTACTGTCATAAATAGACACCCCGCCGCCCTGGGAGGAGGAGGCAGTATTGTCGCTTACCTGTGATGCATCCTGCATGGTGAACGTACCGTCAAAAACAGACACCCCGCCGCCGCCTAAGTCGGAGGAAGCAGTATTGCCGCTTACCTGTGATGTATTCTGCATGGTGAATGTTCCGCCATGAACCTCCACCCCGCCGCCGTAGCGGGCGGCAGTATTGCCGCTTACCTGTGATGCATCCTGCATGGTGAATATTCCGCCATCAACAGACACCCCACCGCCGCCGAAGGAGGAGGAGGAGGAGACAGTATTACCGCTTACCTGTGATGTATTCTGCATAGTGAATGTTCCGCTTGGACCAACATACACCCCGCCGCCGTATAAGGAGGAGGCAGTATTGTCGCTTATCTGTGATGCATCCTGCATGGTGAATGTTCCGCTATTAGCAATATATACCCCGCCACCGCCGTTGGCAGTATTGCCGCTTACCTGTGATGTATTCTGCATGGTGAACGTACCGCTGCCAGCAACATACACCCCGCCGCCGGAGAAGGAGCCAGTATTGCCGCTTGCCTTAGAGTTATCTTGCATAATGAAGGTTCCGCCTGCATTTACCCTAACTAACGGCGAACTGTTACTGTTGTGTCCCCTAAGAGTAATATCTTTATCCAGTACCAGAGTAACGCCGCTTTCAACAGTAAAAAGCGATCCGTTACCGGAAAGGCTTATGGTACGGCTGCCTTCCCCGATAAGCGTAATACTTACCGTTTGACTGGAATACGCCAGCGTATGGGCTGTTATCTCTTCGTCTGCTCCCAACACGATAAAATAGTTTTTCCCGTTAATTGCGTTGGTTGAAATATATGTCAGTGCGTCTGTAAGCCGCTGAAAACTGCTGATTTTATGAGCGTCGTCAATAGCCCCATCGTATAATAATCCCGTCGTGCCAGTTGCCATCACTGTTACGCCGCAGTGTGCTATAAATCCACCTTCTACAAGTTTTATAGGGGTAGCAGTAATGAAAGTATTGCCCACAGTGTGGGCGGTTATCACTCCATTTGATACGGAGGCAATTTCGGGATTATACGATGTCCACGTTACCCGTTTATCGGTTGCGTCGGCGGGCGTTATTGTTGCAGTAAGCGTTTCTGTGCCGCCGTCCAGGAACATTGTTAATCTTTCTTTATTGAAAGTTACGCCTATTGCAGCTACCTGAGCTTCCTGCCCCCCCCCCCCCCGCAGGGTCGGAACAGCCGGTTATGACCAGAATAACAGTTGCCATTAATACAAAGAGATTAAAGCATGAGTTCTTTTTCATAACAAAGACCACCTTTTAAAACAATAATATAACTAAAGCATATACCATATTATGTGACTTAAACCAGATTGTCAACAGCACGGGCAATTAATCAGGAATTCTCACTTTGAAGGAAAAGCCACTAACCACACAAAAAAGTCAAGCAATTTTAGAGTAAAAGTTCGTGTAATTCGTGCGCTACAAGGAACGAAGAATTTTTAACCGCTAAGGCGAAGAAGGCGAAGAAGAAAAGCAATTCCAGGAGAATCCCGCAAGTCCAATTTTCCTCTGCGTACTCTGCGTGCTCCTATGTTTTTTCTTTTTCCTCTTCCTTATGTCGCCTTCGTCGCCTTTGCGGTTTTTCTTCTTCGCTTTTGTCCGTGAGGTCCGTGTGGTCTGTGGTTAATAAAAAATCGTTAATAAAAAAAACAGGCCGTGCGAAGCGAACCCCGCACGGCCTTCATCAAAACTTCCCCTCCGCACTAATCAAGGCGGTACGAAGAGGATCACTACCGGCCTTCTCTCCTTAATGAGAGCCCCACCCCAAGGCCGGTATGATCATTGCTACAAGGAGCAGCGGTTAAGGTTCCCCTCCCACTTTTTGTATCTCCCGAATAAATTCATCCAAATTTTCAAAATGACGGTACACCGAGGCAAAGCGTATGTAGGCCACCTTGTCGATGGATCCCAGCCGTTCCAGCACCAGATCCCCCAGAATCGTGCTGCTGATTTCGCGGTTCCCCTTGCTCAAAATCGCGGTGGTATCCTCAATTTCGTTGACCAGACTTTCAATCTGCATCTGGGAAACCGGCCGCTTTTCCAGCGCCCGTTCAACCCCCCGTTCCAGCTTTTCCCGGTCAAAAGGCTCCCGCCTGCCGTCCCGCTTGACCACCATGAACTGCTTGTCCTCAAGCCGCTCGTAGCTGGTAAACCGGTAGTTGCAGTTTATGCACTCCCTGCGGCGGCGAATCGCCTCCCCATTGGCCAGCGTTCGGGATTCAATCACTTTGTCTTCGACATTACCGCAATGGGGGCATCGCATCTTGTGTTACCTTTCAAGTACCATCCCTATATATAGCGCCACATATACAGCGTTACCTTCAAGTGTAATACACTATTGCTTGTGTGGCAAGGAGGCATTTCGGGAGGGTTGAGGAGGGGGAACGTATGTCACTTCCCTAAATCTGAAACACCCCGTTAAATGATCATTCACAATTCCCATGGCCTGCAGGTGCGAGTACATGATGATGCTCCCCAGGAATTTAAATCCCCGTTTTTTTAAATCAACAGCCACCTGGTCGGAAAGTTCGGTTCTGGCGGGCAGTTCCGCAAGGGTTTTCCATTTTCCCTTGATCTGCTTGCCCCTGGTAAAGCTCCAGATATAATCGGAAAAGCTGCCAAATTCTTTTTGAATTTCAAGGAACTGTTTTGCGTTGTTTATTGAAGCCGCAATCTTGAGCCGGTTGCGAATTATGCCCGAATCAGAGAGAAGCCTCGCAATTTTTCGCTCTCCATAGCGGGCTACTTTTTCCGGATCAAAACCGTCGTAGGCACGGCGGTAATTTTCCCGCTTTTTCAAAACCGTAATCCAGCTCAGGCCCGCCTGGGCGGATTCAAGCACCAGGAATTCAAAATGCTTCCGATCATCAAATACCGGAACCCCCCATTCGGTATCGTGGTAGTTCGTGTACAGGTCAGAGCCTTCACACCATTCGCAGCGTATCGTTTTCATTCTAAATCTCCTTCTGGAATTAATACGGTTTACCAGTCCCCGGCAAAAAGTATCTCCGGTTCCAGCACAAAGCCTGTTGCGGCCTTGACCCTGGCCGCTACTTCTTCGGTAAGGGCGCGGATGTCCGCCGCACTTGCCCCCCCGGCATTGATGATGATGTTTCCGTGGAAAGGCGCCACCTGTGCGCCGCCTGTTTGCAGGCCCCGCAGTCCCAGTTCGTCAATTATTTTTCCAGTTGGTTTACCAAAAGCGCGATTATTTTTAAACGCCGAGCCCGCGCAGGGAAAGCGGTAATGCCCCTTGGCCGTGCGATCCAGCCGGTGGGCCTCCATTTCGCGGCGTATCTCTGTTTTATCCCGTGGGGTAAGGCTGAACGCTGCGGAAAGAATGAGACAGGGCCTATTCTGAAAGGGGCTTCGTTTATAGCCAAACGCGGCCCTATTCGCCGGAAACCGGAGCGGAAGCCCCGGGAGAAAATCAACTATTGTGGTTTCAACTAACGCATCGGCGATTTCCCGCTCATAACAGCGGGCGTTCATCCACACCGCGCCGCCCACGCTGCCGGGCATACCCGCCAGGAACTCCAGTCCCGAAAGCCCTGCGGCAGCGGCAATTTCAGCCGCTTCATCTATAGAAGTCCCTGAGCGGAAACACAGGCGCACCGCGCCGCCGGTCGTGTCTGCGGCATTCGCTGTACCTACAGCGTTAACCGCTTCAGCGGCATTGCCCGCCGCCCCGCCGCCATGATCCACAACCGGGGAAAGACCTTTCCACCCCGTAGTATCCAGCACAATGCCCCGTATGCCCCGGTCAGCTACCACCAGGTTTGCCCCACCGCCCAGGATGAACACCGGCACCCCCCCGGCGCACGCGGCGCCCAACAGGGCAACGGCAACAGCGGGGAAGTCTTCCCCCAGGGGCCGCACCCAGCAATCCGCAGGCCCCCCCACCTTGAAGGTAGTATGCGCTGACATGGGCTCGTCATAGCGGACTTCCGCGGTGCGGGAATTTTCCCCAATGCAGGCGGCAATCATTTTGCGGATTTTTTCTTGCTCAGGCATGGGTTCATGGTACTGAAAATCAGGGAATTTTGCAATTACGGGTACAAAGAGCGGAAAAGGCGAATAATCAAATAATTTCAGGTATAATGAGTATATATTTAGTATTTATCAAATAATCTTGGTATATCGAGTATTTTATGATGTTTTCACCGTTTTCTTTACAAAAGTCCCTTTTCCCTTTATGCTGGCTGTATGAGTGATGCTGCGAGAAAAATCATCGAAGATAACGGCGTCCAGGGGCGCTCGAAGTATACCTATGCCGATTACAAGGCTTGGGAACTGGAGGAAGGGGAACGCTTTGAACTTGTTGATGGCGTTGCCTTTGCCATGTCGGCCCCGAATGATCAGCACCAGGCGATCAGTATGGAGATTTGCAGGCAAATGGCGAATTTTCTGCACGGTAAACCCTGCAAGGTTCGCTCCGCCCCCTATGACGTGCGGCTTTTTTACGAGGAAGACGAAAGCGACGATACGGTGGTTCAGCCCGATATTTCCGTAATCTGCGGCAAAGAAAAACGGGGGCCTGAAGGCTGCCGGGGTGCGCCGGATCTGGTGGTGGAAATCCTTTCCGCCTCAAACATGAGCGAGGATATGGTCCGCAAATTCAACCTTTATCTTGAAGCGGGGGTGCGGGAATACTGGGTGGTTTCCCCTGTCTATAAAACCGTGCAGGTTTTTGTTCTGCAAGACGGCGAGTACCGGGGAAAAGTCTACCATGCGGACGCTTCCGTTCCTTCCTCGGTTCTGGAAGGCCTTTTGGTCAGCCTGGGTGAAGTGTTTGCCTCCGGGGAATAGAATAATTAAAACTACCTGACTTGATTTTTCCCTGTATTTCGCATACGGTAATCATATATGGCCTTTACCCTATTCAATACCCTCGGTCGCACGCGCCAAACTTTTGAACCCCTGCAGGCGGGAAAAGTGGGCTTTTACGGCTGCGGGCCCACGGTGTACAACTACGCCCATATTGGGAATCTGCGGGCGTATGTGCTTCATGACATCCTCGTGCGTGCCCTGCGCCGGGCCGGGTTTGAGGTAACTCATGTGATGAACATTACCGATGTGGGGCACCTTTCCGGCGACAATGACGAGGGCGATGACAAAATGGTAAAAAGCGCCGAAGAACGGGGCAAAAGCGTTCTGGAAATCGCCGATTTTTATACCCAGGCTTTTTTCAACGATACCGGGCGTATGAATATTGTCAGGCCCACAGTGGTTTGCAAGGCCACGGAACACATCGCCGAAATGATCGCCCTGATTGAACGTATCGAAAAAAACGGTTTTACCTATGTGGCCGGTGGCAATCTCTATTTTGACATTACCAAATTTCCCTCCTATGGCGAGATGGCCCTGCTGCGTATGGATGATCTCAAGGCCGGGGCCCGGACCAGCGTAGACGAAAACAAGCGCAACCCCCACGATTTTGTGCTCTGGTTTACCAAAAGCAAATTTGAAAATCAGGCCCTGGTTTGGGACAGTCCCTGGGGGCGGGGTTATCCGGGCTGGCATATTGAATGTTCGGCCATGAGCATGAAGTACCTGGGGGAGCAGTTTGATATTCACGCCGGGGGTATCGATCACATCCCCATTCACCACACCAACGAAATAGCCCAGAGCGAGGCCGCCATCAATCCCCCGGGCGACACAACCGGGAAAAAGCCCTGGGTGCGCTATTGGCTGCATAACGAGTTTCTGGTGCTTGATAAAGGAAAAATGTCCAAATCCACCGGCGGCTTTTTAACCCTGCAAAGTTTGATAGACGAAGGCTATGATCCCCTGGATTACCGCTATTTTCTGCTGAGCGGCCATTACCGCAGCCAGTTGCAGTTCTCCTGGGATAGCTTGCAGGGAGCCAAAAACGCGCGGAAGTCGCTTTTGGACAAAGTTCACGCCCTGGCTGATAAGGCCGACGCCCCGGACAGCGCGGCGGCAAACAGTGCAGGCGCGGCAAAGTATTTAGAGACGTTCAATACGGCGATAGAAGACGATCTTTCCACGCCCCGGGCCCTGGCGGAGCTCTGGGGGCTGCTGCGGGACAATACGGTGGATCCTGCTGCGGCGCTGGCGGCGGTGTTTGACATGGACAGAGTACTGGCCCTGGGGCTGGAGGCCGCCCTTGCAGAGAAAAAACCCGCCGAAGATGAGAACCTGGCCCGGGAAATTGAAGGGCTGATTGCCGAACGGGCGGCGGCCAAGAAAGCAAAGGACTTCGCAAAGGCCGACGCCATACGTCAGGGCCTTAAAGAGCGGGGCATAATACTGGAAGACGGGCCCGGCGGAACCGCCTGGCGCCGCTTATAGCGAACTTGTAACGATTAAGGAAAAGCCTTGTTTTCAAATAGAGAAGAAAAGGATGAATTCAGGAAGCTCTATGACTCGGCCTTCCCTATCCTGTTCAGGGTTGCGTACCATATCGCCGGTACTGATGAAGCTGCGGAGGATCTGTGCCAGGACGCCTTTTTTCGCCTGTATGAAAAAAATATGGTTTTCCCAAACCCGGAGGAGGCTAAATATTGGCTCATCAGGGTAGTTAAAAATGCCTCACTCAATTATGCGAAACGAAAAGAACGGGAACGAAAAGCCTATCAGCGGGCTTTTCGGGAGGATTTTAGAAAAGAGGAGACCGGTGAGGGGCAGCTTATCAAACAGGAAACCAGGGCGGAAGTGCAGGAAGCCCTGAACAAACTGCCTGAAAATTTGCGTATGGTACTGGTTTTAAAAGAGTATGCCGAAATGAATTATAAAGAAATTGGAAGAGTTCTTGGTATTAGCGAAGGAAATGTTAAAGTCCGGGTATTCAGAGCCCGGGAGCGGCTTTCCGCTTTGTTGCAAGGTGGTAAAAATGTGTCCTGATCGTCAAATTCTTTCAGTCTACCGTGACGGGGAACTACCCTCGCCCTGGAAAGAAAAGATGGAAAACCATCTTGAAGACTGTGCCCAATGCCGGAGTCGGCTTGAAAATTATCGGCAAATTTTCAAGTCTGTTACAGAAGCGCCCGAAAGCTTAACGCTGGAGCCGGCAGCGGCCGGAAGCGGGGCGCAGGTATCGCGTATGGAAACGGCAAAAGAACGGGTCTGGCGGAATATTGAGGGGCACTGTTTTGTCCCTGACAGTGCGGCCTTGAGGCGGCGGTCAATCTGGCGGCGTAACATTGCCATTCCCCTGCCCGCAGCAGCGGCTGCCGCAGTGCTGATCTTTGTCGCCCTGGCGGCGCTGTGGCTGCGCCGCCCTGTGCAGAGCGTTCCCGTACCGGACATGATACTCGCTTCCGAGGAAGATCTGGCGCCTGAGAATGTGCCGTTCTCAGATATGAACGGTGTGTTGCAATACCTGGGAAGTGTTGACAGCGGCGGGGATATTCTGATCCTGCGCCTGCCCGAAAGCAGGAATTTTATCAGCTCCGGCGAGCCGGCCATACTCAGGGCCGCCGATTATTCCCGGAATGTTCCGGGCAGGAGACAACCCTGAATATGCGCCGTGGACTGCGCCTGTTCGGCGCCTTCTTTTTACTTATAGCCAACACTGCGGTAAATGCCGATGAACCGGCGGCCGGGGAAAAACCTCCGGGGTTCCGGGGCCGGGAGGTAGTGCTGGATATTGATGCGCGGGTAATTGAGCAGAATCAGGTGGTGATCTGGAACGAGACCCATCAACGTATAACCATGTCGGGCAGCCCGGTTGGCATCAAACTGGTAGGCGCCAATATAGTGGTAGTGGTGCAGTTTACCCCGTACCTGCGCCGGGACGGTCAGAGCATACTGGTAGCCCAGGGACAGATATGGATGGAGATCCCTGACCAGGGGGTCCGTTATCAAACATCGATGCAGACCATCCCCATTGATTTTGACGAGCCCATTTATTTCTTCCCCCTGGGGCCGTCCAAAGAAGCTGACAAGGCCCGCATCGAAATTATGCTGACTATGAGAGATTACAAAGATGTCCCGCAGGCAGAGACTCCCGGCGTTACCGCGCAGGGCGGCCACTAAAGCGCGAATGAAAACTCATCGATTCGCTTTTGCTTCCGTAGCAAAGATTTTCGCATTGTCCTTTCTGTTGTTGGTTTTTTTTTCCTGTACATCAAAAAATCCGGTTATTGATTCTATTTATCCCAAAATCGGCAGAATGGGAGAAACCATTACCATTCGGGGCAAGAACTTTGGGAAGGAGCGTGACGAGTCCTATGTAACCATTGCCGGAACCTCGCCGACCAATTCATCGTACCTGAACTGGCAGGACGACCTTATCGCGGTGCGGGCGCCGGAGTTTGGGGAATCCGGGCTGGTGTATGTATATGTGAAGGACAGAAAAAGCAACAGCGCCCTGTTTTCCAATCTGGCGCATCTGCCCAGGCCCGCTGAGGGCGATAACACCGGCCTTGAGCCCCGAATCATTTCGGTACAACCCCAGTCAGCCGCGACAGGCTCGCTTGTAACCATAACCGGCAACAACTTTGGTAACTCCCGCGAAGGGGGGGGCGTCTTTTTCACCTGGAATTCGGAAACCCACTCATCTACTCCGGCGGAGGCAAAGGCGCATGAATTTATCGAGGTAGCAGACGCTGAATTCGGTTATGAATTCTGGAACGAACGGGAAATCCGCCTGCGCCTGCCTGACGGCGCAGTGAGCGGCAACCTGGAAATCCGTACCGGCAGGGGCAATTCACGCCCCTTCTTTTTTGATGTTACCGGAAAGCCGGGTATCAAAACCTTTAAGGACAAGCGCAGTTATACTTTCAGCTATTCGGTAGATGTTAAAGTGAGCGCCGCCGAGCGGCCCAACACCCTCTACCTCTGGGTACCTCAGCCCGCTGTTTCCCCTTCCCAGCGGAACCTGAGTCTCGTTTCCCGTAACATTGAGCCCTTTGTGGAAAATTACCGGGGAACCAGTCTCTTCAAACTTGATGACATGGCGCCTAACAGTAACGCGCAAATAAATCTTTCTTTTAATGTTGAGGTGTACGCCCAGGAGACAAACCTGCGTCCCCAGTCGATACGGCAGGAAGATACGCCGCCGCTGGCCGGCGTATACACCCAGGGCAGTTTTCTGGTTCCCGCTGACGACCAGGATATCAAAACCCAGGCCGCCGCCATACTGGGGCGGGAGCGCAACCCCTATATCAAAGCCCAGCAAATCTACGAGTGGTTTATCAGGGAAATGAGCGTACAGGCCGAAATTTTGCCCGCAGGCAGCGCCATCGCGGCGTTGAATTCCAAACAGGCCGACTCCTACACTGCAGCTCTGCTCTACTGCGCCCTGGTCCGGGCCGCCGGCGTTCCCTGCGTACCGGTAGCCGGTGTCCTGGTGAACCGGAACCGGCAGGTTATGCGCCATTATTGGGCGGAGTTCTGGATCGATGGTTTCGGCTGGGTGCCGGTTGACCCTGCTATGGGCGCAGGCGCGGTTCCCCCTTCGTATATTATCCGCCAGGACCGGGCAAGCTACTACTTTGGCAACATGGACAGCCAGCGCATAGCTTTTTCGCGGGGAGAAATCAACCTTTCCCAAATGGATCCCCGAGGACGTCCCGTAACCCATACCCATTCCTATTCGCTGCAAAATCTTTGGGAAGAGGCCGCAGGAGGGCTTGAATCCTATTCCAGTCTCTGGGGGGATATAACAATTACCGGCATCTATGTACAATAACATTTCGGGTAATGAGAAGGAGAGGAATATGGTGACGGTAATTTCCTTGGGTGGCTCAATTGTTGCTCCTGATGGCGTTGATGAGCAATTTTTAAAAGATTTTGTCGCGCTTATCCGCTCTTTTATCGAGGGCGATGAAAAGCGGCGCTTTATTTTTGTGGTAGGCGGCGGCGGGCCGGCCCGTGCCTGGCAAAAGGCGTACCGGGCGGTAAGCGGTGCAGGCGCCAGGGACGATGCGGCGGACTGGATCGGCGTGATGGCTACCAGACTCAACGCCCAACTGGTAAAAGCGGTCATGGGGGAATGGTGCGGCCAGGACGTGGTTATTGATCCTACCCAGGTAGATCCCCTTACCGGCAGGGTGCTGGTAGCCGCAGGCTGGAAGCCGGGCTTTTCCTCAGATTACGACGCGGTGCTCCTTGCCGAGCGTTTCCAGGCCGACGCAGTGATAAATCTCTCCAATATCGAAAAAGTCTATACCGATGATCCCAAAAAGAACCCCAACGCGCAGCCTATTGACCGCATCTCCTGGGCCGATTTTCGTGCTATGGTGGGGGACGAGTGGGTTCCGGGCAAAAACGTCCCCTTTGATCCGGTGGCAAGCCGCCATGCGGCCAAAATCGGCCTCAAGGTGATCTGCGCGGCAGGGAAGAATCTGGAGAACTTGCGGAAGATACTCGCCGGCGGGGATTTTACCGGCACCACGATTGAGTAATTAGTTTTCAACGGCCTTACGCGAGTAAGAGCGAAAGAAACACTAATAGCTCCGCACAAAAGCGTCCTTATACCCGATACTCTTAAATCGCTGCAGTACCGCGCCGCTTTCGCCCTGGTTCAGGGGCCCCAGCAGTATGCGGTACAGGGGTCTGTCCGCGCTGCCGGCGTTGTAAACCGTCAGGGGGTAACCGGTGTCTATACGGCTGATTTCCGGCTCAATAAGTTCCACCCTGCTGTACGCCCCAAGTTGCACATAATAGCTTCCCCGTTCCAGATTACTGACAAGGGGTATCGAGAAAGGTGCGGTTGCGGGATTGCTTCTTTCCGCAGACTCAAAGGGAATATCAGAAATATTCGTGTAACTGACAGGGGATTCTAAATCGAACGATTCCCCTTCTGCAATCTCGGGAATGATGTTTTCAGGATTGATGTCGTAGGATGCATACGGCTCAGGCGGCCGCTCTTCAGCGGGCGTCAGGGAATAATCATATCCTTCATGGGCAGCCGGCGGAACAGGAGCTGCTGCGTCAGGAGCGGGTCGTTCCGGCTCAAGAGCGGCGATAGACTCAACCGGCTCGGCGGCCGCAGGTTCGTCGGGCACTACCAGGGCAGGCGCGGTTTCCCGTGTTATACCTTCGTCCGCATTTGCCGGCGGCGGACTGTAAGTATCGCTCAGATCCACAATGTCACGGTAAACCCCTTCTTCCCACTCAGGCTCCGGCGTATAAGACGGAACCGTTCTGCCGGACACAGAGGAGACTGCCTTGTCCTTTTCCCCAACAGGCGCTGCGTCTTTTTCGCTCATGACTGAGCTGTCAACATGCCCGGGAGACGTCCCGCCTGGCGGGGTGTACACCGATTCTTCGGTATTCACTGCGGTATTCACCGCCCCGGAGTCGTAGTCGGGTATACCCGCTGCCTGCCCGTCGGTAAAACGTGAAAAGGCAATAGGATCAGAAGGCTGGCTCATGCGTATCCTGCCTATGGAGCTGCTGCTCAGGCCAATTATTCCGGCGGCTTCGCCTGAAACAAGCGCCAGCAGTCCCGGAGTATCAAGGCCGGCGGCCACAATTACCCGTATGCTCTTGCCGTTTTCAAGGTTGGTAATATCCACCACCGTATTTTTTGGAAAAGAATTGGTCGCCGCGTAATAACCCGTCCCCGGCAGTTCCCCTCCGGAAGCCACCGCCCCGGAACCTTCCCATACCGAAGCGCCTGTAAGCAATAAAACCGCCGTTATACACGTTATAATTTTGATTTTCATACGCCGTCTTTCCTTTTTCTTTCTTTACTATCGATCATTCAAATGGGAAACCAGTCCCCTGGCTACTTTTTTCAGATTATCGTATTCATCTTTTAGAGTTCTGGAAGCCTGATCCGCATATTGCTGTTCATAGAGTTTTTTATAGGGATTGGTTCTAAACAAACGCAGGGAAATATTCCGGGGCTTTTGAAGATTCGCGGCGTCATAGTCCAGCATGGCAAGAATAAAATATTCCGCCCCTCCTTCCACCGCCCCATTCAATTCTTCCCTGGCCTCTTCAGGAAATTCTTCCATGGATTTTTCATACAGGCGCAATACCGGAGCGTTACTTACAATATGCCCGGCCTCAAAAAACACATCCAGCAGGCCGCTTTCCCAGAGCCCCGAATATTGATTGGCCCCCGCTTCAACAGGCAGCCCGGTCTCTACCACCATAAAAGAAACCGTCGCCGCCGCAAGGGGCGAACCCAGCAAAGCGCCCAAAAGCAGTAACAAAAAATGGCCTTTCCGCACCATATATTCCTCCGTTTCAATTATCGGCGGAAACTATTTTCAAAATGAGGGGATATTACTCGCTCCCTTAGGCTCTTGCCTGCTGGTGAAGAATATGAGAAGCTTGTTCTGGAATTGCGGTTCGCCGCATATAGGAGTGAATTATGAAAGATGCAAATTGCCGTTATTGTACCAGCGCCGAAGATATTGCGGTGAAAGTAGCGGAGTTGGATGTTTCCAACCTGTGGTTGACCAAGGATCAGGCTTACCGGGGGCGCTGTATCCTTTCCCTGAAGGATCATAAAGCCGAGCTGTTTCAGCTTGAGCCTGGGGAGCTTGAAGCTTTTAGCCGGGATATGGCCCGAGCGGCCAAGGCGCTGTACGAAGCCTTTTCCCCGGGAAAGATCAACTACGCCGCCTTTGGCGATACCTATCCCCATGTGCATTTTCATCTGGTACCCAAATACCAGGATGGCAAGTCCTGGGGAAGCCAGTTTGAACTATCCCTGTCCGGCGACAAGCTTGCTTCGCCGGAGGAACTTGCGGGGCGGGTAAAGGAGATACAAAAACATCTTTGAGATCGATCTGAGCCGGTATAAAAACCTGAGAGCGCAAAGCAATCATATAGAAATATGAAAAAAGCAGCCGATATTATAAGCGATGTGGAAAAACACTTTTTGGGGTAAAACCCCGGCGCTTTTTTGTCTCGCGGGATTTTTTCTCCTGTTGCCGGCGTTCCTGCGCGCCCAGGAACAGCCGGACTTGCCCCGGCGTTTCCGGGAACTCAGTCTGGGCATGAGTCTTGATGATCTGAAAGCTAATCTGCTAAAAGACGGATTGTTTAATTTCCGGGGCGACCGGGACGTGTCCTTTCTCCCTTCCAGGGAGCAGAACCTGGTAGAGACCACCGGCCCCTCGTTTGTGCGGCGCGCTTTTTTTCAGCTTCAGGACGGGCGGCTCTTTATCATGGCCTTTTCCCTCAACACCGAAATCATGGATCATTATTCGGTATTTACCACATTTACCGCCAAATACGGCGCCCCCTCTTACCTTGATCCCAAAGAGACGGTCTGGGAAACTGAAGATACCAGAGTAGCCATAGAGCGGCCCTTGACGGTCAAATATATCGACAAGCGGGTATTTAACGATATCATCAACGAATCCAGCCTGACCGAATCCCGGCAAGTACAGCAGCGTCAGGATTTTTTGGATGAGTTTTAGGTGGGCACTTGGGAGTTATGAGAAAAAAGTTTTTTACTGGCGGCGGGCGTTTGGTTGCTGCTTTTTTGCTGGTAGTTTGCGCGAGGTTTGCGGGCTGCGCGCCGCAGAGACTTGCAAGTGCGGAGCTTCGTATTGAACGTGATGGGGCGGCGATTACGGTCTTGAAGGCTGAAATTGCCCGGACTCAGGAAGAGCGCAATCAGGGGCTCATGTATCGCAAAAGCCTTCCGGACGGACAGGGTATGCTCTTTATTTTTGAGCGGGACGAAGTACTTTCGTTCTGGATGAAAAATACGCTCATTCCCCTTTCAATCGCCTTTATCGCCTCCGATGGGAGGATCATGGAAATCAGGGATATGCAGCCCAATGACCTTAATTCAGTAAAATCAAGCCGCTCGGTTCGTTATGCGCTGGAAACGCCCCAGGGATGGTTCTCCCGGGCAGGGGTGAAAACGGGCGATGTGGTAGTGTGGGATAAACGGTAATTTGTCGAACTGTATAACATTCTCTCGCTCATCAAAGCAGGGTAGGCGGAATAGCACCGGGCATTCCGTTTGCTCCAGAGCATTAGTTACACGCCTTCGTACATTCGCCTACGGCTCAGATACGAAGGTCGGGGTCGGTTACCCCATTTTCTCGATGTCGCAAAAAGTCATGCCCGGTGCTATTCCGCCTACCCTGCTTTGCAGTAGGGAGGTATGTTTCACCTTCCAGAAATTATCATTTTTTTCGCTGGGGGATGGGGAGTTCTGCTCCGGCGGGGCACCATATAAACGCACGTGTAAACGTGTGGTTGAATAGTTTAGCACGGTGTAGCGCCAATGAATGTCGCTGTATGCAGAAAATGCGCGGCTGCTTTAGCTGCCGCAGTGCGCGCCGGAAAACTTTCAGCACTCCGCTGCCCCGCCCACCCCGATTTGCAGTTGTGGTTTGGTTACACTGTTCAATAAATCACCATTTCCTTCGCTAGAGAGGGAATGTGCTATTCACCACGGGCAAAAAATAACTCACAAGCCCTCCCCATTGCTGCATTAGCAGACTATTTTTTACTCGTGATGGGCGACACATTCCACCTTACGGAGTAAAACTCCCCATTCCCCCTCAGCGAAGGGAAACGGTAATTGGCTGCTGTATACATTAACAGGCAAATGCAAGCGAAGGAGCCCTGAATCCCGGGGTGAATCGGGAGCGCACTTTGAAAAAATGTTAAAGGGCGGTCTGGGGCGGAAATCATCCCTTGAGCCGAGTTATTCCCGAGGTGAAAGGGGTGAGTTTCCGCCCCAGACTGCCAAGTAAATTTTCTGTGCGCTCCCGGGGACAAATCAGGATTCAGGGCTCCTTCGCTTGTGATAGTACGATAATGCAACAGTGCGACAAATTACCGTTTATCAACATCCCTTCCCTTGAATCCATCGAATAAATCCGTTATCCTTGAAACAGCGGGAAAAGAGGGGTGTGTCTGTGTTTAAAGGCTTAACTCAGCGGGTGCAGCGGCTTTTGTCCGCCGAAGCCCAGGAAGAAGCGCGGCGCTTCAATTCGGATCAGTTGCTGCCGGAACATATTGTTATCGCGCTGCTCAAGGACGGGGCGGGGACGGCCTGCAAGGCGCTGGTATTTTTGCGTATCGACCTGGTGGAGTTCAGGCATACCCTGGAAAGCGCTATTCCCCGGATTCCCGGCGTATTGATACATGGCGATGTGCCCCCCTCAAAACGTACTAAAACCATGCTGGAAACAGCCACCGAGGAGGCCCGGTCAATGGGAAGCGATTTCCTGGGTACCGAGCATTTGCTTTTCGCCGCCATGCGGGAACAGGATTCCAGCGTGCAGGTTTACCTGAATCAGCGGGCGGTGGATTCGGATATGCTGCGGGTGGTGGTGCAGACTACTTTTAACCGGCCGCCTTCCAGACCGGAAAGCGAGTTTGTTTCGGTTGACGGGTATCCGTCCTACTATATTCACCGGGATCGGCCACGGCAGGAGCAGCGTTCGGATCGTGAAACCGGGCGCCACACCCCGCGGGTAAAGCCCGCCACATATCCGGTGCTTACACCCACGCTGGATAATTTTTCACGGGATTTGACGGCGCTGGCAAAGGCGGGCAAGATTGATCCGGTGGTGGGCAGAAAGGCCGAAATCAGCCGGGCGGTGCGTATTCTTGCACGGCGTACGAAAAACAACCCCGTCCTGGTGGGTGAGCCCGGAGTGGGAAAGACCGCCATTGTAGAGGGGCTGGCCCAGCTTTTGGTGTCCGATGCGGTGCCTGAAGCGCTGGCGGGCAAGCGCATACTTTCCCTTGACATGGGATCGGTAGTGGCGGGAACCAAGTACCGCGGCGAGTTTGAGGAACGGCTCAAAAAGATAATGCGGGAAATTACCCAGTCCGGGAACGTGATTCTTTTTATCGACGAGATTCATACGATTATCGGGGCAGGCGGCGCTGAAGGAACCATCGACGCTTCCAATATGCTCAAGCCCGGTCTTTCACGGGGCGACATTCAGTGCATAGGGGCGACTACTCTGGGGGAGTACCGCAAGCACTTTGAAAAGGATGCGGCCCTGGAACGGCGCTTTCAGGCAGTGCTGGTTGAAGAGCCGAACCTTGATGACACCCTGGAAATACTCCGGGGTATTCAGAAAAAATACGAGGATCATCATCACGTAACATATACCGAAGGGGCGGTGAATCTGGCGGCAAAACTTGCCCAGCGTTATATCACCGGTCGCTTCATGCCCGACAAGGCCATCGACATTCTGGACGAGGCCGGGGCCATGCGCAAACTGGAAAATAATGACGAGCCGCCGGAGATAGCCGGTATAGAGCTTGAAATTGAAAAACTCACCGAGGAAAAAAACGCCCTGGTCAGCGCTCAGGATTACGAGCGCGCCGCCGATGTGCGGGACAGGGTGCGGGCATTAAAGGCCAGGGTAGAAGCCGCCCGTATTGCCTGGGAGCGGCTCTGCAGCAACGAGCGGATCAAGGTCGCCGAAGACGATGTGCGCCGGGTTGTGGCGGAAGCCACCGGCATTCCCCTCATGCATTTGGAAGAGCAGGAATCAAAGCGTATGCTTTTAATCGAGGCTGAACTGCATAAATCGGTGATAGGCCAGGACGATGCGGTGCGGCGGATATCCTCGGCAATCAGGCGTTCTCGGGCAGGGGTTTCTTCCCCCCGCCGTCCAATGGGTTCCTTCATCTTCCTGGGCCCCACCGGCGTGGGTAAAACCCTGCTTGCCAAGCGCCTTGCAGAGTACCTTTTTGGCAGCGAGGAATCTTTGGTGCGTATCGATATGTCGGACTTTATGGAGAAGCACAACGCCTCACGCTTAACCGGAGCGCCGCCAGGCTACATTGGCTACGAAGAAGGGGGTATGCTTACCGAAAAAATACGGCGCAACCCCTACCGGGTTATCCTCTTTGACGAAATTGAAAAAGCCCACCGCGATGTATTCAACCTGCTCTTGCAGGTGATGGAAGAAGGTGAACTGAAAGACAACCTGGGCCATACCGTCAGCTTCCGCAATACCGTCATCATTATGACGAGTAATGCCGGCGTGAGGGAAATCTCCCGGGATTCCCGGCTGGGCTTCGGCTCAGGCTCGGGTCTCTTGAGCATGGACGAAATCGAATCCCAGGCGCTCTCTGAACTGCGCCGTCTCTTTAACCCTGAATTCCTCAACCGCGTTGATGACGTAGTAGTTTTCCATCCCCTGGACATGAAACAGATAGACGCCATTTTTGACATAGAACTGGCTGAACTTTCCCGTCGCCTTGCCGAGCAGGGCTACAGCCTGAAAGTGCTGCCCGCTGCCCGGCGCATCCTCATCGAAAAAGGCTGGGACCCCAAATTCGGCGGCCGCCCCCTGCGCCGCACCATCCAGAAAGAGCTGGAAGACCCCCTCTCGCAGCTCATACTCGGCGAAAACTGGATAGCCGGCACGGTTTTCACCGCCGACGGCAGAAAGGGAAACATCAGGCTTTCAGGAAAAAACGCGGCGTTATGCGAAACTGAAGCGGCCCCCGGTGAATTGGTTATGAGCTGAAATTGTACTTCCTTTAAGAACTACAAACCAACAACTCCCAACTAACTCCTTCCGCTAAATCACCGTCCCCGGATACAAGATCGTGTTCTTCGGAATAACAATAATCCCGTCAACAATGTAGTAATGGCCGTAGTTGCCGTCTGTTCGCTTGATGTCGTCTACACCGATACGGCAGCCTTCGCCAACGCAGACGTTTTTGTCGATGATGGCGCCTTTGATGATGGCGCCCCGGCCTATGCCTACGTTGGGTACCCGGGCCTCGGCGTTTTGCGCTTTTTGCGCCTCGGTTTCGTAGAAGTCGGCACCCATACATACTACGCCGTTCAGGCTTGAGCCCGATTCAATGAGGGTTCGTATGCCGACTATGGAGTTGGTGATATTCGCGTTGGTGATGATGCAACCCTCGGCGGCAATGGATTGGTTCATATTGCTGAAATTCATCTTTGAAGGCGGCAGGTTACGCATGTGGGTGTAGATGGGGCGCTCTTCATCATAAAAATCGAAACGAGGTTTCAGGGTGGTAAGCTCCAGATTGCACTCGTAGAAATTCCTGATGGTACCGATGTCTTCCCAGTAGCCGTCAAAAATGTAGGCGTTTACTTTGAGGTTGTTGATGGCCGCAGGGATGATCTCTTTTCCAAAATCGGTGAGTTCATTGGAAAGGCAGTCTTCCATTGCTTTGGCATTAAAAACATAAATGCCCATGGAGCCCAGGAAGGTATCTTCCTTATTCTTGTCGGTCCGCAATTCGGCAGGGGCGCGGTAATCGGTAATGTCCTTGGTGGGGCCGGGCTTTTCCATGAACTCGGTAATGCGGTTGCTTTTATCAACCTTGAGTATGCCCAGGGAACTGGCGTCTTCCCTGCTGACCGTGGTACAGGCGATGGTGATGGCCGCCCCTGAATCTTTGTGCTTTTGTAACATATCTTCCAGATCCATGCGATAGAGCTGGTCGCCGGAAAGGATCAGGTAATACGAAGGGTTCTGGGTTCGGAAATGGGGAAAATTCTTGCGCACCGCGTCGGCGGTTCCCTCGTACCAGCCTGAGTGTTCAAATGTCTGCTCCGCCGCCAGTATTTCCACAAAGCCGTTGGTGAAGGTATCGAATAAATAAGTCTGGCCTATGTGCAGGTGCAGGGAAGCTGAATTGAACTGGGTAACAATATATATCTGGCGCAGCTTGGCGTTGATGCAATTTGAAATGGGGATATCTACCAGCCGGTATTTTCCGCCAAAGGGGACTGCCGGTTTTGACCGGGATTGAGTCAGGGGGAACAAACGGGTACCTTTTCCGCCACCCAGCACAATAGATAATACTTCGGACATATCGTTCCTCCTTTATTCATAAGTTTATATCAAAGTTTTGTTTTTGTCGATACTTACACATGGAAATCTGCTTGCTTTTGCCTTAGATCAACCAACCCCTCCGCAACGAATAAGGCCTTGGACAATTTCGTTTGTTACCGGTAGAATGAGTTCCTATGGGCGCCCGTGAGAACCTTGCTAAAATCCTTGAAAGTCCCGAATTTGCCCCCAATATCGTGGTGAACCGCCTTTTGCCGGCCGAGGAAGGAATTTTCGCCCCTTTTCCCGCGGATTTGGATCAGCGTATCGCCGAATCCCTGCACCGCCGGGGCATAGATCAGCTCTACACGCACCAGGCCGAGGTTTGGGAACGGGTACGGGAAGGCAAAAATGTGGTTGTTGTAACCCCTACGGCTTCGGGAAAAACCCTCTGCTACAATTTGCCCTGCCTCCAGGCCCTGCTGCAGGATGAAAGCGCCCGTTGTCTCTATCTTTTTCCTACCAAGGCCCTGTCCCAGGATCAGCAGTCTGAGCTGAATGAACTGACAACAGGGGAGGGCGGCGATCTGCGCATTAAAATCGCCACCTATGACGGGGATACGCCGGAAAGCCTGCGGGTTTCAGCGCGGGACTCAGGCCGCATCATTATTTCCAATCCCGATATGCTCCATGCCGGTATCCTTCCCAATCATCCCAAATGGATCAAGTTTTTTTCCCGGCTCAAATTCATCGTGATTGACGAGGCCCACGCCTACCGGGGTGTGCTGGGGAGCCATGTTGCCAATGTGATACGCCGCCTGCGCCGGGTAGCGGCTTTTTACGGCGCCAGCCCTCAGTTCATCCTTTGCTCCGCTACCATTGCCAACCCCGGAGAACTGGCGGAGGCCCTCATTGGCCAGCCGGTTGCACTGGTGGATAAAAACGGCGCGCCCAGGGGCGAAAAGCGCATCATCCTCTACAACCCGCCGCTGGTGGATTCGGTGCAGGGCATACGCCGCTCGGTGGTTACCGAAAGCCGCCGCTGGATGCTGGCCCTGCTGCGGGCGGGAATAAAAACCATACTCTTTGCCCATTCCCGTATCAGAACCGAAGTGGCAGCTTCCTATGTGAACGAGGACCTTGCAAATATTTACACCGACAATTCCCGGATACGGGTGGAAGCCTACCGGGGCGGACTCCTGCCCAATGAACGCCGGGAAATTGAGCGGGGCCTGCGGGATGGTACTATTCACGGGGTAGTTTCAACTAACGCCCTGGAACTGGGTATTGATATAGGCGGCCTTGATGCTTCGGTAGTGGCGGGCTTTCCCGGCTCCTTTAACAGTTTCTGGCAGCAGTCGGGCCGGGCAGGCAGACGCGGCGGGACATCGGTCTCGGTATTTGTGGCTTCCGCCGCGCCTGTGGATCAGTTTATTATGAGTGACCCCGATTGGTTCTTCCGCAAAAGCGCCGAAGAGGGCCGCATAGACCCGAACAATCCCTACATACTTACCGACCATGTAAAGTGCGCCTGTTTTG
Source organism: Spirochaetia bacterium (assembly GCA_025997895.1). Classification (GTDB taxonomy): domain Bacteria; phylum Spirochaetota; class Spirochaetia; order Treponematales; family Breznakiellaceae; genus WQXQ01. The sequence continues at coordinate 55,670 of BNVF01000014.1, forward strand.
AATTGCCCTTTGTTGACGAAGCCATTGAAGGCGGGGATAGTCAAAGCACCGATCCCTTTGGCAATACTGCCCGGGACGCCCTTGAGTTTTTGGAAGAAGCGGGCATAGTGCGGCATACCGGACAAAAGTGGCATTGGGCGGATCGTTCCTTCCCTGCCGAGGGAATCAGCCTGCGCTCCGCCACTGCGGACAACGTGGTGATTATTGATGTTACCCAGGGCAGGAATTCCGTCATAGGCGAGATGGACCGCCCCAGCGCCAAGGAGCTCATCTTTGTCAACGCCGTGTATATTCACCGGGGCAGGCAGTACATGGTGGAAGCACTGGATATAGAAAACCGTAAATGCATGGTACGCGAAGCCGAGGTGAATTATTTTACCGATGGTTTAGTGAAGACCGATATTAAAGTTTTGTCCGAAGACGAAAAGTTTCCCGCCGGTGTGTTAGGCGACGTGTTGGTTCGTTCCCAGGTTGCCAAGTTCAAGAAGATACGTTTCCGTACCCACGAAAACATCGGCTACGGCGACATTGATCTTCCCGAGGAAGAAATGCAGACCAGGGCGCTGGCCCTGCTTTTTCCGCCCGAAAGCCCGGGCGGAAAGGCTCTTGCCGCCCTTGACGAGCAGGAAACCGGCGCGGTGCTTTCCGGCGCAGGCACCTTGATTCGCAATATTGCGCCTATGTTCCTGCTCTGCGATCCCCGGGACCTGGGCATTGCCGAGCGGGTGCGGGACCCCCACTTTGGGGTACCTGCGCTCTATATTTACGACAAATACCCCGGCGGCACCGGCCTTGCCGAAAGCCTTTCCCGGCGCACAGTTGAACTGTTCGGCGCCATAAGAGACGCCATTGCGCGCTGTCCCTGCAAATCGGGCTGCCCCTCCTGCGTGGGGCCCGGCGGGAACAAGGCGGCTGCCAGGGAGTTTTTGCAATTGGTATATGGCAAGACCGGCAAGACTATGCTATAATAAAGGCACCAACAGGAGTGATATATGGAGATACCAAAAGGACGGTTTTACAAGGCTTTCGTTTTTTCCTTTATTTTGATAAATGCGGCGGGAACGGTTTTTGCCCAGGTTGACCAGGGAGAATTACAAAAAGACCTTCCCCCGGTTACGTTTATTAACTATGAGGGGCCCCATGCCCGCATAGAAACCAGGGAGCAGATTCGTCAAATAGGCGTTGGCCTTGGGCAGGCTGTCCGCGCCGGAACCGACCGGCCCGGTACCTCAAACCGCTATTTTGTCATTCACTCCGTTTCAGCCCCTGACGGTTCAAAACTTGACGCGGATATATTCGGCCTTGGCGTTGATGTCGGCGTTGATCATGTCCGTAACCTCAGAACCATTATCCAGGGCTATTTACAGGAAGCCTATGGTTACAGCGCCGGTGACGCCGCCCTGTTAGCTGAATATGTTACTATTTACAATGCCGTGTACCGGGGCGACTGGGATTACTTTACCGGCCGCTACAAAGCGCCGGTGATAGAAAACCTGACCAGGGAAAAGGCGGGTCTTTCCATACGCTACGACGAATGGCCCGGCAGAACCCTCATGATCATCCCCCTGGGTATAGGAGGCTTAAGTTCGGTTGATACCAGCGCCATCTCCGACGGCCGGGTAGTGGAAGAACTGCGGAAAGAAGACGACCGTGGCGTTGAGCAGCGCCGTGACATGGTAGATCTCAAGGAGCGTGAAGCCGCCGAAGCTGGGCAGAAGGCCGCAGTTGAGCGTGAAGCCATCAAAGACGAAGAACAGAAGATAGCCCAGGAACGCACGCAGAACACCCAGGAGCGCGATCAAATCGCCCAGGAACGGCAGCAGACCCAGGATGATCAGGCCGCCGGCAAGACCACCCCCGAGGAAGCCAAACAGCGCGAAGACGATCTTGCCCGGCGCGAACAGGAAGCGGATCAAAAATCCGGCGAACTGGATCAGCGCGAACAGAATCTTGACACCCGGCGCGATGATGCCCAAAAACTGGAAGATTTCTCCGAGCAGAAAGCCACCGAAGCCCAGCAGGACCGGCAAGGCATAGCCGAGGATCAACAGGCGGCAATCAACCAGGACGCAGACCAGGGCCGCGGCGTCATTGGCGCGATAATTGAATCGGCTAACACTACGATGGGAAGACTCGTCCGCCTGGATCCCGCAAACGGTCAGGAACTAAAACGTTCCCCGCTGGACTCAGTCTATGTACGGAGCCTTACCTTCCTGAACGGCAAGATACTCGCCATTGCCGGCGAGAACAAGGGCAACGGCGCGGTGCGTCTTATTGAAATCAACAACAACAGTCTTGAAATGGCCAAACAGGGCGACGACGACCTCCACCCCGGCAGCCTGCTCTGGGTAAACGGCAGCGATCTCTACGCCATCACAGTAAACCTTGCCGACAACAGCCTGAACCTTGGCCGCTTCGATGCAAATCTAAGCCTGCAGGCCAAGTCCGTGATAAACCTGCACCCCAACGCCTCGGTAACGATCCAGCAGGGAGCACTGCTCACCCAGCGCGGTGACGGCTCGGCGGCAATACTGAACCCGGGTAATTTGACGGAGATTAAGTGAAATGAAAGGGGAATTTCTTTACACGTCAAATTCCGCATAATCCGCGGCGGAAGCAAAGCCCTTCACGGTGAACCCGTCACGGTAGACCAGGGTGTCAAAGTCGGTGTCTTTGTTTTCATGGAGTATGTTGAGCAGGCCGATAAAGTCCCGGCTTATCTCCCTGGGTGTGATGAACTCATCCGCGCCGGGGACGGAAAAGGCAAGTTCCATAAAGGCGGTAAGCTCCCGTTTTTCAAGACAGGGCTCGTAGCCGTAGTGGCCGGCATGAATGTCGCGTAACCGTTCAAGGAGCAGATAAATTTCCTCGTGGCTCAGGCGGGCCATACGCAGTATGGGGCTGGCGAAATCGGCGTAGCCTTCCCGCACAAAGCGGCTGTCTATAAGGCGGCTGCGCAGGGCCGGGTAACTGAAAAGCCCCCGGCGTTCATCCTCGATAAACTGGGGAGTGCCCGCCATGTAGATACCCAGTCCCTCGGTTCTTCCCTGGGTTACGTCGTTGAACATGGTGAGAATTTTTTCATAGTTATTTTCCCGGGACTGGCGATTGGCGATTTTGAAGAGGTTGGCGCATTCGTCAAAAAAGATGATGAAGCCCCGGTAGCCAATGCGGAAACCAAAGGCCGAGAGGACTTTGAGGTACTCGTACCAGTTCTCATCGGTGATAATTTCACCTACCGGAAGAAGCACCTTTGCCTCGGTTCTGGTGGCAAACTCTCCGCGCAGCCATTTAAGGGCGGCGTGTTTTTTTTCATCATCGCCTTCGGTGTAGGCGCGGTAGTAGGTTGAAATAACGGCGGCAAAGTCGAAGCCATGGGCATAGTCTTCCATTAGCGCTATGGTCTGGAAAATGCGCCTTTCAAGCAGGGGAAGCAGATCGTCATCGTTAGGTGAAGCGCCATCAGTGATAAGCGCCATTTTGACCGAGTTGATCCACTGCTGCAGAATAGATTCCAGGGCGCCGCCTTCGGGTCTGAGTTTGGAAGAAAGCCGGGACACCAGTTCGCGGTAGGTTTCCAGCCCCGCCCGGCGCGAGCCGGTGAATCGCTTTTCAGGGGAAAGGTCGGCGTCTGCAACCAGGAAGTCGTTTTCCATAGCGTAGTTGCGTATCGCCTGCAGGAAGAAAGTCTTGCCGCTGCCATATCTGCCGGTAACAAAGCGGAAACTCGCCGCGCCCTGTCCCAGGTTTTCCAGGTCTCTGAGCACGGTTTCAATTTCCCGCCGCCGCCCCACGGCAATATACTCCAGCCCCAGCCGGGGCGCCACCCCCGCCGACAGTGAATTGAGAATCGCCGCGCTTAGCCGTTTTGGTACGCTCATGTTAGCCCTGCCCGGTTGGGCCGCCTCCCAGCAATTTTTTTAGCTCCTCTGCATATTCTCTCTGAATCAGGGGTCTTTCGTCCACCGTATCAATCAACAGGTCGCCGAGCAGTTCCAGAAAGACGGCGTTGATTTTGTCGATGAGCAGCGCCGGCATGGTGTTGTTTTTTCTGGCAAGGGCTTCCAGCGCCGCCTGGATATTTGCCGCAGCGCCGGCCTTTTCCCCTGCGTCGGCTATCAATTTCAAGACTTCCCGTTCGGTTTTACTCAGTTTTTTTAGAAAACTACTTATCGTAGGTTTTCTCCCGTTATTTCTCACCGAGGTACCGGGCTGCGGAGGAGCGCGATTGGCTTGCGTATTTTGGCTGTCATCCTCAATTTTGAGCAGATCCCGCACCGCATCTGAATCGCCGCGGATTTTTTCCAGACGATAATCGAGTAGTTTAATTTGCGGCGGCGCGGATGACTGGGGCGGTAAACTTGTACGGGATTCCGTGCGGTCAAGGGGCGCAACTGCCGCCGCAATCCATACCCTTTGCGCAAGCGGCCTGGGCGGAGAGGGGACAATGTCTTCCAGACCAAGGGCAGTGTCGGCTATGCGTTTCCATGTTTCGCCCAGCGGCGGCGTTTTGCCTTTCAGATCAAGGCCGTTTTTAAGTTTGAAGTTATACTCGGTATACAGGAAAATATCCTCCAGAAAGCTGGTGAGGGGCGCGTGTTTTGAAAAGCGCAAACCTTCGATGCTGTACGAGGAACGGCCGGCCCGTTCCATATTGTCGAAGGCTTCGCGCTTTTCAGTATCGTACACCTGGGGGTAGAAGAATTCAAAGAGCTTGATGTGAAACGATTCGCGCAGATAACGGTCAACGGCGTTGACCACTGACTCCACGTCCCTTGCAAGGAGATGACTTTGCGCCGAAAAGCGGGTTTGTCCGGCAAGGGAACGCTCCTGGTTGAAGAATACGCTTTTTGTTAATACTTTTGGTATTAGTGGTTTTATATCGCTAAAATTGATGCTGTTATTTTGTTCAATAAAGCGATGGTGGATATAAATGTCAGATAACATGGGATCGTTGCAATTACGGGCAAGGGGCATGAGCAGCTGAATGACGTTGTTCGCAATTTCGTACACAAATGCGAAATCTACAAGCCAGCGTGGAAGGTAATCATTGAGGTCGTCAAAAATTTCGCCGTAACTCTCCCAAAGCCTGAGCATCTCCCTGAAATTGGCGGACGCTTCGTTTTCCCCTCCGGCAAAAAGGCAAAGTTCGCGGGCGTACATACGGATGTACCCTTCCCCTGTTTTGATAATTTTCCCCTTGCGGAATTCACCCCGCCAATGCACAAAAAAAGCGCGTTCTTCAACGGCCATGCGCTCAATGTCAAGGCTGCCCTTGAGGAGCCGCAGGGGGACAAAAGGCGCCGGCTGCCCCTCAGTCTTGAACAGGGCAAGTTCAGAGTAGAGCGAAGGCCCCGAAAGTCCGGCGAATTTTTCCGTTACGACGTATTTGAAAAGTCCGGCCAATACCCCGCCGGATGGGCCGTCTGAAAGGGCTGGGTGCGGACCAATGGGGCTGCGGAGTATCTGCGGCGGGGAAAATTCAAATTTGGGCAGTATCATAGCCTGCCCCGTGTCCCGTATCAGATAGGGGACAAGTTCCGCCTCTTTTATACCGAACAGATTCCGCGCTTTTGCGGCGGCGGGACCATGGGACAATTCCCGAACATCGGAAAAAATGCCTAGTACCAGATCAGCCTTGATGTTTTGCAGATGCGAAAAAATTTGTTCGTTATCCGCAATTTCTTCAGGTTCAACCAGAACGAGTATGTCTGTCCCACTCCGTATATCAACAGGGCTCAGGGGCAGGTCCTCATAAAAAGCGATACGCACTGGCGTCCTGCGGTTTTCCCGGTCAGCGCCGGGCAGACCAACCGCGCCTGCCTTGAGCTCCGGCAGAAACGGCGGCAAATAGAGCTCGTAGTAACGTTTTTCCATAAGCGCCAGAACACCCGCGCCGCCAGGCCGTTGCAGCCAGGAAGAAAGAAAAGCCGCCTGCTCCCGATGTCCGTTATGCGCAATTCCGCCGGATATTCCCCAGGCGCGCAGAAACTCAAGGTGCGAAAAAAACACCTCTTCCCTGCTTCCCCGCTCAAGGGCGAGTTCCGTATTCGCTTCCATATCGCTGAACAGGCCGGCAAACCGTTCGCCGCCCCGGCGGAGCAGTTCTCCCGGTTTCAGTTTGATTTTTTCGACAGGAACGCCCCCGGCGTAAAAACCGAGGGGCAAAAGGCCAATCGCCTCCAGGTCTTCCCGCTTTACCCATTGTTTTTCAAGCAGAACGTACTCCCTATCCATGCGCAATGAAACTTCTTCCGCCGGGTAGCGGCGTTCACCGTAGCGCAACAGCGGCAAAGCCCAGGCTGAACCCGCGCCGCGCCGCTTTGCCTGAACAGCTCCCAAAACAAGGGAAAGTTTTTTGGGGTTTACAAAAACAGAATCTTCGGCCAGCAGCTCCTTCAGTTTTGCGTCTCCAAAGCGGAACAGCAGCGTGCCGTGGTTTTCCGCAAAACCGGGGATGTCCTCGCCCCTGAGCGTGTAACACTCACCGCCTGAAGAACCGGCAAGTCCTGACCGGACGAATTCCCGCAGCACCGCCTGGTCTATTATTTCGTAGATGACATTTTGATAGAGCCGGTGATGGGGAAGGCCCTCTAACAGCAGTTCCGCTTTAGGTAACCCCGCCGTTTCCGGCGAAAGGCGGCGCAATTCCATAGTTACTGGCCCCGCTCCCACTGAGCCCGCCGCCAATACCGCGCTCCGCACCGCGTTTAGTTCCATGAGCCGCTCGCCATCCAGGGCAAGGCGCGGCCCTTTTTTGATCAATGGATTGGGCCCCCGGTTGAGCAGGGAGAGCAATGGCCTGCCTTTGACGATTTCTTCCGCCAGCGCCGCAGCGTCCTCCGGCAGCGCCCAGGTTTTCCCGCCCTGGCGGAACAGCCCCCCGCCCAGGTCTTTGGCGTCAGCTGGAATGAGCCGCGCAAAAACCCCGTCCCGGTATTCCAAGGTAAAGAAGGGAAAATCAAGAATAGCCACAGGGCCAGGCATAAAGTAGTATATACTGCAGCGAGCATAAGGGAAATGGTTATACAATTACGCCCTCTTGTCCCTCATTCCTCATTCCCTATATAATACCCCAATGACCGATGTACATAACGATTTTCTGGAAGATGCGGATTTTGACACTATTTTGTCTCCTGACATACAGTTTTCCGGGACCCTCAATTTTGAGAAGCCTTTTCTTATCCGGGGAAAGGTTTCCGGGGAAATCAGCGCCAGCGGGCTTTTGGTGATCGATGAAGAAGCGGTGGTGAACGCCAATATCAACGCGTCCAGGGTGGTTGTCCGGGGTCAGGTGAAGGGCGATGTAACTGCCGCCGAAAAGGTTGAGGTAACCGTTACCGGGAAACTGATAGGCAATGTAACAGCCCCTGAGATTTTTATGGAGACCGGTTGTGTATTTAACGGACGCTGTACCATGACTGAAAAAAGTTCCGCGTTATGAGGATTATTCGCCTTACAGGCTGTTTGCTGCTGCTTACCGGTTTTGCCGTCTATGCTCAAAACCGTCCCGATGCGCTGGCTGAATACCGGGCGGGTAACTACGAGCGGGCGGTGCAGATATGCCGTGAAGAAATCACAGCCAACTCCGCCAATCTGGAATCCCACGTGGTTTTGTGCTGGAGTCTGCTCAGGCTGAACCGCTACGGGGATGCCCTGCGTTTTGCCCGCGCCGGCCGCGCTTTAAGCCGTTACGACGCCAGAATTACCGAAATCCTGGGGGAAATTTACTATTACCAGGGGCAAAACAACGAGGCGCTGCAATATTTTCAGGAATATGTGAGTTTGGCGCCCGAGGGACAGCGTATCGAAATGGTGTATTACTTTATCGGGGAGATTTACATCAGGCTGGGACGATTCCGCCATGCCGATATTGCCCTTTCCACAGCGGTTCACTGGATGCCGGGAAACGCCGCCTGGTGGGCCCGGCTTGCCTACGCCAAGGAAAATTCCGGCGATCTGGCCGATGCGGTTACCGCCTACGAGCGTGCCCTTTCCCTCAATTCCCAGCTTACCGACGCCCGCCGGGGCCTGGAACGCGCCCGGCAGGCCCTGGGTGGACGTTAGCGCTCCATGTATTCAGTTGCGGTATATACCTTAGGCTGCAAACTTAATCAAGTTGAAAGTGAAGCCCTGGCTGCGGCTTTCAGGCAGGCAGGTTTTCCCCTTGTCCCCTGGGCTGAGTCCGCCGGAACCCCCGTGGACATTCTCATCATCAATACCTGTACAGTAACTTCCAAAGCGGATCAAAAAGCCCGGAGGCTTATCCGCAAAGCCCTGCGGGATAACCCCCAATCCTGCGTGGTAGTTACCGGCTGTTATGCCCAACTTGAGCCAGAGGCCATAGCGGCGCTGGAAGCCCCCCCCGCTATAGTGGACGAATGTGCCGGGGAAGAATCTGCGGCTTTTACGGCAACCATGCCCCCCTATCGCGGGCGGCGGCTTTTTGTGCTCAAGGGTGAGGACAAAAGTGCCCTGCTGGATCTGCCCCGGTACCTGAACGAAGCCGTCGGCATCGAAACCGCGGGGTGCAACGCCGGTCCCACAGGCAGCACCGGCTTGTGCGCGCTTATGAACGGCTGGGATCAAAGCCGCCGTACTACACCACAGGCTGCAGCAGGGGAGGGGGCCTTCCGTTTTGCGCCCAGGGATTTTTCCTTTCATACCAGGGGATTCCTGAAAATCCAGGATGGCTGCGACAAGTTTTGCACCTATTGCCGGGTAAGGCTTGCACGGGGCCCCAGCGTCAGCCTGGACGCGGAACAGATTCTGGCGCAGCTGCAGGCGCTGGAAGCCAGGGGCTGTGCCGAAGCGGTTCTTACCGGAGTGAACATCACCCAGTACCGGGACTGCGGCCTGGACAGCGGGGCCGGCCTGGGGGCGTTGCTGGAATATGTCCTCGCCGGAACCAGCCGTATCAGTCTGCGGCTTTCATCCCTGGACCCGGACGGCGTTGATGCGCAATTCGCCGCAGTACTGGCCAATCCCCGGATACGGCCCCACTTCCATCTTTCAATACAATCCGGCAGTGAAACCATACTTGCCAGGATGGGGCGGAATTATGACCCCCAGGCTGTTGTAAAGGCGGCCGCGCTCTTCCGCTCGGTAAAAGACGATCCCTTTCTGGCCTGCGATATTATCACCGGCTTTCCCGGCGAAACCGAAAACGAGTTCCAAAAAACCCTTGCTTTATGCCAAAATACCGGCTTTGCCTGGATTCACGCCTTTCCCTATTCAAAACGGCCCGGCACCCCCGCTTTTTCATTCAAGGAACCGGTGAGCGAGCGGGACGCCTCCCGCCGCCTTGAAACGCTGCTGGAACTGGCCCGGCAAGGCAGGCGGAACTATGTGCAACGCTGGGTCGGCAGGGAAACCACAGTCTTGATAGAAAGCGGAAATCCGTCCCCTGCCGGCTATTGCAGGGGAACTGCCGAAAATTACCTCAAATTACGGGTTTTATGCCCCACGCCACAGGCGCCTTTACCGGGAACGGTGCTGCGCTGTAAAATAGGAAAACCTGCTGACGCAGATAATGAGGGACCCGACGCTGAGGCGGAGATTCTTTCTGAAACACTGTAAAAAAACAGAAGGATAGATTATAATATAGAGAAAGGGGTTTGAGGATGAAAAAAATCAATCGCTATTCAATCTGGATTTTTGGTTTTGTACCGATGTTTTTGCTCGCAACAGCCATTTCCTGCAGCCAGTTTTTTTCCACATCACTTGCTCCCTGGGCTGCCCGTGATCCCGCTTCGCTTATTCCCCCGGTTACTACCGGCAATGTAAATGAATTAATAGAGATGGCTGAAAATGACCCGGATATGTCTCTGGAAGTATTAAAGCGCATTAAGGATGCAGCGCAAAATGCAGATTCCGATAAAGCCGGCGACCTGCAGGCGGCGGCTCTTAAAGCGGCAGCCAATGCCTCTGGAATAGGTTCTGCATTACTGCAGCAGGCCGGGAATATTTCAGAATTGATGGACAACGCCGATAATGCCATAGACTTGATAGTGGATGTACTGAACAGTATGAATAATCTCAACGCAGCCGGCGATAATCTGGTAGAGATTCTGCCAACTCCGGGAACATCTGAGTTTGACGCTTTTGTAGCAAAATCCAGCGCCGATGATCTGGCCATCGCGGCGGCGGTGCTGCTTGCCGCAGAGGCAAAGTCTGTTAGCGACAGCAAGGACTACCTCGATTCTTTTGACGGCTCCGGGACAGGCCCCCAGGTGGAGCTCGCTATTGCGCTTGCAAAAGCCGCAGATACCAAGGGAATGGAATTGAGCAGCTCCCTCAAAGACATTTTAGGCGGGCTGAATTTGGTAGATTATTCCTGATGGCGAAAGGATGGATTATAAGAGTGGGTATGCGAAAATTTCCTGGAATATTTGCCGGTCTATATTTTTTTCTATTATGCGCATTTTCTCTGTATGCGGAGACTCTTGCTCCTTTCGTAATGCCCTCGGCCCGTTCTTCAGCTCTGGGAGGAAACCATGTCGCCCTTGCGGATGATTTTTATTCCCTTTTTACCAACCCTGCAGCTTTTGTGGGTGTAAAAGAAGAATTCAGCGCAGCCGAATTAACCCTCAACACCTATGGCCCCTTGTTCGAGATTATGGATATGATCCTCAGCAATCCCTCTTCTTTGGAAGATCTGGATCTTTCCGGTATTATTGATAAACGGGGATTTGCGGCTGGTATGGATTTGGGAGGTCCCCTTTCGCTGGGCTGGGTCGGTCGCAGCCTGGGACTTGGTATTTTCAATCGGATAAAAGCCGATGCTACCGTTTCGGGCTTTAAGCTCAAGCCCATGGTTTCCGGGGAAGTGCTTTTGGTTGGGGGATATTCTTACCGTATATTGAACAAAGAGCGCCATGTACTTGATGCCGGTTTTCTGGGCAAGGGATTTTACCGTATGGGTCTCAATCTTGAATCCAGCATTTTCAATGCAGGTGAGATATTTGATGATGTCGGGAAAACCCCCCTGACCACGGTTCTGGGCCTTGGCTTTGATTTGGGAGTAAAATATACCTTTGCGGAGAATTTGAGCGCCGCCCTGGTTTGCTTTGACGCCTACTCCCCGGCTGTGGTAAGTACCTTTCATTCATTGGACGATTTCAATGATAAAGAAAAACCTGATGAAAGTCATTACGCCACGGTAAAACCCCGGCTCGCTCTGGGCTTGAAATACCGGATACGTTCAACCTGGCTGGATAAATACATCTCCAATTTTACCGTGCTTGCGGATTACCAGGATTTCTTTGATTTAGCCTCTCTCATTCCCCGAAACCCCATTTTGAATGTAGGCCTTGGCGCCGAACTGGTAGTTCTGGAAAAGCTCAGTCTCCGCTTTGGCATAAACGACGCTCTTCCCGCCCTGGGCTTCGGCCTGGACCTGAGCTTTATGCAGCTTGATTGCGCCATTTACGGCCGTGAGCTCGGCCTTGACCCCGGTTTTCAGAGCACCTACGCCATTGATATTGGCCTGCTTTTCAGGTATTGACGAATTGAGGAAGAATAAAAAACCACTGACCACACAGACCCTCACGGACTTTTGTTTTGAAATTTTATTTTTTATGTCCGAGTTGTCCGTGGTTAAATTTCTTCTGCCTGTGTTTTTATGGAATTCCTGTATATTTGTTGCTCCTGCCTACTTGACAAAAAACAAAAGATTCAGTAGATTAGATATACCGTCAGCGAAGGCGGCTATGGATATCGTATTACCGGATTCGCCGAATAATTGAAAAGGTACCATAACTTTGAAACGGGCCCACGGGCCGTACTCCGAAGGGGTTTTACAGGCGTAAAATCTC